>NZ_RZTE01000007.1:0-23544 GCF_003997415.1 Mesorhizobium sp. M7A.F.Ca.MR.245.00.0.0 | reverse complement strand
TGCCGCAGTTCCCCTGGCTCGAACGCCATCATTGGTGGGGAGGCAGGCTCGTCTTCCAACAGTTGCCGCAGTTCCCCTGACTCGAACGCCATCATTGGTGGGGAGTCAGGCTCGTCTTCCAACAGTTGCCGCAGTTCCCCTGGCTCGAATGCCATCATCGGTGGGGAGGCGGGTTCATCCTCCAGCAGCTGCCGCGGCTCTTCCTCGTGCGGCAAGCGCCTCCTTAGCCGGTCTTGCAGCGCCTGCCGATCGGCAACGAGGTTGTCGAGGGGCAGCGGCTCGTGGTCTGGCCGCTGCCCTTTCACCAATCGTTCAACCAGCGCCCACGTGCCCTCCACGACAAATACGCCGCAATCATAATGGTTCGTCTGTCTGGCCATGGGGGCTGGCGCCAAGGTAGCATTCAGCAGTCCTGCGAGCTGTTTTGCAGGCACGTCGTTATATCCCTCTCGCTGGAGGGAGTCGTAGTGATAGGCGAACCGCCTTTCGGGGTCGCGGCGATCAACGAGCAGCAGCGACCAATGGGTGCCGGGGCTAGTAGCCGTGCCATTATTCACTGGCAAGAACAGGAAGTCGGCTGTGGCGTTGTTTTGATTATAGATGGACTGCAATATGCCTCGAGCGTCTTGCGGCGACGTGTGTCGCAGTAGATGGGATACGGAAGGATCCACCAGCCGAGTCCGGGCAGCGAGCGCCGGATTGATCCCCTGCAGTTGCCGCTCCAGCAAATTGTAATCTCTCTGGACATGGGCGTCGCTCAGCCATTCGGCGGCGCCGAGCACCCGCCCCGTTGCAACGTTGGACGGGGCTGTCGGATCGAGCGCCCCGATCTGAGCCCCAGAGGAACTGGTCGTCAGTGTGGTCACATCAACCAGTGGAAGGCCGCGGTAGGTGCCTGGCAGCTTAGCGGTTGCTGGCGAGGCGGGTTGGGGAGCTCTTGCCGGTGCCGCTGGCCCAGCTTCAGCAGCGGCCCCAACGCGCCTGGTGACTGCGTCTGCCGGATGAGCAGCAAGGACAGTTTCGCGCCCGAGCACAATGCGCGGCAGGATATCCCGGAGGTGAGCCAATGCAGAACCGATACTTAGTCTATTACCATAGGAGACAGCCTTGAAGCTCTCAACATCTTTATCCAGCGATTTGTCGTGAATCCGAGCGGCAATCCCAGGCTTGTTATTTTGACGCAGATACTGGCTAAAATGTCTAAGAAAATTTGTATAGCCGCCCACGGTATCTGGATTCCGTCCGGTCGCAGGCGCTGCCAGGTACTCCTTGGTCGAAGCGGCTCTGTAATCTCTAATGAGCTCGGCATCGTCAGGATAGGGGATCACGAGAGGGCGACCCATAATCGGGGCTCCGCTTGTCGACTTCTTGAGGTAACGCAGTGCGCCAGCCACGGTGGAGGAACCACCCGTACTCTCATACTCTTTGAGATCCTGATCCAGCGACGAATGGTAAAGCCGAGCAGCAAACCCTGGCTTGTTGTTTTGAAGGAGCCACCGACTAAAGCCGAAAAGAGAATTTACATTGAAAGTGACCGTGTTCGCGCTGGCCTTACCCGCGTGGAATGCTGCCCTCAGCCCTTCGATAGCGGTCGCATCGTTGGAATAGACAGGACGCTTGTCGGAACCGTTGGGGACTACAATTGGACGATCCGGCTGCACTGTCGAGGGCATCGAACCACCAGCTCCGGGATGCGGTGCTGGGGTGGATTCGTGTTCATCCCTCTGCCTGACGAGCTGCGCCTCAGATTCCGGTGTAGCCACCTTATGAGGATCCTGCATCGGTTCGATCCCCTCCATCTCCTGCTGCAACCAAGCCAAAGCTTGGCGAGCGGCGGCTTCATCAACCGCGGAGGATGTCTCCACACCTCTGGCGGACGCCGGCAGAGCCTGCTCCGCCCGCCGTCGAAAGAGCTCTGGCGAGGCGGATTTCTCCGCCCACAATCTGGGCTGCGTAGCGAGTCCCCGTCCAGATTTATGTGGCACCGCCTCGCTTGGCAGCGGGCTGCTCCTGTCCCGTGCAGCTACCAGCCCCTCCGGGGCGCCCTGGTCGCCGTGGCGCCAGTTCAAGTGAGGGACGGCCTCTCCAAAGTCGGGTGCTTGGTGTTGGTGCGCGGTTGGGGCGAGAGACAATGGTAGATCGGTGCCCTCCTTATAACCTACCGGCAGGAGCTCCTCTGGCCAATCGAATCCCTGCTGTGGTGCGGTATGCTGAGCAGCGTCGCCACGGGGACGAGCCTCCATGCTGACCGCGTTTTCCAGATGACTCCCGAGTATAACGCGCGGCGGGTGCTTGCGGATATAAACCAGTGCAGATTCGATCGGAGCTCCACGAGTAGAGGAGGCGGCCTTGTAGCTCTCAACATCTTTATCCAGCGATTCATCGTAAATCCGGCCCGCAATCCCGAGCTTGTCATTTTGACGTAGGTAATGACTGAAATGGTTAAGAGCAGTTGCGTAGCCGCTCGCGGATCTGAAATGTCTAGTGAGCGCGGCGTCGTCAGGATGGGGGTTCAGGACAGCGCGACCCACAATCGGGGCGGCTCCGCCTATCGGCTTCATCAGTTGACGCAGTGCGCCAGCCACTGTGGAGGAACCACCCCTACTCTCGTACTCCTCGAGATCCTGGCTCAGCGACGGATGGTAAAGCCGAGCAGCAAACCCTGGCTTTTTGTTTTGAAAGAGCCAACGACTAAAGCCGAAAAGAGAATTTGCGCTGCGAGTGACCGTGTCCGGCCTGGCTTTACCCGCAAGGAGTGCAGACTTCAGCCCTTCGATGGCGGTGGCATCGTTGGAATAAACAGGACGCTTGTCGGCACCGTCGGGGGCCACAATTGGACGATCCGGCTGCACTGTCGAGGGCATCGACCCATCGAGATGCGGCGCTGGGGTGTATTCGTGCTCATCCCCCTGCATCGCGAGCTGCGCCTCCCGTTCCGATGTACCCACCTGATGGGCAGGGAGTTGCATCATCGCGCGAGCGCCTGAGTCACCAACCTGACCTGGTTGCCGCTCAGTCACAGCATGCTGCAGATTGCTTTGGATCCTCTGCCTCTTCGTTGGTCTCAACTCACCTTTGCCATGCGAGCCATTGACGAGGACATCCTCGCCTGGTGCACTCATCAACTCATCCGCCGCCTGCAATTCGCCCAAGTGCTGCTCAAAACCGGCTTGGCCGGCTTGTCCGCTTGCTCGTGCGGTACGGCGTGCTGCACCTGCAGCCAAGCTGCTACGATGAATGTCCAGTTTGTACGGGTGCACGCTAGCCTCACTTCCACAGATCACATGAGCAACCTACTCAGGCAAGCTTTCGAAAGGCTGACGAGGTCCGCCGCCGCGGAAGGCGAAGGCTGGTTTTCTGCTCAGCGGTTGACGGCCTAGCGTGTTGCGGCCGCGCCGGGTATCACGCCAATCAATCTGAATAGTCGATGCGTCAAACGAACCAGGATAGGATTTTCGTAGCGGGGCTGCTCTACTCACTCTTGTCCTGAGGTAGAATTCAACCATATCGCCGAGCAACTGGATGCCGATTGGATACCCGATCCGGAAAGCTTCAGCTCATATGTGACGCGAGGATGAGAATCGTGGCAGCTCCAGACCGACGGGCTGCCACCCACAGCGGCGATGACCGACGAGGGTCTTCTATTGCCAAGGTAATCGTCCGTTCGGGGACCTATGTGTTCCTATGCTCGTCGAGCGGATCGGGTGGGCCGCACCGCCGTAGCGTTACGGCGAGCGGAAGCGGCGTTGGGTGCGGCTTTTCCCCTGAACGCTTCACACCAGGCTGATAGGGGATCTTGCAATCGCACACACGCGGTCTGCAGGCGTGCCTATCAAGCAGTTTGCTCAGACCAACGTCGCGGCGAGCCTATCCTCAATACGCAGCGCAAGTCCTAGACTCCACGATCGTCCTTCGGTGCAGATTTGCTCGCGCCTCGCCCTGATTACAGCCGATAAGGCGAGCTAACAATTGCAAGAGCCACAAGCTACTCCAGCTCGATCGGTTTGCTGTTCCAGTCGGGCGGGGTCTGACCGAGAATGTTGCGAACGAAGAAGTCTAGGAGTTTGCGCTCGGTGTAGGTGCCTAGAGTATGGTGATTGGCACCAGGAACGTAGACCATGTCAAAATCTTTTCCTGCCTTGATGAGTCGATCGGCAAGCTGGAACGAGCAAAACGGATCGACATTATCATCCATTTCGCCGACCGCGATCATCAGCTTGCCCTGCAGCCTGTGAGCATTGTCAACGGCGGAGGATTGCGAATATTCAATGCCGACCGGCCACCCCATCCACAGTTCATTCCACCAGGTCTTGTCTATCCTGTTGTCGAAGCAGCCGTTTTTGGCGACGGCGACCTTGTAGAAATCGGGGTGAAAGAGCAGCGCGCTGACTGCACTCTGGCCGCCGGCGGATGCGCCAAAAATGCCGACGTTGGATATGTCGTACCATGGATATTGCGCGGCCGCCGCCTTGTGCCACAGAATGCGATCGGGAAATCCTGCGTCCTTCAGATTCTTCCAAGCAACATCATGGAAGGCGCGGGAGCGGTTGTTGGTGCCCATGCCGTCGATCTGAGCAACGACGAAGCCCAGCTGCGTGAGCGGCTCTGTCCACCGCGAGAAGGATTTTGGGACGAAGGAGCCGTGGGGTCCAGCATAGATATTCTCCACAACCGGGTATTTCTTCGTCGGGTCGAAGTTGGAGGTGGAGCACGCCCCAGATGTCAGTTTTGCCGTCGCGCCCCTTGGAATGGAAACTGAGCGGCGGCTGCCAGCCTGCGGCGACGAGCTCGGAAATGTCGGCCGTCTCGATCTGCTGGAGCTTGGCATTGTCGCTGGCGCGGTAGAGTGCCATGCGCGGGGGCAGATCGATGCGTGACCAGAGATCGACATAATAGCGCCTGTCAGGCGAGAACTCGATATGGTGGTTGGCCGGTTCGGGCGTCAGTGCAGTCAGTCCCTTGCCGTCAAAGCCGATGCGGTAAGCATGGACCCAATAGGGGTCCTCCTGCGAGTTCATCCCGCTCGCCTCGAACCAGATCTGACGCTTCACCGGATCGACATGGTTGACCCTCCGGACGACCCACTCACCTCGGGTGATCTGGTTTTCGAGCGCGCCTGTCCGGCCGTTGAAAAGATACAAATGCTCATACCCGTCGCGCTCTGATGCCCAGATGATCTCCTTCCCGTCATCGACATCGTAACGGAAGATTTTTCCGGCATCCTCCTGGCCATGCCCCAGCGGCAAATAATCCACGAATGTCTCGCTGGTCTCATCGATCAGGGAGCGCCCGCGGCCCGAGGCGGCGTCTACCTCGACCAAGCGATAGAGCTGATGCCCGCGCTGGTTATATTCGAAAGTGAAGCCGCGGCTGTCCGCCCACCACCGGAGAGGGGAAAGTTCGAAGACGTTCGAGAAGAGGGCACCGTCAATCACGATCTGGCGCCGGCCGGCAATGTCGAACAGGACTGGCTGGGGCAGCGGAAGGACATCGCCCGGCCTGGGATAGAATATTGTTGAATATTCCCGCTCCAACTGGTCCGTCGATGAATTGAGGTAGCGGACCTCTCGCCTATAGCCGGGGCGAACAAGGTAAGCGGCGAGGTGGCGCGAGTCCGGCGACCAGCTCAGCGTCGAAAAGACGTAGCAATTGCCTTCGGCTCCGTCCCGGCTCAGAGGAACATCCTGCAATCCGTCCTCGCTGCGCAGGAAAACGTTGCAGTTCTTGATATAGGCGATCCATTTGCCGTCGGGCGACGCGTTGCTCTTGTCGGGGTTGTTCTCCGCTGGCGGCGTGTAGCGGTGGCTGAGCTCCCTACGGTCCCCTTTCCTTGCATCGAATGTGGTGCTGGTACAGTCATAGCTTGCAAGGTCGCAGCTCCACCGGGTGTCTTCAATCTGGAAGTCGAGCCTGCGACCATCCTCACTCAGTTCGAAACGGTCGAACGGAAGATTGCCGGCTTGATAGCTCTCATGGCTCACCTTGTTTAGCGCTGCCGCCAGACGCGCCTGATCGAAAGCGGGCCGCTTGAAACCCGTGGCAGCATCGACCTGCATGAACTGCTGCTCGCCGTGGCTAGTCCGGCGGTAGACGAAGGCTTCACCCCCGGTCAGCCAGAAAGGCATTTTGGGGACATTGACAGTGAGCCCGCCATATCGATCGTTGATCGTAAGTGCGCGCTTGAAATCGGCCGGCGCTAGCGTCGGGTGTAAACTTTTCGAACCCTTGGCCAGCGTCTGAGTTGCCGATCGCCATGCCGCGCGCGTCAAAGCGCCGATCCTGGACATACCTGTTCACTTCTTTCGGTTTTCGGAATGCTAATTTTGAAGTTGGGTTCTCGTCGCCGGTCTGCAGCAGCGCCGAGCGTCGCCTTGGAGGAGAGCCAGCACGCGGGTGCAGCCAGGCACGCGCAACAGGGGCGCTCCTTGGACATCCAGGCACTGGTTCGGGTGCCGATTGAAGAGTTGGCGTCCGTCGCCGAAACAACCAGGAAAGAGCGTCCATGCAGCCCTGACGCGACTATTTCCCCGCGAGTATGGCCGCTTGCTTTTCTGCATCATCTGAAAGGTCCTGCTCTAGTCGGGCCGGATGTCACCCCGGCAGATTGTGCTATTTCGACAATCTCCGAGCGATTGCCGCCGGCCCATGACGAGGTTTACCGATAGGGCGCAATATGCGTGCCAAAGGAAAAGCGGTTTAATACACGGCAATCCGCCTATGTCGCATCCCCAACATCGTCGCACACCGGACAATGCCGGACGATATTGTCCCGGGGCGTCAAATTGGTTTGATGGTGACCCAACAACTGGCGGATGACGATCTCGAAATGCGCGACAACGGCCTCGGTGGACACTGTCGCCGCGCCCAGCACGCTGGCCGCCTGCCCGGCGATGTCCGCGCCCAGGCGGATGGCCTTGGCCACGTCGACGCCATCGCGGATCCCGCCCGACGCGATCAGCTTCACCGTTGGCAGCGCCCGACGCACCGCCTGCACGCTGGTCAGGGTGGGAATCCCCCAATTGGCGAATGACATCGCCACTGCACGGTCGGCGGCATTGCGGGCGCGCTCGCCCTCCACTGCGGCCCAACTGGTGCCGCCGGCGCCGGCGACATCGATTACCGCCACGCCCGCCTCGACGAGCGCACAGGCCACCGAGGCGGACAGGCCGCCCCCACTTCCTTGGCCACGATCGGCACGCCCACGATGCGCGCGGCGCCAGCGATCAGCGCCAGGACGCCGCGCCAGTCGCGGTCGCCCTCCCGGCTGTACCGCTTCCTGCAGCGGATTGAGATGGACGATGAGCCCATCGGCCTCCAGCGCGTCCACCGCGCGACGCGCCAGGTCCAGGCCGTCGGCCTCCCGCAGTTGCGCGGCGCCGATATTGGCCAGCAAGGGAATGTCTGGCGCCAGGCGGCGCAGCGCGCGCGTTAGCCCCTGGGAGTTACGGGATTGCAGGCTCACACGCTGCGAACCGCACATGGCGATCTGCAAGGCTTGCGCTGCCTCGCTCAAATGCCGGTTGATGGCCTCGGCCCGTGGCATGCCGCCGGCCATAGAGCTGATCAGCAGCGGCGCGCGCATAGCCTTGCCCAGCAGCGAGGCGCGCAGGTCGATCTGCGTCAGGTCCAACTCGGGCAGTGCGCAGTGTTCGAAATGGATGTACTCCCAGCCAGCGGCCACCGTGGCCGGCGCCGTTCGCCGATCCAGCACCAGCGAAGCGCGCAGCTGAGCGCAGCCCTCGAATCCGGAGAGAACGCACGGTACGCCGTGCCCCAGCGCCTGCTCCACGGCGGCGAGCTGCTCCGGCGCGATCAGGCCAACGTCGTTGCAATCGTCTAGCCAGAACAGCAGCGCCAGTTCGCGATAGAACGCCACGATCAGCGTTTTTTCGGGCGCTGGTGTCGCGCAGGCTCGGGTGAATGCGTTGCAGGATTGGGGGACGCGTGACGCAGTCAAAGCTCCCCTTGCCAAGCACGGAGCAGGCGAGTG
This sequence comes from Mesorhizobium sp. M7A.F.Ca.MR.245.00.0.0, assembly GCF_003997415.1. Taxonomy (NCBI): domain Bacteria; kingdom Pseudomonadati; phylum Pseudomonadota; class Alphaproteobacteria; order Hyphomicrobiales; family Phyllobacteriaceae; genus Mesorhizobium; species Mesorhizobium sp. M7A.F.Ca.MR.245.00.0.0. The sequence continues at coordinate 15,554 of NZ_RZTE01000007.1, read as the reverse complement.
AGAGAGCAGATGAATAGGCGTGTCGCCAATATTTTCGCATTGCTCTAATCGATTATAGTTGTGAGGAGCAATTTGAGACCATTTACTTGCGGCTCAAGTCACCCATAAAAGAAGGCAAGCACCGATTCGGTAGCTTATCCCCTGTCTTTCGCGTACTCGCGGCCGTGGCGCCGGGTGAACGATTGAAGACCGCCGGTCTCACTCGCAGGTGGGCGCCAGGGCGTGGGACGGTTGGCAAGCCACAGGAGTAGGACAATGTCGAAGGATTCGGGTAAGGGCGATAATCACGGCGGCGGGCCGGGCAAGATCGAGATCACGATGGTGGTGAACGGCCAGCCCACGCAGGTCGAAGCCAATCCCAACCAGCCGCTTCACGTCATTCGTACCAAAGCCCTTGAGAACACGCAGAATGTCGCCCAACCAGCCGAGAATTGGGAATTGAAGGATGAGGCCGGCAACTTGCTCGACGTCGACAAGAAGCTTGGCGATTTCGGTTTCCCGAATACTGTGACCCTGTTCCTCAGCCTGAAGGCGGGCGTCGCAGGTGCCTAAACCCCAAAGTGTGGATCCGGAGGTCTCCCGAGCGAAGTTTGATCGGGAGATCGGCCGGTTCCGGCCATATGCTGATGTCTATCGGGCTCAGGGCTGCTTCTTGATCGAGGCGACCTTTCCGCGCGCTTTCTTCATTTTCGCAAGCCTCAAGTTAAAACCACGGGTGATCAGCGCAGCGAGCGAGGTCGACTTCACCGACTACGACTTAAGACCACCGTCCGTGGTCTTCGTCGATCCGTTTACGCGTCATCCGATTGCCCGGAAAGATCTATACCTGAAAATGCTTAGACGTCCGCCGCTGCCCGGAACGCCGCCGGAGATGATAGGAGCTCTCATCCAGCAGAACGCCGTGCCGCTGACGGACTTCATCCAGGCCAACAGTCCCGAGGACGAACCATTCCTGTGCATGGCGGGCGTCCGGGAATACCACGACAATCCAGCCCATTCAGGTGATCCATGGCTACTTCATCGGGGTTCTGGCGAAGGCTGTTTGGCCTTCATCCTGGACAAGATCATCAAGTACGGAATCATTCCTATAGAGCAGTTGCAGATTCAACTCCCACCGGCAATCGTAGGAATGGTGGTATCCCCTCAGGCGATACAAGAATGACTGGTTTGAGAGATGTAACGATCGTGACTCTCCCGCGCGGCTGCATCTCGACCACGCATGGGCATCTGCGCTCAGTTGGTCGCGAAGGCAATGAGGGGATGGCGCTCTGGGTCGGCGTTCAGCAAGACCGGCACTTTGCCGTAACAGAGACGGTTATCCCGGCGCAGCGTCACATTCGGACAAACGATGGCGTTTGCGTGATCGTTGCGGCCGAAGAACTGCACCGGCTCAATGTCTGGCTCTACAAAAGCGGCCTGAAACTCTTGGCCCAGATTCACAGCCATCCGGGCCGCGCCTACCATTCGACGACGGACGACGCTTATGCGGTTGCTACCACGGTTGGGTGTCTGTCGCTGGTAGTGCCGAATTTCGCCCGCGAGCCTTTCGATTTTGCTCGGGTCGCCGCCTATCGGCTTGACGAAAAGGCCAAATGGAATGCGCTCCCTCCCGCGGCACTGTCGCGAATGATCATGATATCGAGTTGAACAATGGCATTCGCTAACTTCATCGATCGTGCCGCCACGGCGGCATCTCAGGTCCTGGCCGATTTTCATCTGGGAGACTTCAAAGCAGCTCTTGAAAAGCAGGTCGTGGCAGTCGCCTTCGACCATCAGGCCGCTTCCTGCGCCGAAGGCCAGGCGACACTAGATCTTGCGGTGAGATTGCTCGCTAGGCTCTACCCGGTTCTGGCGATACTCCCGCTGGACAGCGCGGCGAGCTCTCAAGCCCAAGCGCTGGAGCGCTTGGCAAAGTCGATCAATCCAAAAGTCGGCATCCGGCGTTCCGGCAAGTCTGCCACCGTCTGCGTCGTTGCAGGGGTAACGCGCCCATCACTCCGGTGCCCGATCTTTTTCGTGGGATCGGACGGTTGGGCGGCAAAGCTGTCGCGTACGGACCCGGTGGGCTCTGGCCCAAGTCTGCTGCCTTTTGGAGCTGGCGCCGCCAGTTGCTTCGGCGCCGCCAACGTCTTTCGAACTATCTTCGCCGCCCAGTTGACCGGCGCCGAGTTGGACGAAACCATCGACCTCTCGCTATGCAGCTACGACAAGACCAAAGCCGGGGAGGCTGGCCCGATCGACTTCCCAGTCGACCTTGGCGAAACCCACCTCGTTGGGCTCGGTGCGATAGGCCATGGCTCGCTTTGGGCGCTAGCGAGACAACCCGATCTCAAGGGTCGTCTGCATGTAATCGATCACGAAGCGATCGAACTCTCAAACCTGCAGCGCTACGCATTGGCCGGCCAGGCGGAGATTGGTATGTCCAAGGCGGTTCTTGCAGCCACCGCCCTTAGATCGACTGGCCTTGAGGTCGAGGCGCACCCTCTGACGTGGGCAGAATATGTTGCGCGCCGGGGCAATTGGGTCTTAGACCAAGTGGGTGTGGCGCTTGACACCGCCGCCGACCGTCTGGCTGTCCAAGGTGCACTGCCGCGATGGATCGCAAACGCTTGGACGCAGGAGCACGATCTCGGTATCTCCCGGCATGGTTTCGATGACGGCCAGGCTTGCCTTTGTTGCATGTACCTGCCATCCGGAAAATCCAAGGACGAGCACCAGCTGATTGCCGAGGAACTCGGAATACCGGAAGCACACGAGCAGGTGAAAACGCTCCTGCAGACAAATGCCGGAGTTCCCAACGACTTTGTAGTTCGCGTGGCTACAGCGATGGCTGTGCCGTTTGAACCGCTAGCCCCGTTTGTCGGCCAGCCCCTGCGCTCCTTTTATCAGCAGGCTATCTGCGGCGGTCTGGTGTTCCAGCTTAGCGAAGGAAGTCGCCGCGTTCGAACTGTGGTTCCGATGGCCTTTCAGTCGGTGCTTGCCGGGATTATGCTTGCCGCGGATTTGGTCAAGCATAGTGCGGGGTTTCCCATGAGCCCGACGACGAGCACTCGGGTGAATCTTCTGCGCCCCCTTGGCTCTCACTTGCACGATCCGAAGGCCAAGGACTCCAGCGGCCGCTGCATCTGTAGCGACGACGATTTCATTGCCGCTTACAGGCGCAAATACGGAGCGCGTTGATCAGGTAAGCGATGTCTCGGCCGCCTAAGCAGACGCGCACCTCTCCGTAGACGCAGGGGGCGCGGCTTGTGGGCGTGACCATGGGCGCCATTATGACACGCTTGGCCCGCTCCTTTGCCGGCCTATCGTCCTCCGCGCATGATCCCGTGCCGACGTGATGATCCAGCACCAGCCGCCATGGCACCAGAGGCTGGTCAAACCTCCGTTGTTGGCCGGTTTGGACAGTGCTGCATCAGGTCTCGACCGACGTCTCGACAGTCAGGGCTGCTTCGACGGGTGTGAAGATGTCAACATCGACCCCAGGCGCCCGAATCGTCACAATCAGGGCGTACCGAGCCAGAGCGTCGACGCGTTCCAGGTAAGGCTTCTCCTTCCACCAGCCCCCGACCGGGAACACGCCGATCGCGTCACGCTCGGCGAGATCGGCGGCGCTGCCCGACCAGAAATCGGCGTGCAACGAGCCGCGATCGCGGAAGGTGCCGAGCAGCCACTCTTCTCCGCCTCCAGCAGGCGCCCCTTCCTCCTCGTCCCGAGCGGCCTGATTGATGCGGGCTCGGAATTCGTCGACTGTCTCGGTCGCTGACTTTACTCTGAACCGAAGACCATGGGACGCGTAACGATGCCGGCGGGTCCATCCGCGTTCACCGGGGTTGGGTTCGATGAAATAGGACAGCGTGACGCGGAGCTCGACCTGGGCAGCGCCGAGCGCCGCGAGCTGCTCCTTCGGCCAAGGCAGGCGATGCAGCTTCATGTCACGCGTTTTGGCAGCCGCGCCGCCCTCGCGCTGGAAAGGCTGAAGCTCATCTTCAACGATAAGCGTGAGGTCGTTCACCGTTGACAGAAGCGCGCGCCCAAGATCTGGCACGCCGTAACCATAGCGCCGCACGAGCGCCTGGATCTCGCCCTTCGCTCCGTTGCACGCATCGATGCGTGCGCGCATCGCCGGAGTCCATTCGGCCGAGTGGACGATCAGGGCGCGAACCGATTCAGGCCACAGCTCGGGGCGCGCTGATAGAATTAGTCCCGCCATCCGTGCGGCATGGGCCGTTGCCGCGCTCGTATCTCCGAGGGTGGTGGAGTGGCGCAGTTCGGGTCGACAGAAAGTGGTCAATATCTGCAGATCGTCGATCGGCTCGCCGGGCAACACACCGTCATGGGCGAGATTGCCGCCTTCGAAGACGACCTCGGGCTTCACCGGCCACTGCCTGTCCCAAACGACCGAAGTGCGACTGCGCGGCGAGAGCTCGCCGACCGGCGCGATCGGAGCGTAGCCCGAAAAGTCGGTGTCAATGATATCGACCTTTTCTGTGAAAGCGCCGACCGTCAGCGCATTCCAGGCCTGAGAAGGATCATCGACTGCTTCCAGATCGTTGCGCGTCAAATGCTCGGCCGGCATGAGGTCATCGCCGATGTTGCCGGCAGAGAGAACGATCAAGCGTCGCTGTTCCTCTTCGAAACAGAGTTGGTCGATAGCGGCAGACCACGATGTGGGCCTTCCACGCGCCGGACTGGCGCTTGTCACAGCCATTGCGATCGCGCGGCGGCGCTCCGGCGCCTGCACCTCGGCGCGGGCGATCGCTTCCGCGGTGATCGCGCCATAGAGTTCTGGATCGTTTGCCTCGTCTTCTGGCGGAAGGATACGAACACTCTCCAGCCGAAAGGGCAATGGAACTGGATCGCCTCCGACCAGGAGCGGGACCAGATCACCGTACAGGCCGACACCTGCCATTCGCGTCCCGTGGCCGCTCCACGCAGGTGTGTCGTCGCTGCCCCATGCCGGTTTGACGGTGTGCCAGTCTTCAACGGCAAGTGCGGGTTCGATCAACGGGTGGGTGCGACGCACGCCGCTGTCGAGAATGCAGACCGCAATATCGGATTGAGGCGGTCTGACGCGCCCGAGAAGCTCGTCGCTCCAGTCCCTTTGCTCCGCGCCGCCAAGGCCCAGGAAGAAGGACGGCGTATCCTTCGCGCGCCGCAGCTCGGCGACGACATCGCTGTGCGCAATCATGCGGTCGAGCATTGCCGTGCTGGCGAGGGCCAGCATGACCACCCGCTCCGGAAACCTGACCGCATGCGTGCGCAAAGTGATGTTCAGGGCTTCGGCAATGTGCTCGAAGTTCTCGCGGCGACCGTCGCGCAGCCAGACTTCCCACCACACCTGCTCGTCAGCGGCCTGGGGGAAGAGGTCGTCGTGGTCGGTAAACAACGATCGTGCAGTCGCCAGCCTGACTGTCTCCATGCGGGAGACGAGCGGCTCGTTGCGCGGTCTGCCGCGGTCAGTATCAACGTCTCGATACGCCTCGACTTTCCGCAAATAATAGGCTTGCGCGCTTTGCGGCAGGAACACCGACGCTGTGATGGCGAAGGTGGATATGGGCGCGGTCGCGCGGAAAATCGTCTGCCATTATGATCTGTGCTGTCGCTACTCAAACAGCGACGCCTGCCGGCGTTCCTTCAGAGCGTCGATGAGCGCTTCCGAGGTGATCCGCTTCCCCCCCCGCAATATGATGGTTTTTGCAGCGTCGTCGGCCGCGCGCGTGATCTCGGCCTGCGACAGTCTCTCTGCCTGAGAGATCGCCTCGTTCCAGGCAAGCCCTCTGGTGTCGAAGCGGTCGAGTCGAGCCCGAAGCAGCGCCTCTATAATCGGCCGATCGGGCACGGCGTATTCGATGACATCGTCGAAACGGCGGAACAAAGCTCTGTCGAGCAGCTCGGGATGATTTGTTGCCGCAATAATCAGGCTGTGGCTGTCGTCTTGCTCGAGAAACTGCAGAAACGAATTCAGCACGCGCCGAATCTCGCCAACATCCTGGCGTTCGCCTCGACGCGCGCCGATGGCATCGAATTCGTCAAAGAAGTAGACGCCCCGCGTCGCCTGCATTGCATCAAAAACAAGCCGCAGCTTTCCGGCAGTCTCTCCCATGAACTTGGTGATCAAACCATCGAGGACGATCGTGAAAAGGGGCAGATGAAGCTCCCCGGCCAATGCCGATGCGGTCATCGTCTTGCCTGATCCTGGCGGGCCGACCAGAAGCAGTTTGCGACGGGGAACAAGCCCGTGCTCGCGCAAGCTTGCTTGTTGGCGCTGCTCTCCCAGCACGCGGTGCAGGCGCGAGCGCAGACTGTCCGGCAAAATCATGTCGGTCAGTCGCAGGTCCGGATAGCGCACATGCAGGAGCCCTGCGAGCTCGCCCTTTGGCTGAAAAAGGGGAACCGGCCGACTGCTCTTGACAATCCGGGCGTCCCTGCTCTTGGCTGCGTCGACCAGATCCTTGAGCTCCTGAGCAAGCTTACCATGGCCTTGACGTGCCTCATGCGCAGCAAGCTGCATCGCGATAGAGAGGAAACGATCCTCGTCGCCGGCAATGTGGCTTTTAAGCAGCGTCACGATATGGCGGGCCGTGGTCATGGCTCTCTTCTGGGGTATCCGTTTACTTGGCGAAGCGCATGCAACCTAAACGCTTTCAACGGCGATTTGTATCGCGCAATGGTGTTTTTTCTCTTGTCGATGTTCGCCCGTGGCAACTTCAGCGGTGAACTGTTGCGCCGCGGTCATAGGCCAGCCGGAATAACGCCGGCCAGCAGACAACAGTCCGCCATCTTCGAGCGCTCGAAGTCTGGCCACTCACGCAGCGTGTCGGGTCCGAACGCTCCAAAGCCGCCCCGCCTGGCAGGTCCATGCGACCGATTGCGGGCTGCGGCCATAAGGTCTACGCGGGGTCGCATGGCTGCCCGCGCCGCTGGCTAAAAAGCTGTACACCATCTCACGAAACACCAGGTCCGCTCCTTTGCCGGCCGACGGTCCATGAAATCCCCTCCCCACTCACGACACCGGAGACCTCCTTGCCCACATGGCGCTCAAGCACCGGCCGCCATGGCACCAGCGTGAATTCGCGCGACTTCTCAACGACGGCACATTTTCCGCTGGCAAGCTCGACGGAGCGGCGGAGCGTACCCTCTACTCGTCCTCCGGATCGCGCTTCGGCATAGGGCAGGCCAAGTTCCTCCGACAGTTGGCCAGCAACACGGTTCAGTTCTCGCTGGCGCAGGATCGAAAGCATGTTGGCTCGATAGACGATCCCATCCTGTTCTTCATGCGCGAGGCCTTGCGCGATCAGCCACTGCCGCCGGCGAGCTTGCGCCTCTCTCACGTCGCGGCCGAAGCCGGATCCGTGCAAAGGCTCGGGTCTATCGGCAACCAGCTCCCGGTCGAGCCAGGTGGCGCCGTTGAAGCTGACCTGTCGCTCCAGCGCCATTGAGGAGAGCTTGTCGGCAACGACAGGCTCGGCCCTGGCCCGCTGGCCCTCATAATTCGCGACGCGATCGAGATGGTCCGGCGCGATGAGCCAGGTGCCGTTCGGCTCTCGCTCGACGCCGCCGGTCGCGCGGCGGATCGCCTCCAGCCGCCGCACATGCGTTCGCGCAAAGCTCTCGGTGGCGGATGGGTCATGCTTCAGGTGCATATCGACGTCGTAGCGGCCGCCATGCGCGGCGGCGATTTCGGCGATGGTACGATCGACCTGCCTCGGCTCGGTGTTCCTTGGCGCGACACGCACGATGCAGCCATTAGGCATCGTTTCCATCGCCTCGCCTCTACCGATGTCGATCCAATGGCTCTTACCGTCGACGGCGTCCACGATCATGTAATGGCGGTCATTGATCTCGTCGGCCAGTCCACGCGCGACAACCCGACCGACGAGAGACTGGACGGGCTCGCCGGCTCGATCGTGGATCACCCAGTCGGCGGCACTGCGGGCAAGCCCCTTGCCGGCCAGTTCGCGGTGCATGGTCTTGATGATGTCGCCGCGTTCGCCGGTGCGGCGCAGCGTGGCTTCGAGCTCATCGTCGAGGCGCCAGGAACCAGCGCCGACCTCCGCGGCCAGACCCATCCGCTCGAGCTTGCGCAGCCGTCCCTGGTGCAGCGTCTGACGAATGGCGTCGGGACCGTCCGGCGAGACCAGGCCGTCATCATCACGCATGCTGAGCAGCCGACGGTCGATGCTGGTGAAGCGTTCCTGCTCCATTTCCCGGCGCAGGCGAAGCTCAATCTCGCGGTCGGTTCGCGGACCGAGATCGAGGCTGACCAGCTCGGCCGCCCGCTCGCGGATGCCAGATGAGATATATTCGCGCGCGATGACCAGGTTCTCGCCACGGTCGTCCCTGCCTCGGACGATGATGTGGCTATGGGGATGGCCGGTATTGAAGTGATCAACCGCGACCCAGTCGAGCTTCGTGCCGAGGTCTTCCTGCATCTGCGCCATGAGCCGCCGCGTCAGCGGCTTCAGGTCTTCATACTCGATGCCGTCTTCGGCAGCGACGATGAAGCGGAATTGGTGGCGGTCGCCGTCCGCGCGATCGATGAACGCCTTGCCGTCGACGCGGTCGCTGTCGGCGCCGTAGAGCTCGCCAGGCGCACCTTCTCGGGTGACGCCGTCGCGCTGAAGATAGCGTAGATGGGCACGCGCCCCGTCCGCGCCCTTGCCGGCGAGCTTGACGATCCGCGCCTTGACGATCACCCGGCGCTGGCGGAAGGCGGCATACCGGTCGCGCGATTTCAGCAGCTCCGCAGCCGCCCCGCCACGCCCTGTCCGGCTGCCCGTGAAGCGACCGCCGGGCTGGGGCTGGCCGCCGGCTCGGTTGACGGCTGCCCGGACTTGACCGGCATAGCGTTTGCCTGCCTTCGAGCCGCGCGACCCGATTTTGCCGAGCTTCGGCCTGAACTCGTCATCTGCCATGCGACCTCCCAGACATATCAAGCAAAATCAGACACTTACACGTCAAACCCTCTTGGCACCGGCGGCAGCCTCCTGGAAAAACGATGTGCAGACAAAGACTTAGCCGCCTCCTGGAGGCGGTGCCTTTATCTTGCCTTACGCGCCCAGCCCCCCAGCCCCGGTAAGCGTCCGGTCCCTGCACATATCTGAGGTAGTGCAATCTCGCGTCATGTCGGGTTCCTTCTTGTCGAGGAGGATGATCTGCGATGGCGCCCCGCCGCTCCTGGGACAAGGCTGACAACCCCTACTGGCGCACGCATGTCGGCAGCTGGTTTCGCAGCTCTCTGGAGGCGGAGGAATATTGCCGCCGGCACAAGCTTTCGACGGTGACCTTCGAGCGTTGGGCGCGCCACCTGCTGACGCCGAAAGACCTGCGTAAACGTGCGGAATATCTGCGGGAATTGTACGCGGAGAAGCAGAAGAAGCGCGCCAGGAATGCGCCTCGGCGGAAGCAAAACGCGCCACCTCGCCGCCGCTACGGCGCGCGCACGGACCGCGGTCCGCTTGCGCTGCATGCGTTCTGGGGAATGCATGTGGAGGCGATGAATTGGAGCGGCATGGGGCTCGCCGAGTATGCGGCGGCGCTCGATCTTTCGCCGCACGCGCTGCGCAGATGGCGCGATCGGTTCGAGGAATCCGGCACTGAAATGGACTGGCGGTCGCTTCTTCATCCGAGTACCCGGGCCCAATTAAGCAGCGCTGCTAATTGCGTACGGCGCAAATACCGCTTGACGCCTGGGGCTGCGGACGGTCGCTCGAACCGGCGCACCTTCACCAACGAGCAGAAGCGGGCGATCGTCGCGGAGACCGAGAGGCTGGCGTCGCCGTGGCGCAGGTCTGTCGCCGCCACGGCATTGCCACCAGCATGGCCTTCCGCTGGCGCGAAGAGTTCGGCCTGACTGCCCGCAAGGCGCCGCAACTGGCGATGGTCGCGCTCGCCGACGGCGCGGCGAACGAGTTGCCGGCACTCGCGGCGTTGCGCGATCTCGTGCAGCCGCCGGACGGAATGGTGGCAATGGAACTGGATATGGACGGCGCGTGTTCGCGCGCGGGCGCGACCACGGCCGCCGTGAAGCGGCAGCTCACTGGTAAGGAGAAGGCGTCATGATTGTCGTTCCGGCCGGCGTGAAAGTGCATCTGGCCTTGGGTCACACCGACATGCGAAAGGGCCTCGATGGCCTCGCGACGCTGATCCAGGAACACCTGAAGAAGGATCCGTTCTCGGGACATCTGTTCGTCTTCCGCGGCAAGAATGCCTCGCTTTTGAAAATCCTTTTTTGGGATGAAACGGGGCTGTGCCTGTTCACCAAGCGCATGGACCGCGGACAGTTCATGTGGCCGCGCCTGGCTGAGCCAGGCGGCTCGGTGACACTGTCGCCAGCGCAACTGGCGATGCTCATCGAGGGGATCGACTGGCGCACGCCGGAACGCTTCTGGCGACCGATGCTGGCGGGCTGAAATCGCCTCGTCGATTGTCGCGGAAAAGCCCGGAAAGCTTGGGTTTTTAGGCTGTTTATGATAGATTCGATCATGTTGATCGATCTCGAAAATCTGCCTTCCGACCCGCAGCTTTTGCAGCGTCTCGTGCGCGACATGGCGGCTGCGGTCGAGAGCCGCGACGGGGAGATTGAGCGACTTCAGTCGATCATCAAAAAGCTCCAGCGAGCGCAGTTCGGCCGCAGTTCCGAGCAGCTTGCCCCCGACCAGCTTGTGCTCGCGCTGGAAGACCTCGACGCCGATGTTGCTCGCATCCAGGAGAGCCGTCCGTTCGAAGTCAAACCGTCGGCGGAGCGGTCGTCCCATCGCAGATCGCTGCCTGATCATCTGCCGCGCGAGGACGTCCTGCTTGAGGCGGCACAGTCTGCACGTGTTGCGGCGGCACCCTGCATGCCATTGGCAAAAACGTGAGTGAGATGCTGGATTGGGTGCCAGCGCAGCTTCGCGTGATCCGCACCACGCGTCCGAAATATGCTTGCCGGACCTGCGAGACGGTGGTGCAAGCGCCGGCACCGGAGCGGCTGATCGGCGGCGGCCTGGCCACGCCAGCGCTGCTCGCGCAGGTGCTGGTGAGCAAGTACTGCGATCATACGCCGCTCTATCGGCAGTCGCAGATCTTCGCCCGCAATGGTGTCGATCTTCCGCGCTCGACGCTCGCTGGATGGGTTGGCGGCGCCTGCTGGTGGCTCGAAGCCCTGCACGAACGCCTCGCCAAGAGCGTGTTCGCTTCCAACCATCTCTTTGCCGACGATACGCCGGTGCCGGTGCTCGATCCCGGTCGTGGGCGCACCAAGACGGGGCGGCTGTGGGTCTACGCCCGCGAGCAACGCGCCTGGGCTGGACCGGAGCCGCCGGCGGCGATCTATATGTTTGCGCCGGACCGCAAGGCAGAACGCCCGGCCTCGCATCTCGAGCACTTCAAGGGCGTGCTGCATGTCGATGGCTATGCCGGTTTCGAGCAACTCACCGGCAAGGGAGACATCGTTCTTGCTGCCTGTTGGGCGCATACCCGGCGCAAATTCTATGACGTGGCTCAGGCGACCAACGGACCGATCGCGGTGGAGGCCTTGCGCCGGATCGGCCAACTCTATGCCGTCGAAGCCGACGTTCGCGGTCAGTCGCCCCCGCATCGGTTGGCATCTCGGCGCATCCGTTCGAAACCAATCGTCGATGCCATGCGGGTCTGGCTCGAAGCGCAGCTTCCGCTCTTGCCAGGGCGCAGCACGCTCGCCGAAGCGATCCGTTACGCGCTGTCGCGCTGGGAGGGGCTGACGCGCTTCCTGCACGACGGTCGCACCGAGCTCGACACCAATCCGGTCGAGCGCGCGATCCGGCCGGTCAGTCTTGGCCGCAAGAACCACCTCTTCGCGGGTAGCGACGGCGGCGGTCATCGATGGGCGGTGCTGTGCTCGCTGGTCGAAACCTGCAAGCTCAATGGCGTCGAACCCTACGCCTATCTTCATGATGTGCTCTCGCGCATGGTTGACGGACCCCCATCAACCGCCTCGACGAATTGCTGCCGTGGAACTGGAAAGCGGCAAATCCTGTCAAGAGCTGAGCGACGTGCAAGAACCGGACGCTTACCAGCCCCGCCAGACGCGCCCCGTCCGCCCATGGCTAACGCACCGGCTCCCTCGGCTGCGCGCCGTCCTTGCCGAGCGGCACGAAGAGATCGCCGTTTACGCCGGCGTGAACACCGTCATGGATGAAGAACAGCGACCGTCCGAGAGGAGCGATTTGCGCCTTTGGAGCGACAGGTTTGCTTTCGAACGTCTCGATGTCGGCCGCCGAAACTCCGGCCGCCTTGAGTTGGTCGAGGTACTCAACGGTCTCTTCTGGCAGCGGTTTGCCACGCTTCAAATGCTCGTCGTAGCGCTCGGGACCGGCATTGTAGGCGCCAAACAGGCCAGGAAATCCGAAGCGGTCATACATGGCGCTGAGATAGGCCGTGCCGGCCAGGATATTGTCGCGCGGATCGTGCGGGTTAGGCCCAAGGCCGTGTTCGACCCGCATCTCCTCATAGGTGCCGGGCATCACCTGCATGAGGCCCATGGCGCCAGCGGGGGAGGTGATGGGGCGGCCGTCGCGCATCGTCTTGCCGCCGCTTTCGGCAGCCATGACGGCATAGATCCAGGCTTGGGGAATATGGAAGCGCCGGCTTGCTTCCGATACCAACGTCTGCCACTTTCGCAGCTGCGGACTTTGGGAAATGGCGACCGTCTCAGCGCCGGTCGAGGCGGAACAGGCGCATGGCGCAATGGCGATCATGCCCAACAAGAGGAGGGTCACTCGGTCCATAGTGGTACGAGCCTCCCGATGACATTTTGAGTGGGAACAGGCCCGAAATAGCGGCTGTCGAAGGAGCGGTTTTTGTCGCTGCCGAGCAGGAAAACCTCGTTGTCGCCGAGCGCTCGGCAGCCGTTCCACCATGGCAAAGGTCGGCCTTCGGCATCGATTTTGAGCCGGCGCGCGACGATGTCGCCGCCGATGATGATGGCGTCATTGAAGGCGCAGACATTATCGTCCGGCAGCGCTGCAAGACGTTTTGCCAGCGGCACATTGCGAGGCAGATAGCTGCGCTCGGCGGCGAGATACGCCGCGTATTCAGGCGGGCGCACGAGCACGAGATCGCCACGCGCCAGCGCTCCCGCAGCGATGCGGTAAAGGCCGATCGGCGCGCTGGCCGAGGCGTTCCAGACCAGCCAAGGGGTGGGTTTTGCCAGCGCCGTGAAGCCCAAAAGACCGAGACCGGCCGCGGCCAAGGCGACCGTCTTACGGGCTCGAACACGCCGCAGGCGGCTGCCGATCAGATGGATGGAAGGGCGCCGGCTCATGAACGGCCTCCCTTGCCGCCCTGGCCGGAACCGGCCTCGCCATCGCCGGCAGTGGAGTGCTGCGGGTGTCCTTTCGACCAATGGTCGAGTTCATCTATGTGATAGCGGACATATCGGCCGTGCTTGCGGAATTTCGGGCCGCCGCCCTTGAGCCGCATCTTTTCGAGCGTGCGCTGGGAGAGCCCGATATAGAAGGCGGCTTGGGCTGTGCTGAGAAACGGGCTGCCCTTTTTCGCGCGGGCCGCGCGTTCGTTTTCGTCTTCCATGATGATCCTCGTTTCGCTTCGGACAAGCGAGGGCGAGGATGGGCGAGGGAGATCGTCTCGGGGACGGGCGAAGAGTCGGGGGAGAGTTTTCGCCGCCCTTTAGGGCGGACGGGGTTTGGGTGGAACTCCTGGGAATGAGCCCCGCGCCGGGCTGCGGCGCGAGGCTCTATGTCGGCCGATCAGTCGGCCGGGTTCCAGATGATGGCGTAGGTGTCGTCATCGTCCTGGCCGGCGGCGCGGCCAAGATTGGCGTAGAGCTTGCGCGGTCCGAACTCCGGCGCTGCAATCGACAGGCTCACATAATCCTTGCCAGAAGTCTCGCCGGTGCGGATCCAGCCGGCGCCAACTTCGACCCCTTGCGTCAGCACCCGGAAGTCGGGATGGTTATCGGCGCTCTTGGCCTGGTTGGGGGCGATATCGATGTCGGCGCGGACGCTGAGCGTCTTGAGCTGGCCCTTGTAGGCGCCGTTTTCCTGCTTGTTGACGTAACCGATCGCGGTCATTTCGAAGTCTCCTTTTGTGGTTTCGCCGGGGACCATCCCCTGCGATGGCGCACCGTAATGGGCGCGTCAGGGCCGCCTGAATCCGACAGGGCCGCAGCGACAGTGAAGGACCCGAGCGGGCAGCTTTTTTGTGAGCGAAGCGGCGCGAGGAAGCCGCCGCAGGCGGCGGGGAAAAAAGCTGATGGCGCGAGGGTTTCGGGCGGCCGGACCCGCCCATAGGTCGACAAGCCAGCCGCAGGGATGGTCCTTGGAGAGAGCATGGAGACCGCTCGCCAAGTGCGGTCTGTCAGCCAAGCAGGACGCCGGGATGAAACGGCCTGCAAAGATGCTGCGCCCTTATGCCGGATCGAGATCGGGCCAGCGGGTCGGGCGCCAGAGCAGACATCCGGCATGGTGCGATCTATGAAAGCAGGGCTCGCCAGCGGGAATTTGATACGCGAAGGGGCCAAAGTAAGGCTGGATGAGAAGCCGGTGCTACCTGCAGGTCCAGTGTCATGTGGCGGCGCTCGGGAAACCGCTACGCAATGTGACGCGCTCTTATGAGGCGAACAGACCGGCCCCAAAACCGATCGACCGGTGGTCGGCGCGAAACGCGTCATGCCTGTCCGAAAGCTGACAGTGGCAGAAGACGCATGTCGGGTTCCGCACAATTGACCATGCTGGATTTGTGAGGTTTTCAGGGAGAGCCATGCGTTCACTTCCCAGTGAGCTTTGGCACCGCATTTGCTCTTGAGATGTGGCAACACGGATCGAAGGTTGACTGCATGCACAAGCGCGAGATGAGCAATGCTCTCCTTTCCTGGAGGCTTGGCAGCAGATTCGATTGTGACGTTGCGAGGAGCTTCAGCCACTCGCGGCGGAAGTGATCTCAAATCTGAAGGGACCGTTGGGGCCGCAGCTATCAAACCCATCTTTCTCTTTTTCGCAGCTCGTCTTCAACGCGATGCGGACTTCTTCTGGAGAAGGGCTCGACTTGCAAAAAGGAGTTGTCAATGACGTCTTACGTTCGCACCAACAGCCCGGCGCAGGTGCGCTCACTGTCCACCTTTGGCAAGCATCTGCAAAGGAGCGTGCTGACGGCGACGCTGCTTGCCGCGGCTTCGACGGGAAGTGAAGCGCAGCCCTATGTTCGTGCTGACGGCAGCACGACTGACGACTTGGAAGCGGCGCGAGCAAGTTGGCGTCATGACGCCGAATTCAATGGAAATGTGGGGCTCGCAGCCATCAACGCGGATGCCGCGTATGCGTTGGGTTCCACCGGGGAGGGGGCCAGAGCTCCTCGCCTGCCCTCGTCCGTCTTGACGAGTGCCCGCTTACAGCCTACCTCACTATCGCGTTAGCACTCGTCCATCGCGAGTGCTAACAAAAACCCCTCAACATCCGCACCAGGGAAAAATCCGAAAATGGCAAAGTCGAAGTTCCGCCCGCTGCATGACCGCGTGGTCGTTCGCCGGGTCGAATCCGAATCCAAGACCGCTGGCGGGATCATCATCCCGGATA
>NZ_RZTE01000079.1:0-7202 GCF_003997415.1 Mesorhizobium sp. M7A.F.Ca.MR.245.00.0.0 | reverse complement strand
TCTCGGCGCTATCGCGCCGATCCACCTTCTCCCACAAGGGGAGAAGGGAAGAACGGCGCTGGCGTTCCGCCAGTGCGGGGATAAGCTCCCTGCAAACAAGGGAGATTTGCCATGAAGAAAGAAATCATCGAAGTGCCTGTCATGTCGGCCAAGGTGCGGGCGCTTGGCCTGCCGTGCTCGACGGCTGTGAAGGCCAATGGCTTCGTGTTCATCTCGGCGACGCCGCCGGTGGACATGGTGACCGGCGAAATGGTGCGCGGCGACATCGAGGTGCAGACCGAGGCATCGCTGAAGGCGCTGAAACATTGCCTGGAAGCGGCCGGCACCTCGCTGGACAATGTGGTGATGGTGCGGATCTACGCCGTCAATTCCGGCTTCTACAACGCCATCAACCGGGTCTATGCGAAGTATTTTACGACGAACCCGCCGGCGCGGAGTTTTGTGCCGGTGGCGTCCTGGCCGATGGAGTTTGATATCGAGATTGAGTGTGTGGCTGTCGCGTGAGATGCTCCGGCAAGGGTTACCTTCCGCAGATCCTGTCTTGCTGAATCGCACACCTTCGTACGATTTGACAATTTATATTAATGAGATTCTGCTATTTTCTATTGATCTATATTTTTTAAACGACCTGTATTCAGTTCCATAAATTTCTTTTAGAGAAGTATCTAAAGAATCATCTTCATTATTTACAAATTCTTTAAATTCAAATAATTAAATAGTCTACCTTGTATTCTGCTTGCAGCGTTCATGACACGTCAACGGTTCAATGGGGTCGAATCGGAACGTCTGGCAGCAACTGGATCGAACACTGTATCGAGTTAGGTTAGTGATTGTGCCACGAAAAGAGCAGTAGTGAAAAAAATCTGGGGGGGGAATATGCGGTTGGATTTTGGTGACGAAGCATTTCTGATAAAGAGCATTATGCAAGGGGATGCGCTTCTTATTCTCGGTGCTGGTGCATCCGTTTCATCTAAAAATTCCTATGGTCAGCCCGTTAAAACCGGTGGATCATTGGCCAAGCTGCTCGCTGAACGCGCCGCACTTCCGTACGAGTCCGAAACTCTGACGGAAGTAGTATCCGCAGTTCGAGGTCAATACCTGAGTGATGTTCAGATTGGTTCGATTCTTGCTAGGGAATACAAAGGCACATTTCCGTCTGACGAATTAATATCTCTTCTGCAAGTTTGTTGGAAGCGAATATATACATTTAATTATGACGATTCGATAGAAAACATCCAAAAAAAGACTGCCCAAATTCGTCGATACTACAATGGTATGGTTGACTCCGCCGCCGAGTTTGAAGGTCCGCGTTTCCTTCATGTCGTGCACCTGCATGGAGATATCAATAAGCCTGAGTACGGATTTGTCCTATCGGATACCGAATACTCTAGGCACATTATAAGTAATAAGAATTACTGGTATGAGCGAGCTGGGCAGGATTATATTTCGTCGTGTCCAATATTCATTGCTACGTCGATAAATGAGCCGATTCTACTATCGGAAATCGAGAGGGCGAAAAACAACGGTCGGTTCTCTTCTGGACGTGGGTACGTGGTGACTCCAGATAAGCTATCTCCTATTAAAAAAGAAGGTTTGAAGTCAAAGGGGTTGGTGCATATCGAGGGCACGCTCAAGGACTTTGCAGCTTGGGTCAAATCTGCATTTCCAAAGGGGAACGATGCTCGTGAAGTAGTGGCGAAGGCCAATGAATTTGGCGCTACAGCGCTCAACTCAATTACAGCCTCAGACATAGACGTTGCGCACTCCCTTTATCCCATTTCTGTTAGGATGCTCGCCGAGCGCTTGAAGCAGATGCGTCCAGGCGAGGAGGCTCTAATGGGACGGCAATTCCTCCAAGGTTTTCCCCCGAGCTGGGTGCTGGCGGCTTCCAAGGTTCCCGTTCGTCTTGAGGCATTTGAAAGTTTGAAAAAGGAGCTCTTTGAGTCAATCGAACGAGGCGATCGACTTTTTGTTGCAACAGGGCAGGCCGGGAGCGGGAAGACAACCGCCACGATGATGGCGATACTCGACTACGCTAGTGACAATCCGGACGTGCCTATTTATGAGATGAGCAGAGATGTGGTGTCCACCACCAAGGCGTTCTCATTGCTGAATAGATTGCATGAGCGGTGCATAGTTTTTGCCGGTGATCTTTTCGTGTATGGCGACGGATTCTCGGACTCTCTTCTCTCTATAAAATCCGGTGGTATAACGGTTGTTTCCTCGTCTCGCACGGGTGAATGGAACGAGCACCTTTCGCGATATCTGGGGGAATTCGCGCGTCCGGCCTTGTTCCAGCGATTTGTAAGACGGGACTATGATCCGTTGATCGATCGTCTCGTAGAATATGTACCTGCGCCGCGCTTCCGAAAGATGACGCGATTGCAGCAACACGCTGAGCTGGCGAAATCGAAAAGCCAACTACTGATCGCTCTTCGAGAAGCGACAGATTCTGAGAATTTCGATGACATCATTACGAATGAATTTGAAAAACTCCCGGACGCGGACACTAGGCGCCTTTTGCTGATCGTTGGTGTGTCAACGTTAGCCAGAATTGGGGTGAGCGCGGACGTGGCCCGTGAGGCCTACTATAAGTTAAAACCTACGAGGGCATTTGATAAGGCCTTGGAAGCACTTGATGGAATAGTTTCTTATACAGAAAGTAAGCGCTTAATTGCTAGGCACGACCTCTACGTTAGGCATATATTTGACGAAGTTGCTAATTTTGATGACATACGTGATGCAATTAGGGAGCTTCTCAGAACGTATATAAAATATAACATGCCTGTTGTTAAGCATGTTCATAGGCAAGACGCGCAGCTATTTAGATTCATACTAAATCACACGTTTGTTAGCGAAATAACGCAGCGTAACGGACGCCATGAAGATGGGTCTGTGATCTACTCTGATTTTGAAACCGACTTTCAGCTTGATGGGCATTACTGGCTTCAATACGGCCTTTACTTGGCTGCGCAGGGCAATCTAACTGAGGCCATTGCTATGATGCAGCGTTCGATAAGCGCTTATTCCGGTAACCCATACGCAGTTCACGCTCTTGCTGATCTACAGCTGCGATCCGCACGGCAGCGCGCGCAATATGATGCGGTAACGCGCGACCTTATTGATATTGCCGTAAAAACCCTCAGCGTGATGGATTCGCAGCAATCTTTGAAGATTGACCAATATCCTATCGTGACATTGTCGCTTGGACATGTTGGAGCGCTAGTTAAGCACTTGCAGTCTGACTTGGCTAAGAAATTTGCGAAAGAATACTATGAGCGGGTAAAATTTCTTTCGAGGAATGTTTACTCTTCGATGCTTGATCGGGCTGAAGAAAAGCTTTTCCGCTATATTACTTTGGGTGATTGGGGAGATTCGCAAAGCGCAGCGAAATCGAAATCTGGGCGGCAGGCAAAGCATCGCCGCTAGCCTAGCTGACTCCGCAGTTATCGATGCGCCTCGCATGCTGACACAAGTGGAATGATATCTCAGGGTTCGCAACAGGACCGGATAACAAAGGAGCCTTAAACTTCACGCAAAGTACTCCTGCAGCGGCCTAACCTCCAGGCTCCCAGCCTTCAGCGCCGCAATCGCCTCCGCCACGGCCGCCGCACCCGACAGCGTCGTGTAATACGGCACTTTCTGCATCAGCGTCGCGCGCCTCAGCGACTTGGAGTCCGACACCGCCTTCTGGCCATCCGTGGTGTTGAAGACGATCTGCACCTGGCGGTTGCGGATGGCGTCTTCGATGTGGGGGCGGCCTTCCAGCACCTTGTTGATCTTCTGGGCGTCGACGCCGTTTTCGGCGAGGAAGCGGGCGGTGCCTGACGTCGCCAGCACCTTGAAGCCGAGGCCGGCGAGGCGCTTCACCGCCGGCAAGATGCCCTTCTTGTCCTCGTCGCGCACCGAGACGAACAGCGTGCCGGAGCGGGGCAGGTCGACGCCGGCGCCGAGCTGGCTCTTGGCGAAGGCCAGCGCAAAATCGCGGTCGAGGCCCATGACCTCGCCGGTCGAGCGCATTTCCGGGCCGAGCAGGATGTCGACGCCGGGGAAGCGGGCGAAGGGGAACACGGCTTCCTTGACCGCGATGTGGCCGGGATTGCGCGGGTCGGGCATGGCGCCGTAATGGGCGAAGGCGTCTTCCAGTTTTTCGCCGGCCATGATGCGGGCGGCAATTTTCGCAATGGGCCGCCCGATGGTCTTGGCGACGAAGGGCACGGTACGCGAGGCGCGCGGGTTGACCTCCAGCACATAGACCGTGCCGTCCTTGATCGCATACTGCACGTTCATCAACCCGCCGACATTGAGCGCGCGGGCAAGGGCCGATGTCTGGCGCTCCAGCTCGTCGACCAGTTCCGAAGGCAGCGAGTGCACCGGCAGCGAGCAGGCGCTGTCGCCCGAATGGATGCCGGCCTCCTCGATGTGCTCCAATATGCCGGAGACGAAGGTCGACTTGCCGTCGCAGAGGCAGTCGACATCGACCTCGATGGCGCCCGAGAGATAGGTGTCGAACAGCAGCGGGTTCTTGCCCAGCAGCGTGTTGATCTGGCCGGTCTTGTCGTTGGGGTATTTCTGCTTGATGTCCTCCGGCACCAGGCCGGGCACGGTGTCGAGCAGATAGGTCTGCAGCATGCCCTCGTCATGGATGATCTGCATGGCGCGGCCGCCGAGCACATAGGATGGGCGCACCACCAAGGGGAAGCCGAGCTCGCCGGCAACCAGGCGGGCCTGCTCGACCGAATAGGCGATGCCGTTCTTCGGCTGGCTGAGGTTGAGCTTGTGCAGCAGCTTCTGGAAGCGGTCGCGGTCTTCGGCCAGATCGATCATGTCGGGCGAGGTGCCGAGGATGGGGATGCCGGCCTTCTCCAGCGCATCCGCCAGCTTCAGCGGCGTCTGGCCGCCGAACTGCACGATGACGCCGACCAGTTCGCCCGACGCCTGTTCGGCGCGCAGGATCTCCAGTACGTCTTCGGCCGTCAGCGGCTCGAAATAGAGCCGGTCTGACGTGTCGTAGTCGGTCGAGACCGTCTCCGGGTTGCAGTTGATCATGATCGCTTCGTAGCCGGCGTCGCGCAGCGCGAAGGCGGCGTGGCAGCAGCAATAGTCGAACTCGATGCCTTGGCCGATGCGGTTCGGCCCGCCGCCGAGGATGACGACCTTCTTGCGCGACGAGACCTGCGCCTCGTTGGCCAGCGCGCCGGCAAACGGCACTTCATAGGTCGAGTACATGTAGGCGGTCGGCGAGGCGAACTCGGCCGCGCATGTGTCGATGCGCTTATAAACAGGATGAACGTCGAGCTTTTCGCGAATCTTCGCAATCACTTCCACGTCTGTTTTCGTCAATGACGCGAGGCGGGCGTCGGAAAAACCCATGGCCTTCAGCATGCGCAGATTGACGGCATCCTCGGGGATGCCGTGCTCGCGGATGCGGGCTTCCATGGCGACGATGCCGGCGATCTGTTCGAGGAACCACGGGTCGATCTTGCACATGGCGTGGACGTCTTCCAGCGAGGTGCCCATGCGGATCGCCTGCGCCACCATGCGCAGCCGATCGGGCGTCGGCGTGCCGAGCGCGGCGCGGATGGCGTTGCGGTCGTCGGCATGGTTGGCCGTCGCCGCACCATAGCCGAGGCCGGGGATTTCGATCTCGTCCAGACCCGTCAGGCCGGTTTCAAGTCCACGCAGTGCCTTCTGCAGCGATTCCTGGAAGGTGCGGCCGATGGCCATGACTTCGCCGACCGACTTCATGGCGGTGGTCAGCACCGGCTCGGCGCCGGGAAATTTCTCGAAGGCAAAGCGCGGGATCTTGGTGACCACGTAATCGATCGACGGCTCGAAGGAGGCCGGCGTGGCGCCGCCGGTGATGTCGTTCTCCAGCTCGTCCAGCGTGTAGCCGACGGCGAGTTTTGCCGCGATCTTGGCGATCGGGAAACCGGTCGCCTTGGAGGCCAGAGCGGACGAGCGCGAGACGCGCGGGTTCATCTCGATGACCACCAGGCGGCCATCGGCCGGGTTGACGGCGAACTGCACATTGGAGCCGCCGGTCTCGACACCGATCTCGCGCAGCACCGCGATCGAGGCGTTGCGCATCATCTGGTATTCTTTGTCGGTCAGCGTCAGGGCAGGGGCGACGGTGATCGAGTCGCCGGTGTGCACGCCCATCGGGTCGATGTTCTCGATCGAGCAGACGATGATGCAATTGTCCGCTCTGTCGCGAACGACCTCCATCTCGTACTCCTTCCAGCCGAGCACGCTTTCCTCGATCAGCACTTCGGTGGTCGGCGAGGCGTCGAGGCCCGACTGGACGATCTCGTAGAATTCGGCGCGGTTATAGGCGATGCCGCCGCCGGTGCCGCCCATGGTGAAGGACGGGCGAATGATGGCGGGCAGGCCGACATGGTCGAGCGCCTGGGCGGCGATCGCCATGCCATGGCTGATGTAGCGCTGCTTGCGGTCGCCTTCGCCGAGGTTCCAGCGGGTTTCCAGCGCGTCAAGCGCGGCGTCGAGATCGGCAGGCGCCTCGGCCTTGACCGCGGCGCGCTCGGCCTCATGCATCTTGCGGTCGGTGTTCTTGACGTCGGTGGCGTTGGCCAGCATCGACTTCGGCGTTTCCAGGCCGATCTTCTTCATCGCCTCGCGAAACAGCGCGCGGTCCTCGGCCTTGTCGATGGCGGTAGCATCGGCGCCGATCATCTCGACATTGTAGCGCTCGAGCACTCCCATGCGGCGCAGTGACAGGGCGGTGTTGAGCGCGGTCTGGCCGCCCATGGTCGGCAGCAGCGCGTCGGGCCGCTCCTTGGCGATGATCTTTGCGACCACTTCGGGCGTGATCGGCTCGATATAGGTGGCGTCGGCCAGTTCCGGGTCGGTCATGATGGTGGCCGGGTTGGAATTGACCAGGATGACGCGGAAGCCTTCCTCCTTCAGCGCCTTGCAGGCCTGCGTGCCGGAATAGTCGAACTCGCAGGCCTGGCCGATGACGATGGGGCCGGCCCCGATGATCAGGATCGACTTGATGTCAGTGCGTCTTGGCATGTCAAAGGTCCGTTCGGCGGGCGGCTTGCACAAAAAACCGGGACGGGAAGACCCGGCCGGTTGTGCTCGCGATTCTGGTATCAGGCTAGGAGGGCCTTATAGGGAAGAGTTTTGACTGATGTAACCCCGAAAATGCGAGGTAGGGGAGTAGGGGAGTAGGGGAGTAG
>NZ_RZTE01000078.1:0-7392 GCF_003997415.1 Mesorhizobium sp. M7A.F.Ca.MR.245.00.0.0 | reverse complement strand
GGTGATCTTCGACGGTGTCGACATCACCGGCCTGGCGCCGGAGGCGATTGCCCGCAAGGGCGTCGCGCTGGTTCCCGAAGGCCGCCGTATCTTCGCCAGCCTGACGGTGGCCGACAATCTGCGTCTCGGCGGCGCAGTGCATCAGCCGGCGGCCGAGGCAAGGCTGCGCGAGGAGGAGATGCTGGAGCTGTTCCCGATCCTGCGCCGCTACCACCGCGTCAAGGGCGGCAATCTGTCGGGCGGCGAACAGCAGATGCTGGCCATCGCCCGCGCGCTGATGGGCAAGCCGCGCATGATCTTGCTCGACGAGCCCTCGCTCGGCCTTGCCCCGCAACTGATCGACACCGTCTTCGACCTGATCGCGGAACTGCGCCGCAAGGGCCTGACCATCCTGCTGGTCGAACAGAATGTGGCGCTGGCGCTCGAAATCGCCGACCGCGCCGTCGTGCTCGCCAATGGCGAGGTGGTGCTGTCGGGCACGGCAAAAGAACTCGCTTCATCGGACCTCGTCCGCCAAGCCTATCTGGGAGCTTAAGAAGCATGATCGCGCAGCAGATCATCAATGCGGTGAGCCTCGGCGGCGTCTATGCCCTGCTGGCGCTCGGGCTGGCGATCGTCTTTTCCATCGTCGGCCTCATCAACTTCGCCCATGGCGAGTTGATGACGCTGTCGGGCTACGCGCTTCTGGCCTCGCTGGTGCTGGGTTTTCCCTTCCCGGTGGCGGTGCTTGTCGCCGTCTCCTGCGGCGCGCTCGCCGCCGTCGCCATGGAACGCGTCGCCTTCAGGCCGATGCGCGGCGCCAGCGTCACCAGCCTGTTGCTGACCAGCTTTGCCGTCTCCAGCCTGTTGAAAGTCGTCTTCCAGAACGGCATCTCGGCACGGCCGCAAGCTGTCGCCATGCCTAGCTGGATGACCGGCGCCTTCTCCTTCGGCGACTTCACCATCGGCGTCGGTCCCAGCATCTCCATCGTCGTCTCCGCACTGGCGCTGATTGCGCTGGAAGTCTTCCTGCGCCGCTCCGTGACCGGCACGGCGATGCGCGCCGCGGCGGAAGATTTCGACGTCGTGCGCCTGATGGGCATTCCGGCCAGCCGCATCATCGCCACCGCCTTCCTGCTCTCCGGCCTGCTGGCCGGGCTGGCGGCCATGCTGTGGGTGGCGCAGCGTGCCTCGGTCGATCCGCTGATGGGCTTTACGCCGGTGCTGAAGGCCTTCATCGCCGCCGTCGTCGGCGGGCTCGGCAGCCTGCCCGGTGCGGTCGCCGGCGGCTTCCTGCTCGGCATCATCGAGGTGCTGCTGCAAGCGACACTGCCGGGAGCGATCGCCCCCTATCGCGACGCCATCGTGCTGTCGGGCGTCATCGCCGTGCTGCTGGTTCGCCCGCAAGGCCTGATCCCGGCGGTCCGCGCCCAGCGAAGCTGACCTGATGTATGCCAAGCCCGAGTTCGCACCACTGTCGCGCGACGAGGTGTTCGGCCTGATCGAAGCGGCGGCCTTCGCCACGGCGGTGACAGCGGGACCGCAGGGCCTTGTCGTCTCGCATCTTCCCTTCGTGCTCGATCGCACGCGTGGTGAAAACGGAACGCTGGTCTCGCATCTCGCCAGGGCCAATCCGCACAGCGCGCCGATCGCCGAGGGCAGGGAGACGGTCGCCATCTTTCACGGTCCGCATGGCTGCATCTCGCCGTCCTGGTATCCGCGCAATCCGGTGCGCGACAGCGCGCCGACCTGGAATTTTGCTGTCGTGCATTGTCATGGGCATCCGGTGCCGCTCGACGAGCACGCCACCGCCCGGCATCTCTTGCAGCTTGTCGACGTGCTGGAAAAAGATCGCGATGACCGCTGGCGCATGCGCGAGCTGGGGCCTGGCGGCATGGAACGGCGCATACCTGGTATCATAGGGTTTGAGCTGCCGGTCGGGCGGCTCGAAGCCAAGTTCAAGATGGGGCAGGATGAGCGCCTCTATGACACAGGCGGAGCCATCAGGGCGCTGGAGCAAAACGATCCGGCGCTGGCGGCGATGATGAAGGCGCACAACGCGCATCGCCAGGACTGACCGCCCGCATGCGGCAAGGATAAGAAAAAATGATTCCAAATCTCAACATCGTGCCCTTCGTCAGCGTCGATCATATGATGAAGCTGGTGCTGAAGATCGGCGTCGAGCGCTTCCTCGTCGAACTGGCCGGCTACATCGAGGATGATTTCCGCCGCTGGGAGCTGTTCGACAAGACGCCGCGCGTCGCCTCGCACAGCGCCGAGGGCGTCATCGAGCTGATGCCGACCAGCGACGGCGAGGTCTACGGCTTCAAATATGTCAACGGCCATCCCAAGAACATGCGCGAGGGCCGCCAGACGGTGACGGCTTTCGGCATGCTCGCCGATGTCCACAATGGCTATCCTGTCTTGCTATCCGAAATGACGATCCTGACCGCACTGCGCACGGCGGCAATGTCGGCTCTGGCCGCCAAATACCTGGCGCCGGCCGGCTCCAGCTGCATGGCGCTGATCGGCAACGGCGCCCAGGCCGAATTCCAGGCGGTGGCCTTCAAGGCGCTGCTCGGCGTCGACAGGCTGAGGCTTTACGACATCGACCGCACGGCCACCGAAAAATGCATCCGCAATCTCGCCGGTCTCGGCTTCGACATGGTCGCCTGCGGCACCGCGCAGGAGGCGGTCGAGGGAGCCGACATCATCACCACCGTCACCGCCGACAAGCAGTACGCCACCATCCTCACCGACAACATGGTCGGCTCCGGCGTGCACATCAACGCGGTCGGCGGCGACTGCCCCGGTAAGACCGAACTGCACCGCGATATCCTGCTGCGCTCCGATATCTTCGTCGAATATCCGCCGCAGACGCGCATCGAGGGCGAGATCCAGCAGCTTGTGCCAGATCATGAGGTGATCGAGCTGTGGCAGGTGATGTCGGGCGCCGTACAAGGCCGGCGCGATCCCGGTCAGATCACGCTGTTCGATTCGGTCGGCTTCGCCATCGAGGATTTTTCGGCGCTGCGCTATGTCAGGGATCAGCTGCGCTCGACTGGCCTCTACCAGGAACTCGACATGCTGGCCGACCCCGACGAGCCGCGCGACCTGTTCGGCATGCTGCTGAGAGCGGCCCAGCACGGTTGAGACGAGCGTTGTTCAGCCAGCCGAGCCCCACATGGCATCCGGCACCACCACCAGCTTGCCGACGAAATCCTTGGCGATGAAATCCGCCTGCGCATGGTGGAAATCGGAGAGCTTGTAGACGCCGCCGACCAGCGGCCGGATCTTTCTCGCCTCGATGTACCCAACGATGCGGCGGAAATCCGCGCGCGTGCCCTGGCTCGACCCATGCAGTTGCAACTGCTTCAGGTACATGGTCCTGAGATCGAACTGCACGACCGGGCCGGCAATCGCGCCTGCGGTAGTGTAACGGCCCTCGGGCCTGAGAATACGCAACAGGTCGTTGAAGATGGCGCCGCCGACGAGGTCGGCCACCACGTCGATCGGCTGGCCTCCGGTCGCCTCGTTCACGGCTCGCGGCAGGTCGGCAACACCACGGGTGATGACAACCTCGGCGCCGATGTCGCGCACCGCCTGTTCTTTGCCCTTGCCGACGACGGCATACGGAATGGCGCCGCGCGCCCGTGCCAGTTGAACGATGCCGGAACCGACGCCGCCCGAGGCGCCGGTGACCAGCACACGCTCGCCGGTCTTCAAGCCGGCGCGCTCCAGCATCTGTTCACCGGTCAGGTAGGCGCAGCAGAAGGTGGCGAGTTCGATATCGCTCATGTCGGTGTCGACGACATGGGCATTCTCGGCCGGCACGGCCTGATATTCGGCGTAGCCGCCATCGCGGCCATGGCCCATATAGTCGATGTCGGCGAGCGAATCGTCGTCGCGATTGTAGATCGAGAAATCGACCATCACCCGTTCCCCGATACGGTCCGGCGACACACCTTCGCCGACAGCGGCGATGATACCGACGGTGTCGGTGCCCTGGATGCGCGGGAAAACAAGCGTGTTGCCCTGGCGGCGCCATGTCGACACGGCGGCAGCGTCCTCCTCCGTGCCATAGGCGCCCTGGCGCACCCAGACATCGGTGTTGTTCATGCCGCAGGCGCTGACCTTGACCAGCACTTCACCGGGAGCGGGCCCGGGCACTTTTAGGTCGCTGCGGTAGACGAGTTTTTCCGGTCCGCCGTGCCCGGTGAGCAGCACGGCGGCCATGGTGGCGGGAAGGGTTCTGGTCATGGCATTCATAGTCGATCTCAGAGATTGGCAAACACGCTCTTCACGGCATCGGCGGTCTTCGACACGACGATGTCGGCTTCCTCGCGGGTCAGGCAGAGCGGCGGCGCGAAGCCGAGAATATCGCCCTGCGGCATGGCGCGGCCGATGACGCCGCTTACGGCGAGCGCCGTCGCCACCTGCGGGCCGATCTTCTGCGAAGCGTCGAAGAACACCCGGTCGTCCTTGTCGGCAACGAATTCCACCGCCGCCAGCATGCCGTCGCCGCGCACATCGCCGACATTCCTGTGGCCGCCGACCGCCTTGGCCAACTCGGCGCGGAAATAGGCGCCGGTCTCCTTGGCATTTGTCACCAGGTCCATCTCGTCGATCAGTTCGAGATTGGCGACGCCGGCGGCGACGCAGATCGGATGCGCCGAATAGGTCCAGCCATGACCGAGCGAACCGAGCTTGTCGGAACCCTCAACCAGCACCTGCCACATCTTGTCGGCGACGATGACACCCGACAGCGGCGCATAGGCCGAGGTCAGGCCCTTGGCGATGGTGATCAGGTCCGGCTTGATGCCGTAATGGTCGGAGCCGAACATGGTGCCCAGCCGGCCGAAGCCCGTCACCACTTCGTCGGCGACCAGAAGCACGTCGTACTTCTTCAGCACCGCCTGGATCTTTTCCCAATAGCCGGCCGGCGGCGGCACGATGCCGCCGGTGCCGAGGATCGGCTCACCGATAAAGGCAGCGACGGTTTCCGGACCCTCAGCCAGGATCATCTCCTCGAGCTTGTCGGCGCAATGCTGAGAAAACTGCTCCTCGCTCATCGAGCGATCGGCGCGGCGGAAGTAGTAGGGTGCCTCGGTGTGCAGGATCGGCGCGCGCGGCAGGTCGAATGCGTTGTGGAACAGGTCGAGCCCGGTCAGCGAACCGGTCATCACGCCCGAGCCGTGATAGCCGCGCCAGCGCGAAATGATCTTCTTCTTCTCCGGCCGGCCGAGCACGTTGTTGTAGTACCAGATCAGCTTGATGTTGGTTTCGTTGGCATCGGAACCGGAGAGGCCGAAATAGACCCGCGACATGCCCTGCGGCGCGCGGTCGATGATCATCTTGGCCAGCGTGATCGAGGCCTCGGTGCCGTGGCCGACATAGGCGTGGTAGTAGGCGAGGTTCTTCGCCTGGGCGGCGATGGCGTCAGCGATCTTCTGGCGGCCGTAGCCGACATTGACGCAATAGAGGCCGGCAAAGGCATCGAGGCTCTTCCGGCCATTGTTGTCCCAGACGGTGACGCCCTCACCGCCGGCCATGATGCGCGTCGGGCTTTCGCCCCGCGCATGCGTGCCCATATGGGTCGAGGGATGGAAGAGGTGGTCGCGATCCCAGGCGGCGAGTTCGTTGGACTGGTCGAGCATTCTTTTGACTCCTGACAAAACGGTGATTCCGGCGCAGCTTAAGCTACATCGAGGCAGAGATATTTGAGATCGGTGAAAGCCTCGAGTCCGTGGCGCGAGCCTTCGCGGCCGATGCCGGATTGCTTGACGCCGCCGAAGGGTATCGGCGCGCCGGTGATCTTGACGCGGTTGATGGCGACCATGCCGTAGTCGAGCGCGCGGCCCATGCGCTGCTGCCGGCCACCATTCTCGGTCACGACATAGGCAACGAGGCCATATTCGGTAGCGTTGGCGCGGGCAATCACTTCATCCTCGCTGTCGAACGGCGTCACGGCGGCAACCGGACCAAACGTCTCCTCGCGCATGATCAGTGCTTCATCGGTGACATCGGCCAGCAGCGTCGGCTGATAGAACAGGGGGCCAGCCTGGTGCCGCTTGCCCCCGGTGAGGCAGCGCGCGCCGTGAGCGATGGCATCGGCGACCTGTTCCTCGACCTTCTTGACGGCGCGCTCGTGCATCAGCGGGCCGATGTCGGTGCTATCAGCAAGGCCATTGCCGGTCCGCAACGTCTCGATGCGCTTGGCGAAGGCGGCACAGAACCGATCGTAGATCGGACGCTGGACATAGATACGGTTGGCAGCGAGGCAGTCCTGGCCCGACGTGGCGAATTTGGCGTCGATGGCGATATCAACCGCTTTGTCCAGATCGGCATCGGCAAAGACGATCAGCGGGGCATGGCCGCCAAGCTCCATCACCAGCCGTTTCATGGTAGTCGCACTTTGCGCGGCGATCAGCCGGCCGATCTCGGTCGAGCCGGTAAAGCTCATGGCACGGACGCGCGGGTCTTCGCACATCCGGCCGACGATGGTCGAAGCCTTGCCGGTGATGATGTTGAAGACGCCGGCGGGCAAGCCGGCGCGTTCGCCCAGTTCGGCCAGCGCCAGCGCCGACAGCGGTGTTTCCGAGGACGGATGCGCAACGATCGTGCAGCCGGCGGCAAGGGCTGCCGCAGCCTTGCGGGTCAGCATCGCCGACGGAAAATTCCACGGCGTGACGACGCCGACGACACCGAGCGGCTCGCGTCGCACCATCATCTCGGCGCCCGGCAGATGGCTTGTGACGCTCTCGGCATTCAAGCGTTTTGCTTCTTCGGCATACCATTCGACGAAGGAAGCGGCATAGTCGATTTCGCCCAGCGACTCCTGCAGCGGCTTGCCCTGTTCCAGCGTCATCAGCAGAGCGAGGTCTTGCTTTGCAGCGATGATCAACTCGAACCATTTCCGCAGGATTTTCGAGCGCTCCTGCGGCAACAGCGCCCGCCACGCCGGGAAGGCGCGCGCGGCGGCATCGATCGCCTTCGTCGTCTGCCGGCCGTCGAGCGCGGCGACGAAAGCGACTGTGGTGCCGGTGGCCGGGTCGGTGACTTCGAAGCTTTCGGCAGCCTCGCTCGCCGTCCAGTGGCCATCGACATAGGCGAGTTCACGCAGCAGCCGGCGGTCGGTCAGGCGATCGAGCGCTTCATGGCGATGCGAGCGGGCGAAATGCGCGGACATGGTCGAGACCTCCCGGTTCGGACTGATGCGGGAAGACTATTCATCCGATGCAGATAGAGAGGCTGTTTGGACAGCCCCATAGAGAGAGATTGTCTCTATTGGCCCGCGGGCGCAGATGATCTCTCTGCTGACCGGTGGGCGGCACTAAACCTGGAGATTGGCCGAAGCCTCCCCGCCTTCGTCATCCACGGGCGGAGCAGGAGCGAAGCGACGCGGCGGAGACC
>NZ_RZTE01000077.1:0-2500 GCF_003997415.1 Mesorhizobium sp. M7A.F.Ca.MR.245.00.0.0 | reverse complement strand
CCATGAGCAGGTTGAAGGTAAGGTAACACTTACTGGAGGACCGAACCCATAACTGTTGCAATAGTTCGGGATGACTTGTGGCTAGGGGTGAAAGGCCAATCAAACTCGGAAATAGCTGGTTCTCCGCGAAATCTATTTAGGTAGAGCGTCGACCGAATACCCCAGGGGGTAGAGCACTGGATGGGCTAGGGGTCCTCACCGGATTACCAAACCTAACCAAACTCCGAATACCTGGGAGTACTAGTCGGCAGACACACGGCGGGTGCTAACGTCCGTCGTGAAAAGGGAAACAACCCTGACCTACAGCTAAGGTCCCCAAGTTATGGCTAAGTGGGAAAGGATGTGAGGATCCCAAAACAACCAGGATGTTGGCTTAGAAGCAGCCATCATTTAAAGAAAGCGTAACAGCTCACTGGTCTAAATAAGGGTCTTTGCGCCGAAAATGTAACGGGGCTAAAGCCATACACCGAAGCTTAGGGTTTGGTCCGCAAGGGCCAAGCGGTAGCGGAGCGTTCTGTAAGCTGATGAAGCCATACCCGTGAGGGGTGGTGGAGGTATCAGAAGTGCGAATGCTGACATGAGTAACGTAAGGGGAGTGAGAGACTCCCCCGCCGAAAGACCAAGGGTTCCTGCTTAAAGCTAATCTGAGCAGGGTTAGCCGGCCCCTAAGACGAGGCGGAAACGCGTAGTCGATGGGAACCACGTTAATATTCGTGGGCTTGGAGGTAGTGACGGATCATTGAGGTAGTCCAATCTTATCGGATTGAACGGGCTGCTGCGTGGTTCCAGGAAATAGCTCCTCCTTATAAACCGTACCCGAAACCGACACTGGTGGTCTGGTAGAGTATACCAAGGCGCTTGAGAGAACTATGCTGAAGGAACTCGGCAAATTGCACGCGTAACTTCGGAAGAAGCGTGACCCTTTTCTACGCAAGTAGAGGAGGGTGGCACAGACCAGGGGGTAGCGACTGTTTATCAAAAACACAGGGCTCTGCGAAGTCGCAAGACGACGTATAGGGTCTGACGCCTGCCCGGTGCTGGAAGGTTAAGAGGAGGGGTGCAAGCTCTGAATCGAAGCCCCAGTAAACGGCGGCCGTAACTATAACGGTCCTAAGGTAGCGAAATTCCTTGTCGGGTAAGTTCCGACCTGCACGAATGGCGTAACGACTTCCCCGCTGTCTCCAGCATAGACTCAGTGAAATTGAATTCCCCGTGAAGATGCGGGGTTCCTGCGGTTAGACGGAAAGACCCCGTGCACCTTTACTATAGCTTTACATTGGCATTCGTAGTGGCATGTGTAGGATAGGTGGTAGGCTTTGAAACCTGGGCGCCAGCTCAGGTGGAGCCACCCTTGAAATACCACCCTTATTACTATGGATGTCTAACCGCGGCCCGTTATCCGGGTCCGGGACAATGTATGGTGGGTAGTTTGACTGGGGCGGTCGCCTCCTAAAGAGTAACGGAGGCGCGCGATGGTGGGCTCAGAACGGTCGGAAATCGTTCGCTGAGTGCAATGGCATAAGCCTGCCTGACTGCGAGACTGACAAGTCGAGCAGAGACGAAAGTCGGTCATAGTGATCCGGTGGTCCCGCGTGGAAGGGCCATCGCTCAACGGATAAAAGGTACGCCGGGGATAACAGGCTGATGACCCCCAAGAGTCCATATCGACGGGGTTGTTTGGCACCTCGATGTCGACTCATCGCATCCTGGGGCTGGAGCAGGTCCCAAGGGTATGGCTGTTCGCCATTTAAAGCGGTACGTGAGTTGGGTTCAGAACGTCGTGAGACAGTTCGGTCCCTATCTGCCGTGGGTGTAGGAATATTGAAAGGATCTGTCCCTAGTACGAGAGGACCGGGATGGACGGATCTCTGGTGGACCTGTTGTGGCGCCAGCCGCATAGCAGGGTAGCTATATCCGGACGGGATAACCGCTGAAGGCATCTAAGCGGGAAACCCACCTTAAAACGAGTATTCCCTGAGAACCGTGGAAGACGACCACGTTGATAGGCCGGGTGTGGAAGAGCGGCAACGCTTGAAGCTTACCGGTACTAATAGTTCGATCGGCTTGATCGTTCTCATTCCTTATGCTCATCGCTCCAAATCGGAGGATGACAGGCACAAAAAAGACCAGCGAATAGCCCCGAGAGGCACCCCGACAGCTCCGCTGCCGATGCCTCTTTGTGCTCCTTCGCTCAAAAGCTTCTCGAACAACGTGCGTTTTGCCGACCTGGTGGTTATGGCGGAGCGGCTGCACCCGATCCCATTCCGAACTCGGCCGTGAAACGCTCCAGCGCTGATGGTACTTCGTCTCAAGACGCGGGAGAGTAGGTCGCTGCCAGGTCTGCTAAACGCACGTTGAACTCACATCCAATCGGATGGAGTGATGTCTTCTCTTTATGAAATGGCCCGCCAAGGGATCACGGGCCGCGTAAGCGGCCCTTTCATTTGGTCAGCCATATACCTATCTGTAGGCCTCGGCTTACACAAAAAAGCAAGCAAAC
>NZ_RZTE01000076.1:0-10245 GCF_003997415.1 Mesorhizobium sp. M7A.F.Ca.MR.245.00.0.0 | reverse complement strand
GCATCATCGCGTTCCAAACATCGATCCATATCGTCCTCGAAAATCGGCTTTCGCTTCGAGGTGAATCCTTGCGCTGAATAAAAACCGCGCCTTCGACAACACCACCGCACTCTCCGTCACCGACGTCGGGGTAAATACTAACACTTGAGAAAGCAGGGAGTTCACGGTCGTCGTCGAACGTCTGACGGTGCAAAACGATGGCGGCCACCGCGTGCCCGGCTTCGTGATGCGCCACAAGCGGCAGATATTGGGAGGCTACATTCATGCGGTGCGGCTCTCAGGTCTAGTTTGCTTTTGCGCATAGGACCGCAATTGTCGTGCCAACTGGGAAAATCGTTTCGGGCAATGCGATCGCTCCGATAGCGTTGCGTCTCCTGTCTGACATTGTTGGGAAGTCGACACGCGCCCGTCGCAATGCGGTCGACCTTCCGCGCGAGTTGGGTGACCCGTGAAGGCGGCCGACCAGGACGATGTTGCGCTGATCGGCGACGAAGGCGCGGCCGGGCGAGATCGCGCATCAGGGGGTGACCGGCGTGTCGGCGAAGTCGAAGTCGTCGATGTCCTTGGCCAGCGGCAACTTGGCGACAGCGAACTGGTATTTGATGGAGCGGGCCTGCTTCTCCGATATCTCGGCCTGCAAGAGATCACCGACAATCCTGGGCGGCTCGTGCCGTCGCTTGATGGCGACGCGCCCATGATCTCGTCATAGGCTCTGCGCATTCCGTAGAGCTTCAGCGCTCCCATCAGTTCCAGTACCTCGGTGCGTTCCATGGCTGTTTGTCCTCCTGAGACTGTCATAGCGGGTGCAGTCGGCGACCGCTCGTGAGCTAGCTTCAGCGCTTGGGGAATGGAAAGGATCGTGCCCGGCGCCGGATCGCGGCTGCGGGCCAGGATGTTGAGAATCACCGGCGCCGACGATGCACCGTGCTCGATGGCTTCCTGACAGGCGGCCTCGACCGCGCTCAATCCGTCGGTCAGCACCCAGGTGAGGATCAACACCATCTGCCGGTCGACGTCATCAACCGCCTTGAGCTGCGCCGCACCTTCTCCATTGCCGACCGCACGACCCAGCCAAGGAACGGCGCGCGCCGTGTGCCAGGGATCGTAGACGACCTCGTTGCGGCCAAAGGAGCGAACGTGTTCTCCCACGACCACGCCATCCTCTGGCGGATGCGATCCGATCGACATAAGCATGGATCTCGATGGGCCGACCGACGGCACTCGACAGCACCGAGTATTTGTTGTTGTCGAAGCGCACCGTGCAGGTCTTCGACACCGACGGGGGAATGCAATGGAAGCCGTCGAAGCGACCGGCAGCCGCTCCCGCTGCGGCTTGGCCGCATTCGCCGACAGCAGCCGGTCCCGCGTCTCACGCCGAGCTCCCATGCGGGGATAGGGCTGGTGCTTGCGCTCGTAGCGGAACTGCGTCTCCTCAGAACGCAGGACCTTGCGCACCACCTTGCGCGAGATCTTCAGCTCGCGGCAGATCGCTTTGATCGACTTCCCCTGGACCAGCGACAGCCGACGTATCTTTGCAATCGTCTCTAAAACCAACATCCAAAACACAAATGCCTCCGATCAAGCCGGAGGCATCTTGATGACCCCATCGTTAAGGGGTCCCGTTTGGACGAAAATCACCCTTTAAACAGGGTCCCCATTCCACGAAAAATCAATGCACTACCTTCCAAAGCTGCGAGAGATCGCCACCGACCGCTTTGAAGGGGCTTTCGGCGGTCTCGTCAGCGAGGTTGTGGCATGAAGAAACATCAATCCACAGCATTGGGCCGAAGCATGCCACGGGCTCATGCCGCGGGAGAGCGGGAAGATATTCTTGAAAGAAGCGGTCTCCGACATCAATACCGACAGGATGGGCAGCTTTCTCACATCACTTGAGGTCGAGCGTGGCAGTTGCGACCCGCAATGCAAGGCTGGCGGCGATGCATGCCTTTGCGCGGTTCCTGATTTCGGAGCACCCCGAATATTAGGATACGCTGCAACTGGTGGTGACACTTCCCTTCAAGAGGGCGCGTGGGTGGCACCTGTCGGATATCTCGATGAGCCCGGAAATCAAGAGCGTCCTGGCGCGTATCGACCGCCGCACGCCTTCTGGACAGCGGGATTACGCTCTGTTTTCGCTGATGTTCAATACGGATGCACGAGTTCAGGGATCCTGAATCTTCGATTGTGACCTTCGTCTGGTATCGCCCTGTCCCGCCGAGCAAAGCAACGACCGCCCCACACTGCTCACCCGGTTCGGTGTTCGATACTTGCTGCGCACACATGGCTGCGGGCGAAGGAACCACCATGGCGGAAAAGAGCATCCATCATCGCCCTTTGCGGGACACGACGGCCATCCACCTCGTCAAGGCGGGTGTTGACATCGCCACCATCAGTCGATGGCCAGGCCACTCGGGCTGAACTAACGATGCGCTACGCCCAGGCCGGTATCGATATGAAGCGGCAAGCGCTCGAACAAGTCTTCCCCGACGTGATGTCATCGGCAAAAGATCAGACGATCATCGCTTTGATGGCTGGATGTTTGGCTGGCTGCACCGCTTGTAGACGCTCAGTTATGTGGAGTTGTATCGCGGGAAGTCGCGCGTCTTGGTCTTTTGCGGTGTCAGCTCAACATCTCTCCGCAGTGCACGTTGTCACTGTTGAAGAGCCGTTTGTTCAATCTTCGTCCTGGCACGGCAAGGGTTGTCCATATTGTGGCGTCTTGCGCTTGCCGAGCTTGTCCGAAATCCAGCGCCGGATCAGGCGTGAACACTGTTGCGTAGTTCGTCAGCCAGAGCGCGGAGAACGTCGGCGCTTCCTTCCAGCGCCGTAAAAGCGTAGGGATTGAGGAACTGTCGGCCCCAGAACAGATTGCGATCTATGCCGGATAGCGTAGCTTCCTCGCTGACACGCGGCCAATTCTCCGCAATGCATCGGAGCTGGCCTTCAACAATCGCAAGAGCTTCCGGCGCGCTGAGCAGGAAGTGATGCGCCGCTTCAAGGCAGGACGCTATCCGGCTCATGCGGTTATTGCCGCTGATGAGCATGGCCTGGCTGGCCTCCTGGCCACTGCGGGCCTGCGGACAAATATCGTACGCAGGCGTGAGGGTGAGCTTAGCCCCGTCCCAGAATGCCGCATGGTTGCGGGCATGATCGTCGGTGTTGCCGCAAAGTATGTTGAAGACAATGCGGCTGAACAACTCGCGCAGAGTTTCCGACGGCGCGGTGAATCGGTGGCGAATGATCTCCGCCAAATCCTGGTAGCTGGCGTAACGCGCCATCATCTCATCGAGCGCGAGCATCGTCAGCGCTGAGACCATGGATTTGCGTTGCCAGCCGCCCGTGACCTTGATCCGGTCGAATCGCTCGACGAGCAACACGTCGTTGCCTGCGGCGCGAACGAGCGAGACGGATGCCGCTCTGATGCCGCACAAGGCGGCAAGCCGCATGGCTATGAATTCTCCTTTGACGACGCTGTAAAGGTCGGCAGACGAGGAAAATTTCGCGACATGCTTGACGGCGTCATCCTCGATCAGCGCCTTTGGCCTTGCGCCGCCGATCGAGCTGCCGTGATGCAGCGCCTGATCTAATTCGGGGGTGAGCGGAATACCTTTCTCTACCCGCTCCGCCGATTGGACAAGCTCTTCGAGAGTGGCATTGGCCAGTGCGCGCGGCTCGTAATGCGTGGGCGAAAACTGAAAATCGAGCGCGCCGATGCGGTCCGAGCCTGATTCCAGCAAGAACGTCAGTTCTGAAATATCGAGCCGCGCGATTTCATCGCCCTTCACACCGAATTTGCGGTTTAGGATAACCCGTCGTCCCCAGGCATCAGGGGCAGCATCGCGGATGCATCCCGGCATGGTTAGGCCAGGAAGCAAAGGCAATTCGCCTGCCTTCAGGGGCAGTTCCGGGAGATAAAGCGGGATCGCGCTGCCCAGTTCACGAAAGCTCCTGCCATAGTTGAAGCTGACGAGTCCGTCATGGGCATATAGCCGCCCGGCGACAACCGGCGCGGTCTCGCCCGGCAGCCAGACCCAGACATAGGCTTCGTCGTACTTGGGGACCTTAGAACTCATCGACGATCTGCTTGCTGGCCTTGTAGACGTGCTTCGGCAGCAGCGCGATGCGATCGTCCATGCGGCCTGTGAGGGCTGTGATGCCCTTGCCGTCGGCATCGAACAGCTTCACACCGACAATGGCAGCAGCTTCGAACATCAGTCCGATTTCGACTTTGGGATCGCCCTTCTCGATGCGCTGCAGGGTGCTGCGTGAAACACCGATTCTCTCGGCTAACTCCTGTGCGGTTAACCGGTGCTGCATCCGGCCAAGCCGGATGGTCTTACCGAAAAGGCCAAGCGCTTCCATCGCGTAGCGCGAATAGGTGCGTTTATACGTTGCCTTCATTCGGGTCTCTGTGACCTATGCATGATCCATATCGCCTTCTTTCGAACTTTATATAGGTAATGTCACAGAGCGACTGCCAAAGTCAAGACTCCGTATCGCAAGCGTTACCCATCCGAACGAGGAAGGCGGATATTGCCTACGGCTCCTGCACAACCGGCCAGCTCTGCGCCCCTCGGGCGAGGCGGAGATCTGGCGCTGGATCGCGGACAGCCTTGAGACGCCTCGCATGAGTCATTCATGGGCGGTCCCTGGTGCGAGGCCGCGGCGCTCGACTGCTGGCCGACATTCTCGGTGGCGGGACCCGCAGCCGGCTACACCAGCACTTTTCGACCGCATACGCGCCCAGCTTCTCTCCGAAATCATTGCCAATGAGCGCGAACCTCATGCGATCGCCGAGCTGGCCTGGCGGCGCGGAATCTACGGCACGCATCCGTATTCGAGACCGCCCAAGGGAGCCTGACTAGCGTAACGCCCTCCGATCTAAGCGCCTTCCACAAAGCCGCTTTCGCACGCGACGGGCTGCATGTGGCGGTCGTAGGCGACATAGATGCCAAGCCCTGAGAGTAAGGCTCTACCAGCTGTTCGGCGATTTGCCTCAGAAACTGGCGCTTGCCGGCGCGAACCAGTGGTATCGCGAGGGCGAGCACGCCGAGCGCTTTTCCTCCGCCCTCCACTGACCACAGACCCGCACGCAACGAAGCCGCGCTCGATCTTATTGTGGCGTGGCTAGGTGCAATGTTTGCTCTCGCCATCAGGCCGGCTTTCCCGATGGCGTGGTCAACCTGATCTATGCGTCCGAAGGTGATCGCGTGGGCCGTGAACTCTGCACCAATTTCAAGATTCAAAAGATCAGCTTTACCGGTTCGAACGAGGCCGGACGGCTGCTGATGCGTCAGTGCTCTGACCAGATCAAGAAGGTCAGCCTTGAAACCGGCGGCAATGCACCTTTCATCATCTTCGATGATGCCGACATTGACGGTGCTGTTGACGGTGCGGTCCAGGCGAAGTTCCGCAATGCCGGCCAGACCTGCGTTTCCGCGAACCGCATTTACGTCCAATCGAGCGTTCACGATGAGTCCGCCGAGAAATTGTGGAGAAGGTCCGGCACTTATCAGTGGTCCGACGTCTACTCCCGGAGCTAAGCCGTCGCCAACCCAAGATCGAGTCCCACATCGCAGATGATAATTCGATGCGGGGCCGAACGATAAATATGCATGCTTTGGCCACCCCGAGGCAGGGCTCATTGAGATGATCCGACCGCCTTGGAACAAAGATGGGGTAGAGCAGATGAAGCGTTGGCAGCGTGTCTCCATTCGACGCGAGCGCTGAGGATGGGATCACGATCATTCGCATCACGCGCAGCCGCAAGGGCGATGCCATGGCTACTTTGGAATCGTTGAAGTGGTTTGAGCCGGACAGTCACAAATACACCCGTTACGCCGCGGCTCAGGAAACGGGGCGGCGTCCGGCGGTGGAGGTGCTCGCTGACTTAAAAAGGGTGCGGGCAGTCGTTGCGCTTGAGAGCGACGACATTTGGGATCCGGCACGGGGTGACCTGCTGCCAATCGGCAGTTAACAGGGTCCGACAAAAGTGTGCACAACATGCTGCTGAAGTGGCCTCCGGAAGCGCTACCGGAAGTTACGCGTCTTGAACTTGATAGGGTCGATATGGTCATACTGCATCGACGATGTCGCGCCCCTTCGGCATGCCGCGCGGATCGATGCCCGATCCGCCGTGATGAGCCTCGTCCCTCGGCCGTGCGGCAACGGAAACGGCGTCTTGCGGTTTCCCACGCTGGCCAGCCCGGCCGACAGATCGGTCAGCTCGTGGGCGACGAGGTGCACCACCTCCTCTTCCGTCGGATGCGTCCGCGGACGCCGAGCATGGCCGAAGCAAGAAGCACGCGCCGGAATTTCTCGAGAGATCTTGACCCAGACGACGACGTTTGCCGCACCCGTCTCATCCTCCAGAGGAACATGAAGCCTTTGGCCGAGCCCGGCCGCTGCCGGACCAGCACCAGGCCGGCGGCCTCGAGCCAGCTTCTGCCTCGCGCCTGCATAGCATCCTGACAGGTCACGGTGCGGCGCCGGTTAGGCGGCACGCCGATTTTGGCAACGCTAGCCTGTGAACTGAAGAATGAAGGTCGGACTTGCGGCACATCGATTAGGTTCAAATGATAAGTTGCTGCCCGGCGAGGTCGTTTCAGCGCATCTCGACTGGTGGGTCGGCAAGACAATGCGGAACGGAAATGATCGCAGGCGTAAAGGACGGCTTTCGGGGCCGGAAGCTTCAGGCCTGGAACCGGACCCCAGTTTGGCGCAAGCATCGTGGCCTCCGCCCGGTCAGGCATTCACCGGCTCGCGAAATGCCAATTGATTCTGCTTAACCGGGCATGCCTAAACGGCCACTTGCGTTCCGATCTCGACCACACGTCCGGTCGGGATCTGGAAATACTCCGTCGCGTCGGCGGCCGTGCGCGCCAAGCCGATGAACAGCTTGTCCTGCCACACCGGCATGCCGGAGTTGGGTGACGCCTTGAGCGAGCGACGCGACAGGAAGAAGGACGTCGTCATGATGTCGAACTTCCAACCCTGCTTGCGGCAGATCGCCAGCGCACGCGGGATGTTAGGCTGTTCCATGTAGCCGAAGGTCAGTGTCACCCGCATGAACAGCTCATTGATCGTTTCCATCTTGATCCGCTCGCTGTCGGGCACCACGGGCTGCTGCGCCGTCACCACAGAGAGGATGACGTTCTGTTCGTGCAGCGCCTTGTAGTGCTTCAGGCTGTGCATCAACGCGGTCGGCGCACTGGCGGGATCGCTGGTCAGGAACACGGCCGTACCGGACACCAGCTGCGGTTTCTTCTTCAACAGATTGCCCGCAAGGAAATCGAGCGGAATCTGGTTCCTGCGCGTCTTGTCAAATAGATACCTGCTGCCTCTTATCCAAGTCCACATGGTCATCACGATCACTGCGGCAATGGCAAGCGAGGCCCAGCCGCCTTCGAATACCTTGACGATGTTAGCTGCAAAGAAGCCGGTATCGATGAAGACGAACACCGCCATTAAGGCTATCGCGACGCCGAGCGGCCATTTCCAGATGCGCGTCATCACAACAAAAAGCAGTATGTTCGTCACCAGCATATTGCCGGTCACCGAAATACCGTAGGCCGAGGCCAGCCGGCTGGATTCGCCGAAGCCGACCACCAGCAGCATCACCACCAGCGCCAGCATCAGGTTGATGCGCGGCAGATAGATCTGGCCCGACTGTTTTTCCGACGTGTGCTGGATGACGAAACGCGGCAGCATGTTGAGCTGTACCGCTTGCCTGGTCAGCGAAAAGGCGCCGGAGATCACCGCCTGGCAGGCGATCACGGTCGCCGCCGTGGCAAGCACGACCATCGGAATAAGCGTCCAGCCCTGGTTCATCTCGAAGAACGGATGACCGACAACGCCGCCATTTGCCAGCACGAAGGCGCCTTGCCCGACATAATTGAGCAACAGACAAGGGAACACGATCGCCAGCCAGGCGAGCACGATCGGCTTGCGGCCGAAATGGCCGAGGTCGGCGTAGAGCGCCTCGGCTCCGGTGACGGCGAGGAAGACTGCACCAACCGTAACGAAGGCGACGTCAGGCGAGTTGACCAGGAACGACACGATGTAATGCGGGCTGATTGCCAGCAGGATTTCCGGGTCGTCCATGATGTGGTTGAGCCCGGAAAGGCCGATGGCCAGGAACCACAGCGCGGTAACGGGTCCGAACACCAATCCTACGCCGCCGGTGCCAAACCGCTGTACCGCAAACACGATCGCCAGGATGGCCAGTGTCAGCGGCACCACATAGGGCTGGAACGTCGGCGTGACGACATTCATACCTTCGACCGCCGACAGTACCGAGATTGCCGGCGTAATGACGGCGTCGCCAAAAAAAAGCGCCGCGCCGACGATGCCGATGCCGATGCCGAGGATCACCGCAGAGCGGGTCGGGAAACTGTTGCGCGCCAGCGCCATAAGCGACAGCACTCCGCCCTCGCCTCGATTGTCGGCGCGGAGCACGAACATGATGTATTTGATCGTCACGGTGATCGTCAGGGACCAGA
Source organism: Mesorhizobium sp. M7A.F.Ca.MR.245.00.0.0 (assembly GCF_003997415.1). Lineage (NCBI taxonomy): Bacteria > Pseudomonadati > Pseudomonadota > Alphaproteobacteria > Hyphomicrobiales > Phyllobacteriaceae > Mesorhizobium > Mesorhizobium sp. M7A.F.Ca.MR.245.00.0.0. The sequence goes on along the minus strand of NZ_RZTE01000076.1, from coordinate 1,744 downwards.
TGATCAGCGAGAGTACGCCGAGGATGTCGCCACGGCTGGCGACGTTGCCACCCGCTGATGCATGCAACGCCTCGCGAAATGCATAGATCGGGCTGGTGCCTATATCGCCATAAACGACACCTAGTGCGCCCAACATCAGCGCCTTGGTGCTGTGCTGCTCGACCTCAGAATGGCTCGATTGTTCGACAGGTTCTGCCTCGTTACCAGCATTGGTAAGGGCCATGGACGACACTCCGATAAGCGCGCGGTGCTCTACGCTTGCTGCACTGCAATATCAAGTTCCGTCACGTAATGTCTGCCGTCTCGCCTGTCGTTGCTCGCCTTGGTAGACTCGCCAGCCCGCAGCCCTACCGAGCAGCAATAGCGCCCCGGCAGAACCCTCAATCGCCCAGATCAATGAATGGTTATCGCCCACAGTGCCCCCCCGCGATGCGGCCGATGGCGACCAGGGTGTCGTGGGCGCACAAGGATGGCGCTTTCCTGATGACGCCGTGCTCCAGGTGTGATCGCACCGTTGCTGCGCAAGCCATTTACTTGCTCGTCCCAGCGAGAACCGTGGCCAACTGGAACGCAGGGCCACGCCGCTCACCGGCCGCACTTTGCGGCGCAGATAACGATTCGATCTCCCCGGCGAGATTCTGGTTGAAGAAGCCACCAAGCTTGTCGAAGGACACACGGTCGTAATATCGACATGCCAGTATCCGCAACCCAGAAAAAGCTCCTTCGGCTCCGCTGCGCGCGCCACGAACAACCCGATCTTCTCTGCGAAAGAGGACGCCGTAATCCCAGGTTGAAGCCAAACCGGGGGGCGGCCGTGACGTATGCTACACAGGCGAAGGGCTAGGAGGCGGGTTCGGTGAGGAACGGCATTGATGTCCACGCCGTCTCCTGGAAAGACAGAGGAATGCGGTGTCACCGCCAGGCGCCGGAGGTTGATCCGGTGATTAGGAGGAGCACTCGTTGTCGGATTCTCGACGATGTCGGACATCTGACACAACGCTGCCAGAGCGATCGCATTTTCCGAAACGATTTTCCCAGTTGGCACGACAATTGCGGTCCTATGCGCAAAAGCACTGCGATGCCGCACCGACTGGAAGAACTCATCAATGATCACGCTTTTCGAACATGTGGGCGCCGCTACCAACACTAAGCGTTCCCGATCAAACGGAAGCCTCTATCCCTTCTTTCTGAAGGCTGTCCGGACATGAACGCATTTGATGTCCGTCCAACGCTGGATGCTCCCGACGACGATCTCTATCTTTGGCTTGAAGATGTGGAAGGCGAGCGGGCACTTGCCTGGGCCGCCGGCCAGTCGGCAAAGACCCTGAAGCACTTCAGTGGAACGCAGTTCGAGCGCGACCGCGCGACTCTGAAGGCAGGCCTGTTCCCTAAGCGGCGTCGCATCTCCCCCGGCCGAGTCGCATGGCTTGAATCCGATATCAGGGCTTGGATGGAAACTAGACCTGAGAGCCGCACCGCATGAATGTAGCCTCCCAATATCTGCCGCTTGTGGCGCATCACGAAGCCGGACCCGCGGTGGCCGCCATCGTTTTGCACCGTCAGATGTTCGACGACGACCGTGAACTCCCTGCTTTCTCAAGTGTTAGTATTTACCCCACGCCGGTGACGGAGAGTGCGGTGGTTTTGTCGAAGGCACGGTTTTCTATTCAGCGCAAGGATTCACCTCGGAGCGAAAGCCGATTTTCGAGGACGATATGGATCGACATTTCCAACGCGATGATGC
>NZ_RZTE01000075.1:0-10330 GCF_003997415.1 Mesorhizobium sp. M7A.F.Ca.MR.245.00.0.0 | reverse complement strand
CTGATCTTCGCCTTCATCGCGGGGGTCATCGGCATGCTCTTGTCGGTGGGCATGCAAGCTTCACGATGCTTCTTGGTGATCGCGCGATGGCACGCGCTTTCGACAATAAGGCCGGCCTCTTTATTGGCACGGAAATCGTAAGGCGGCTCAAAGAGGATGGCGGCCTGCATCCCGAGGTGGGCGTACACGTGTTGGGAACGGTTCAGGAGGAGATAGGATCAAGAGGCGCCCAGACAGCAGCCTTCAATCTCGCCCCGCATGTTGCGCTTGCGGTAGACATGGGGGTGGCCATGGATTACCCGCTCGCCAGGGCAGAAGACCAAGGTAAGTTGGACCTTGGGAAAGGTCCCGGACTCTCGCAAGGCCCAAGCACCAACCCCGTAGTGTTCGACCTTCTCAAAGGAGCCGCGGATCGTAGGGGTCTTCCGTATCAGTTGCAGGCCTACGGAGACAAAAGCCCGACCGATGCCCGCCTCCTGCAAACTAGCCGGGGAGGTGCCGCCACGGGACTCTTGTCCGTGCCTCTACGCTACATGCATACCCCATCCGAGGTTTTGTGTCTCGCCGACATCGAAGCGACGATCGAACTAGTGTGCGCGTTTTGCCGCGATGTGCGTCCCGACACGGATTTCACCCCATAGCGCGCCATGGCCTCGCGGATCCACTGCGTCACTCGATGCAATATGGAACAATCCTCGCAGGCGGATGTTGGGCAAGCCAACCCCCTGGAGGACTGCCGATGTTCATGCACAACAAGCGCCTGCAATACACCGTCCGCGTTTCGGAGCCTAATCCCCGCCTGGCCTGCATGATCATGGAACAATTCGGTGGCGCCGATGGTGAGCTTGCGGCGGCGATGCGCTATTTCACGCAAGGCCTTGGCGAGGATGATCTTGGCCGTCGCGACATGTTGCTCGACATAGCCACTGAAGAACTCAGCCACCTTGAGGTGGTGGGATCGATCGTCACCATGCTGAACAAGGGCCTCAAGGCACAACTTGCCGAAGGCCAGATGAAAGAAGCGGACCTTTATCTGATGATCGGCGCCAGCGGTACCACAGCCAAGGAATCGATCCTGTTCGGCGGTGCTCCCGCGCTGTGCGACTCAGCCGGCGTTCCCTGGACCGCGGCCTACGTCGACTCACGCGGTGAACCTACCGTGGATTTGCGGTCGAATATCGCCGCTGAAGCGCGCGCCAAGATCGTTTACGAACGCCTCATCAACATCACCGATGATCCGGGCATCAAGGACGCGCTCGGCTTCCTGATGACACGCGAGATCGCTCACCAAAAATCGTTTGAGAAAGCACTCTACGCCATCGAAAACAATTTCCCGTCAGGCAAGCTCCCAGGCATCGAGAAGTACGCCAGCATGTACGTCAACACCTCTCAAGGTGACGGCGACACCAATGGTCCATGGAATTCCGGCGAAGAGTGGGATCGGATCGATGACCTTGAAGAGGTGATGCCCGTCGACGGCGGAGACGGCTTGGCAACCGTCAAGATGGGCGCCAGAGACATGAAGGTGGTGGCCAAGATGGCCGACCGTACTCTTTCTGATCCGGCCTCCGATCCGGTCACAGGCGCTGATTTAGGTGCGGGCCCGGGAGCTGGCCGAACCAAGAACGCGGATTTTGGCGGCTCGGCAAGCATTCAGGAGGCCCCCGCCGTGGCAGAGGCTGCTGTCAAACGCGCACGTAAGCGTTAGTATAGAGCTGACATCATTGCGGGGCAACTATGTTCGGCGATGATCAGGAAGCTAAGGACGAAAGCAGGGGCATCCGAGTGGCAGCAGCGGACTGGCCGGAGTGCTCGCTATTGGTGAAAAGTGGGTGAAGCACATATGGCCACCGCCGCACCACGATCCGAGTCGGAGCATGCGGGACAGTCGGAGAAGGTCCGTGCCTACGGTTGCGAGAACCGTTGCATTGTCGCAATCGGAGCCTCGGCGGGGGGGCTCGACGCGCTGAAGAGACTTGTCCGGGATATTTCGCCGGACATTCCGGCGGCCCTCCTCATCGTACAGCACGTCGGCCTCACGAGTTACCTCGGCGACATTCTCGGTCGCGCTGCAAGCGTGCCCGTAGCGAATGCCGCCAGCGGCACGAAGGTTAAAAACGGGCACATCTTCGTTGCACCGCCCGGAGCTCACCTGCTTTTACATGATGATCACATGCTGCTGCGGCGCGGGCCGCGGGAGAATTTGGCGCGCCCTGCCATCGATCCCCTTTTTCGATCAGCGGCCTGCAGCTTTGGCGGCAGCGTGATTGGTGTCGTGCTCACGGGCAGCCTCTCCGACGGGACCGCCGGCTTGCGCGCCATCAAGACTTGCGGAGGGGTCAGCGTGGTCCAAGATCCCGACGATGCTGCAGTACCCGATATGCCGCTGAGCGCCTTGCAGAATGTGGAAGTCGACCATTGCGTCGCCCTGTCCGAAATGGCTGGCCTGTTGCGCAGGCTTGCTTCCGAACTCGCAGGGCCGACACCAGAAATCCCGCCTGTCATCCGCCTTGAGGCTGCGATCGCTGCTCAGGAGCACAGCACAATGGAACAGACAGAACGCCAGCTTGGCACCCCCTCGACATTTGTCTGCCCCGAATGTCACGGACCGCTTTGGGAGATCGAAGACGGGCCGATTACCCGTTACCGTTGTCACACCGGACATGCGTTCGGAGCGGACGTTTTGATGCAGGCCCAGGCGGACGATGCGGAACAAGCCCTTTGGAGTCTTCTAAGAGCGCACCAGCAGCGGGCCGAGTTGGCGAAACGGACGGCGAAACGCGAAGCCGCTCGGGAAAGACATAGCTTGGCCAGCCAAATGGCTACGCGGGCCGCGGAACACGAAGCCGACGCGAAACTTGTTGAAGAATTTATCCACGTCGAAGGCCGTGACAAAACACACGCCCCGACAACCATGAGCTCATCTCGGTCCGGGCTCACGGTACCGGCTTGGCGGCGTCACTTGCCGGAGACCATGATCCCCCACAGAGACAGCAAGGTTGGTCAACATGAGTCATTCTTCAAATATCCTTCAATGCCGGCGGCAACAACGATATTACGTCACATTAGCGTCACGGACGTCGCGAGGGCGTTCAACAGAAATTCCGAACCATCTCCACCCCGCTTCAAAACGCCCACTTCAGCAGAAATGTCTGGGAATTACCAAGCCTCGGCTATCCGGAACAAGATACCCGACAGCAGCTTTGGCCAATCGAGCTAACGCTCGTGTCGCGGGTTCACCAATTGAAGTATGGCGCCGCGAACGAATGCGGCCTCGGCCGCCAGGAGAAACCCGATGTTTGCAGATGAGATTGCTGCAAGACGCCTGAAAATGCTGGTCGAGCAATATGTCGAAACCAGAAAAAGGCAACATGACGTCATTTCTACCTCGACGGCAGAAGCCGCCATTCGGGAGGTACTCCCGAACTGCCGATTTCCGGAAGAGCCTTTGATGACATGATAGCAGCCAGCGCCACCGCATATGGTCTCGGCGTGCGGTTTGACAGATCGATCACAACGGAGAGTCCTGGCTGAGTAAGCCATTTAGGGAGTCACGCGGCCCGCGTGGATATCCATGCTTGGTGCGTTTCCGACGCATTCATGCCGCATTTGAAAGTCGGGGCTTGCGAGCGACCTTGCCGACGTAGCGGGCTCTTGAAGAGGCAGGCAATTGGAGGGTACTGACAAACTAGCTACCGCCACACTGCTTCCGGCATCAAAGGTGCCGGATCGCAACGCCGCATGCCGACAGCATCGATGGGCCGGAGATGAACGGCAAGGACGCCTGTGCAGTTCGCCAAGCACCTTCGGGTCCGGAGAGCCTGCACTGCAGCCTAGCTAGCTCTTCGAAATAGGCCGCGAGATCGTCATCAGCATTCGCCGGCTCTGAACATTGGTGATGTTGTGGAACCCACGGTGATGTTGTGGAACCCAGCGCAAGCCTCACATCGCTGCTTCCTGCTCCATCTCTTTCATGTCCTGAAAGCGGTCCGCAATCCGTGGGTGAACCCGGCCGCCGTCCGCAGCACCGATGGCAACGACAATCTCGTCGGCAGCCGGGCCGTCGGCGATCTGGAAGTTGGCGGTGATGAAATGCGAGCGGCGACCGTTCTCGCTCTTGTGCATCATCGGCAGCGATAGCAGCGCGCCCGGCGCGTTGCGGGTGTTACAGAATTCGAGATAGGTCGTGCCGCCGACGGCGTCGCGGAAGACATTGCCGAAGCGCAGCGTATGGATCATGGCGGAGGCATGCTCGATCTCGCCGGCGGTTCCGACGGCGGCCGCCTTGCCGTAGCTTTCGATGCGTTCCGCCTGCATCAATCCAATCAGGCGGCTCGTGAGTTCCTGCCCCAGCCGGGGCGCTATGGCGACAATCTCCGGCTGCAAATCCTCGACGAAGCCGCGCCCGGCCCATGGGTTGCGCAGGACGGCTGCCACCACGATCGACGTTACCGGCCTTGCACCCGCTTTGCCGCCTTCGATGTGCACTTCCTCGATGAAGGTGCTGACTTTTCGCAATTCCATGATTTGGCCTCTCCAGGTGGAAGCTCAAGCTAATGCACGCCAACCGTCGGGTATTCCTCCGGTTCGTAGGAAGAAACGGCGTGCGTCCCGCTTGGAAGCGGTGTAGCGTTCGTATATCCGCGACGGCTTAAATTCGCCCTTCGCGAGCGGCGGAAGATCAGGCGTGGACCACGAGTCGCAAATTCTCTCCTTGCGGGATGCCGCCAGCCTCATCAATTCGGGCGGCGATCTCCAGTCCGTGCTGCGCCATCTCGTGCTGGCGGCCTGTCGTCATGCCCAATGGACTCTAGGCTCGATCATGGGCATCGACGCCCCCCACGGCCACGCCTATGTCATCGTGCGCCACGACCCGACGCTCATTCACCGCACGTTGCCGGACCGTTGGGAGCTGGCCACCAGTCCCTCGATCGTCGCGCTCAACCGCAACGAGCCGGTCTACATCAGGGACGCGCGCGTATCGGAGGAGTTCCCGGGCTACCGCCGAGAAGCCTTCGAGCGCGATTACCGCAGTGTTCTGGTCATGCCGATGAACTGCGTCGACGAAGACGGCCGGCCGATGGTGCTGACCGTCGTTTCGCGCGAGATCACCGAAGTGACGGCGCAGGATATCGCCTTCATCGGCATGATCGTGCATCTGGGTGAGATCGCGGTCGAGAAGCAGCATCGGCTGCGCCAGGAGAAGCAGGCCGGCGAGCGTCTGCAGCGCGCCCTCTCGGCGCACACCTCGCTTCTGCAGCAAGCCTTGTCGGACGGATCGGTGGCCTCGCTCGCCGAAAAAGTCAGCGAGCTGCTACCCAATCCTGTGGTGGTGATCGATTTCCATGCCAATCTGGTTGTCGCCGGCCGTTCCCCGAGCGAGGCGCATTTCGACACCGCCTCCTGGCAGCAGGCGGTGAGCGGAACGCTCAGCCGGCAAATCTTCAAGATAGCTCGCGGCGCGTCCGACGGGCGTAACACCGAGACGCTGTTCGTCGATGACGGCAAGCGACAGCTCAAGCTTTCGGTGCGCATCGAGCCGCTTAGCATCGACGCCGAAGTGGTTGGCGCACTGATGATTTTCCCGACGCCTCACGAGTCTGGTCAACTCGATCAGATGCTGCTCGACAGCACCAAATTCGCCCTCAGTGTGCAGATGATGCGCAGCTTCGTGCGCTTCCGTTTCGAGACGCGCTCGCTGACCGAGCTTTTCCTGGAGGTGGCGGAGCGCCGCTGGCGCGACGAGGCCGATATCGTCAATCGCGCCCGCCGGCTGGGGCTCGACTTGACCGTTGCACAGAAGATGATCGTCGTCGACCTCGCCGAACAGGACGGTGCCATCGGCCTTGCCGATCCGCATCATGAGGTCATGCGTCTGCTGCAGCAGGCCGGCATTGCCGGCACGGCAATCGCGGTGGAGGATGGGCTTGTCTGTCTTGTCCCGGCCGATACCGGGCAGGATGGCGCGCGCTTCGCGAAATTGCCGCACAAGATTGCGGCCGGGCTTGGCCGCTATTTCGAAGGTGAGCCGGTGGTTGTGCTTTCCGAGGCCTGTGCCGCGCTGGTCGATTATCCCATCGCCTGGGAGCGGTGCCGCCGCATGATCCGGATCGGCCGTTCCTTCGGACGCACCGGCGTTTTTGCCGGCCAGGATTTCGGTCCGTTGCCGATATTGGTCGCCGCTGCCGACGCTCCGGACGTGCGCGGCTTCGTCGACGAAAGTGTCGGCGCCCTGATCGCGCATGACCGCGAGCACGGCACGCCCTATCTGGAGACGTTATTTGCCTATCTGCGCCAGGGCTGCCGCAGCCAGGCCTGCGCCGACGCCATCGGCCTGCATGTCACCACCTTACGCTATCGCCTGTCGCGCATGGAGGACCTGTTCGGCATCCGTCTCGACACGCCCGAACAGCGCTTCGCGGTTGAACTCGCGATCCGTCTCAGCGGCATCATCGACAGCCGCACGCCGACAGCCCGTTAGACTCTGTTGACCTCGCCACCACTGTTTCGACGCGGCAGCCGCCGCAAGTGCAGGCGCGCTGCGCCTGCACTTGCTCGGGATGGCAGCAGCACGCCCCGACATCTTTCCTACAGACCGGAGGAAGAAGGCCGGCCGTCTCTTGCCTAGCTTTCATCCGACACTATGGGAGGAAAGCAATGGCGGACGCGGTGGTACACAGGACGATCGACCCGATCGCCTTGCGTCGTGCCTTCGGCACCTTCGTCACCGGCGTGACCGTCATCACCACGCGCGACTGCGACGGCAATCCGCGCGGCATGACCGCGAACTCCTTTACCTCGGTCTCGCTTGACCCGCCGTTGCTCCTGGTCTGCGTCGCCAAGGCGGCGGCGAGCTTTCCCGCATTCAACGAAACACGGTCCTTCGCGGTCAATTTCCTCCATGAAGGCCAGGTCGACGTTTCTTCGGTGTTCGCATCCAAAGCGGCGGACAAATTCCAGTCGGTCAACTATGACCGCGCCCACACCGGCGCGCCGATCCTCACCGACAGCCTGACATGGTTCGACTGCACCGTTCACAACCGCATCGAGGCCGGCGACCACATCATCCTGATCGGCCAGGTCCAGGCTTTCGGAACCAGCCCATCGGCGCCGCTCGGGTTTTGCCGCGGCCGTTACGCCAGCGTAAAGGATCCGCTGCCTGCCGGCTGGCTGGCCTCGCAGGACATGATCATCGGCTATCTTGTCGAAGCCGGCGACCGCATCCTCTTGCGCACCGATGGCAAGGGAAGTTGGGTGCTGCCGACGGCGCGGCGCCGCAAGGCCGACAGTCAGCTCGTCCTCGATGGCGGCGAGGCGCTGACCCTCGTCCCTGAAAACACCTTCCTCTATTCGGTCTTCGACGTCGCCGACAGCGACCCGGGCTATCTCATCTACCGCGCCGAACTGAGCCGTGAGAGCGCTGAAGCAGCACTTCCGGATGGCCACGCCTTCTTTTCCGTCGACGCGCTGCCCTATGAGCGGGTCGCCACCCATGAATTGCGCGCCATGCTGCGCCGCTATGCGCGGGAGCGCCAGGACAAGCGCTTCGGCATTTACATCGACACCTGCGACGGCGGCCGCGTCGCCATGATCGACGGCCAGTCGCAATCGTGGACGCAAGCCGCATCCGAATGATGCTTCACCCAGGACAGACAGCATGAAAACGACGGTCGAATCGCTCGAAGGCTCACGCCAGAACCTGTTCATCAACGGCGCGTTCGTGGCGCCGAAAGGTGGCCAGTACATCGACAGTTTCGATCCGACCACCGGCAAGCCCTGGTACCAATTCGCAGAGGCCAATGCCGAGGATGTCGGCGCGGCCGTGGAGGCGGCGCGCCTAGCTTTTGCCAATCCAGTCTGGCGACGCATGACCCAGACCGACCGCGGCACGCTGGTGCGCCGTTTGGGGGAACTGGTGCTGGAGCACGCCGACGAGTTGGCGCTGATCGAGACCCGTGACAACGGCAAGCTGCTCAAGGAAATGCGGGCGCAGATGCGCGCCATGCCCGACAGCTACACCTATTTCGCAGGGATGGCCGACAAGCTGCTCGGCGACACCATTCCGGTCAACAAGCTCGACATGCTCAATTTCAACCTGCGCGAGCCGATCGGCGTCGTCGGCATGATCACGCCATGGAACTCGCCGCTGATGCTGCTCACCGGCACGCTGGCGCCATGCCTGGCGCTCGGCAACACGGTGGTCGTCAAGCCGTCCGAGCATGCCAGTGCCTCCACGCTCGCGCTGGCCGAGCTGATCATGGAGGCCGGCTTCCCGGCCGGCGTCGTCAATGTCGTGACCGGCACCGGCGCCGTGGCGGGGGACGCGCTGACCCGGCACCCTGGCATCGCGAAATTCGTCTTCACCGGTTCGACGGCGACGGGCCGGCGGATTGCCGCCAATGCGGCTGAGAACCTCATCCCCTGTTCGATGGAACTCGGCGGCAAGTCGCCACATGTCGTCTTCGACGACGTCGACATCGACCATGCCGTCAACGGCGTCGTGTCCGGTGTGTTCGCGGCGGCTGGGCAGACCTGCGTCGCCGGTTCGCGCTGTTTCGTCGAGGCCAGCGTCTACGATCGGTTCGTCGAGGCGCTGGTCGAACGCACGCGGCGCGTGCGGGTCGGGCTGCCGATGCTGGAGGAAACCGACGTCGGACCGCTGGCGCTGTCGGTGCAACTCGCCAAGGTAGAAGGCTACGTCGCCTCGGGCGTGCGCCAGGGCGCGCGGATTGCGGCCGGCGGCAAGCGGCCGCAGGCGGATGAGCTTGCAGGCGGCTGGTACTTCGAGCCGACCGTGATGACCGATGCTGACAACGGCATGGACTTCATGCAGGAGGAGCTGTTCGGTCCTGTCGTCGGCGTCATCCCGTTCTCGTCAGAAGACCAGATGATCCGTCTCGCCAACGACACCCGCTATGGCCTCGCCTCCGGCATCTGGACCCGGGACATCAACCGCGCGCTGCGTTTCGCCAGGAATGTTGAAGCCGGCACCGTCTGGATCAACACCTACCGCGCCTCGTCCTTCATGTCCGCCAATGGCGGCTTCAAGGAGAGCGGCTACGGGCGGCGCGGCGGCTTCGACGCCATGGAGGAGTTCTCGCGCCTGAAGAACGTCGTCATCGACTACTCGGGCGCCATGCAGGACCCCTTCATTATCCGCCTTCGCTGACCAACCCGACGCACTGGGGAGACCGACATGAAATTCGCCGTTTCGCTGACCATGGAACGCTTCTCGCCCGACATGCCGATGTCGAAGGTGAAGAGCAATCTCCTCGAGTTGGCGCGCCTGGCCGACGAGGGTGGCTTCGAGACGCTGTGGACGGCGGAGCATCACACGATCGAATGCACGATCTCGCCCAACCCCCTGATGACGCTGACCTGGCTTGCCCAGCATACCGAGCAGATCCGCCTCGGCACCTCGACGCTGGTCGCGCCCTACTGGAGCCCGATCCGGTTGGCAGGGGAGGCGGCACTTTGTGATCACCTGACCGGCGGGCGGCTGGAGTTCGGCATCGCGCGCGGTTCGTACCAATATGAGTTCGACCGCATGGCCGGCGGCATGCCGCAGCAGGAAGGCGTTGCCTATCTGAAGGAGCTGGTGCCGGCGGTGAAGAAGCTGTGGGCACAGGATTATGCCCATGACGGCGATTACTGGAAGTTCCCGCTCGCCGCCGGCGTGCCGAAGCCGCTGCAGACGCCGCATCCGCCGATCTGGGTGGCCGCGCGGGACCCGGGAACCTTCGACTGGGCGGTCGGCATCGGCGCTTCGATCCTGTCGACGCCCTTGTCGGCGCCGGCGGCCGAGATCGCCGTGCTCGGCGAGAAATTCCGCAAGGCCGTCGCCGATCATCCGGAGGTGCCGCGCCCGCGCCTGATGATGCAGCGGCGCACCTGCGTCTACGAACGAGCGCAGGACTGGGAGATCGCGGTCGGGCATGCCATTGACTATGGCCGCGCGTTCGAGAACCTGTTCCAGAACATCGGCACCGTGCAAAACGGCTTTCCCGAAGCTATCCCCTACGAGAGCGTCAAGGGCAAAGACAATTACAATCCCGAGAACATCCGTCGCAACCTGATGTTCGGCACGCCCGACGAGGTGATCGAGAAGCTGCTCGACTATGAAGCCGCGGGCGTTGACCAGTACTGCCTCGGCCTGACGTTCAACCTGCCGTTCGAGCTGCAGAAGAAGACGATCAAGCTGTGGGTCGACGAGGTGATGCCGGTCTTCGCCGCGCGCGAGCGTGACAGGGCGCGCCAGGCGGCGAGGGCGTGACCATGGCGCGCTCCGGCCAGCTCGATGTCGAGGGCGTGCTGCTCAACTGGCGCCTTG
>NZ_RZTE01000074.1:0-11405 GCF_003997415.1 Mesorhizobium sp. M7A.F.Ca.MR.245.00.0.0 | reverse complement strand
CCAGTGACCCGCCGCACAGGCGGGTTTTTCGTTTGATGCTCCGTCCCTACGCCTGGCGAAAGCTCCGAAGGAACCCGTTGACCCGAGTTCGTTGCCCTGAGCCGACGCATGGAGGCCGTGACGGACTGGTGATTCCAGGCTAAAGCAATTCCAGGAAAAGTGTGAAGCGGTTTTTCCGTCCGGAATTGCGTCAAAACAAAGAGATGGAGCGGTTCAACGTTTCCGTTAAACGATGAACTGCTCTAGAAAAATCCGCATGGTTTTCACCTCGCCCAAGACTGCCTTGCCGGCCTCGGAGGGTCCGCTCACCGACATCTTGCGCGGATTGCGGCTTGATGGCGTCGACTATGGCCGCTGCGAACTTTCGGAGCCATGGGCCGTGTTGTTTCCAGCCCAGAAGGCTGCGCGGTTTCACTTCATTGGCCGCCGCGGATGCTGGCTGTTTTCGCCAGCCGGAGAATGGATTGAGCTGACACCCGGCGATGCGTTGCTCTTGCCGCGCGGCGCCGAGCATGTCGTTGCCAGCGCGCCTGGCATTCCTGCCGTGCCGATCGAAAGCTACACTGTCGAGCCTTTGCAGGACAATGTCTTCAATGTCTCCAATGGCGGCCACGGCCCGAAAATCTTGCTGTTTTGCGGCAGCATGCACTTCAACATGGACGGACCGCACCCCTTGCTGGGCATGATGCCGGACATGATGCGCGCCAAGGAATTGATGGCTGGCGAGCCAGGTATTCCGCATCTGCTGCAAGCCATGGCCAGCGAAATCACCATGAACCGCGCCGGTTCCGGCGGCATGCTGGCGCGGCTGGCCGACGTACTGGCTGCAAGCATCATCCGTTCATGGGTGGAAAACAGCGGCGGCGACACCAGAGGCTGGATCGCGGCGATCAGGGATCGCGACATCGGCCGCGTACTTGCCGCCATTCATCTGCAGCCCGACAGGAACTGGACTGTCGAAGCGCTGGCGCGCGAAATGGGCGCCTCGCGATCGGCCTTCGCCGAACGCTTCACGGCCGTCGTTGGCGAAACACCGGCGAGATATGTCGCCCGGATACGCATGCACCAGGCGCGGCAATGGCTGATCGATGATCGGATGCGGGTTTCGGTGGTCGCCGCCAGACTGGGTTACGATTCCGAAGCGTCGTTCAGCCGGGCGTTCAAGCGCATCATAGGCATCTCGCCCAGCCACCTGCGCACCGTCGACGGCACCTCCGAAAACCGCTGAGGCGATCCCGGATCCGCGGCCATGGATCGCAGGGTCTGGATGAATTGCCAAGCCTTCCGGACGCAATGCCATTGCCGGGCCACCCGCATGCAATAGCTTGCCATAACCAGGCAGCCAGAGGCCGGCGTCCAGTCGGTCCGAAGAGGAGAACCATGCCAAATCATCCGAAGGTCATCGCACTCGCCGTCATGCTTGCGGTTCCCGGGCGCGCCTTTGCCCTCGAGGACAGCTACCTGCCGGCCGACAAGATCCCCTATGTGGCGGAAGTGCCCGACCAGCCGCATCGTCTTGGCCCATTGTGGGGCGAGCGGGCCAAGGGCCCGGCAGGTACGTTGCTGAAGGTTCCCGGCAACTGGCGTGCACCGGTCCATGCGCACACCGCGGATTATCGTGCGGTGGTCATAAAGGGGCTGTGGGCGCACTGGCAGATGGATGGCGGCGAGGCGACCAAGGTCGAACTGCCTCCTGGATCCTACTGGACCCAGAAAGCCAATGAGATGCATGACGACGCCTGCGTCTCCGACACGGAATGCGTGATCCTGCTGATCAACGACACGCCCTACGAAACCTACTTCCAGAAATAGGCTGGGATGCGGCCTCACGCATGTCGCCCAAAAGTGACCTCGGTTTTGGGAGAACGACATGCACAAAAACAAAGACCTAAAGCGCGTCGCATGAATCCGTTTCAGCGCGACGCGCTTTATGAGGCGTGTCGCAAGCTGACGCCGCTGCCCTTGTCGAACAGCACCACCTTGTCGGGGTTCCAGGCAAAGCGCACCGCCTGCTCGATGGCGACGTCGGTCCTGGCCGGCACGGTGGCACGCAGTGTCGCGTCGCCGACGCGCAGCGTCAGGATCTTTTCGACGCCGTGGTTCTCGACGTCGTGAACATGCGCCTCGACCGGCGCGCCGCTCTCGAGATAGACGTCCTCGGGACGAATGCCAAAGACGAGCGGGCGACCGTCGGTCGCCCCGCCCGCTTTGGCTCCCCCCGAAAAAGGCAGTTCGAAGTTCAACGGAGCCATCACCGCGCGGCCGTTCACAAGCTTGCCGTCGATGAGGTTCATCGGCGGCGAGCCGACGAAGCTCGCCACATAGGTATCGCGCGGATTGTTGTAGATCTCGTGCGGCGTGCCGGTCTGAACGATGCGGCCATGGTTGAGCACGCCGACCTTGTCGCCCATCGACATCGCCTCGATCTGGTCGTGGGTGACGAACAGGAAGGTGGCGCCGAGCTGCATCTGCAGGTTCTTCAGTTCAGTCCGCAGCGCCTCGCGCAGCTTGGCGTCGAGCGCAGACAGCGGCTCGTCCATCAGGAACACACGCGGCTTGCGCACGATGGCGCGGCCGATCGAGACGCGCTGCATCTCGCCGCCGGACAGCCGATCCGTCTTGCGGTCGAGCAGGTGCTCGATCCGCAGCGTACGGGCGGCACGGTCGACGCGATCCTTGATCTCGGCGTCGGGCAGCCGGCGAATTTTCGGCTTCAGCGGGAATTCGAGATTTTCGCGCACCGTGTAGCGCGGATAGAGCGAGTATTGCTGCAGCACCAGCGCCACGTCACGCTCGGCCGCACCCCAGTCGGCGACGTCGACGCCGTCGATGAAGACCTGGCCTTCGCTCGGCTTTTCCAGGCCGGCGATAAGCCGCAGCGTCGTCGTCTTGCCGGCGCCCGTCTCGCCCAGCAGCACGAAGAACTCGCCATCGGCAATATCGAGATCGAGCCCGGTGAGCGCAGTGTGGTTGCCGAAAGTCTTCGAGATGTTCTTGAGCTGGATATGGGCCATGTCTATCGTCCCGATCTCTTTTTCGAGGGTGTCTGCCCTCCGCTATAGCTCCGGGCGTTCGATTGTTCGAAAGGCCAAGTCATTGGCCTTTCGTGTCCTTCGGCCATCACAATCTCACTCCCAGCGACTTGCCGCTTGCCGTGTCGAAGAAATGCGCTTGGGCCGGATCGATCCTGGCGAACACCTTCTGGCCGGGACCGGCGACGAAGCCGCTCTTGGTGCGTGCGCGCAGCATCTTTGAGCCGACCTTGAGATCGACAATGTCGAAGGAGCCAAGCGGCTCGACGATCTGCGTCTCGACCGGCAAAAACCCCTCCGTCGCCTCGCGGCGGATGAGAACGCCTTCCGGCCGGATGCCGAGCGCGAGCTGGCCGCCTGCATGGCCGTTGAGCTTCGACAGCAGCGACCGCGGGAACTCGAAGCCGGCGGGAGCCCCGCCGACCGTCACCGAGACCGAGGACGCCGTCTCGGCGACTGCCGCATCGGCGACGTTCATCACCGGACTGCCGACGAATTGCGCCACGAACAGATTGGCCGGGTGCGAATAGACCTCGTCGGGCGAGCCGACCTGCTGCAGCACGCCTTCATGCATGATGACGATGCGGTCGGCGAGGCTCATCGCCTCGACTTGGTCGTGCGTCACATAGATGGTCGTCGACCCTTGCTTGATGTGCAGCCGCTTGATCTCGGCCCGCATCTCCTCGCGCAGCTTGGCGTCGAGCGCGCCGATCGGCTCGTCCATCAGCATGGCCTTCGGCCGCCGCACCAGCGCCCGGCCAATGGCGACGCGCTGCATGTCGCCACCCGAGAGCGCCGATGGCTTCTTGTCCAGCAGATCGGTGATCTGCAGCGTCTTGGCGACGGAGCGAACCTCGCTGTCGATCTCCGTCTTGCTCTTGCGCGTGGCGCGCAAGGGGAAGGCGATGTTCTCGTAGACGCTCATATGCGGATAGAGCGAGAACGACTGGAAGACCATGGCAATGTCGCGGTCGGCGGCCTTTAGATGCTGGATCGGTTTGCCGTCGATGAGGATGTCGCCCTCGTCGATCGTTTCCAGCCCGGCGATGGCCCGCAGCGTCGTCGTCTTGCCGCAGCCCGACTGGCCGAGCAGAACGATGAACTCGTTGTCGGCGATCTTGAGGTTCAGGTCCTTGATGACCTGGACGGCGCCGAAGAATTTCTGGACGCCGCGAAGCTCGATCTGGGTCAATGCTGTGCTCCCGGATTGCGCACCTGGCCGGTGCCGGCCTTTTCCTCAGGCGCGATCTTGGAGGTGACGTTGAAGCCGACCAGCCCGATCAGGATGATGGTCAGGCCATATGTGTGCAACAACAGGTTCCAGGGCTGGCAGAGTGCTATGATGCCGAGCACCATCAGCACCTGCGAACCGGGCTCCAGATATTTCTGGTTGATGGCACGAAAGCTCATTTGCGAATCGCTCCGAAGGACATGCCGCGCAGCAGATGGTTGCGGAGCAGGAACGTGAAGATCGCGACCGGCAGCAGGAATAGAAAGGTTCCGGCGGCGATCACCGTCCAGTCCGGCAGGCCCGAGCCGACCTGGCTCGGGATGAAGGGCGGTGCGGTCTGGGCGCGGCGGTTGGTCATGATCAGTGCGAAGGCATATTCGTTCCACGCGGTGATGAAGCAGAACACCGCGGTGGCGGCGATGCCGGTGGCCGCCTCGGGCAGCACGATCTTGAAGAAGGCCTCCATGCGCGTGTAACCGTCGACCAGGGCCGCCTCTTCATACTCTTTCGGTATCTCATCCATAAAACCCTTCATCAGCCACACCGAGAAGGACAGGTTGAAGGCGGTGTAGAGGATGATCAGGCCCACATGCGTGTCGTTGAGGCCGACCGCCCGGTACATCAGGAACATCGGGATCGCCACCACCACCGGCGGGAGCATGCGTGTCGACAGGATGAAGAAGAGCAGGTCAGCCTCCCCCTTCACCTTGAAGCGCGAAAAGCCATAGGCGGTGAAGGTGCCCATGCCGACCGCCAGCACCGTGGAGGTGATGGCGATGATCAGCGAGTTCATGAAGCGGCTCGGATAGCCGGACCATTGCACCTGGCCCTTGCCGTCGCGCACGATCTTTTCACCGCCGTCGAAGACGACGCGCTCCCACCAGGGCGCTGCCGCATACTCTTCCGGCGTCGGCGCGCTGCGCAGTTGCGAGCGCTTGGTGAACAGTTTGACGAAGGGCGATATCTCCGGCTGGAACACCACCGTCGGCGGGATGGTCGTGGCAAGATTGCGCGGCTTGAACGCCGTTGAGGCAATCCAGTAGATCGGCGCGAGGAAGATGATCGTCACCAAAAGGACAACGACGATGGCGACGCGATTGAAGCCGATTTCGGAAGAAGTGCGGACGGCGGCCATCTCAGCGCTCCTTCACCTTGTTGAGGTATTTGACGTAGATGTTGGTGATAGCCAGCACCATGATCAGCACGATGTAGGCAAGCGCGCAGGAGCGCCCGGTCTGCCATTCCTGGAACGCCATCTTGTAGAGCCGGATCGAGATCACCTCGGTGGTTGGCTGGCTGGTCAGGATGTAGGCGAGATCGAAGGTCTTGAACGCCTCCATGGTGCGGAAGATGATCGCGATCATCAGAATCGGCGCGACCAGCGGCAGCGTAATGCGAAAGAAGGTATAGAACGAGCCGGCGCGGTCGATCGCCGCCGCCTCGTAGAGGTGCTTCGGCACTGCCGACAGGCCGGCAAGCGACAGCAGCATGACGAAGGGCGACCACATCCAGATGTCGGTGATGGCAACCGCGTAGAGCGCCATGTCAGGGTTGGACAGCCACTCGAAATTGCCGAGGCCGAGTGCATAGTTGATGACACCCCATGACGGATCATAGAGCAGTTTCCAGAACAGACCGACGACGGCCATCGACAGCATCATCGGCAACAGCAGCAGTGTCGTCAGCAGGCCCTTCAGCGGGATATCGCGGTTGAGCAGCAACGCCACGCCAAAGCCGACGATGACCTGACCGACCACGGAGACGATGACATATTTGGCGGTGATGGCGAAATTCGACCAGATGAACGGGTCGTTGAGCAGTTCGCGGTAATTCTGCAGTCCGACGAAATTGGCCGCCGCCGGGCTCGACGCGCGAAAGTCGGTGAACGAATAGCCGAGCGAATAGAGCAGTGGAAAGATGTTGAAGACGATCAGGAAAACGATCGTCGGAATGATGAAGAGATTTCGGATCGTGAGGTCGCTCATGCCGCGGGTGGCGGAGCGCGAGTTGGGATCCAGCGTGGTCATGACTGCAGTGGCCAAAGCCAGTTCCTTCCTTGAGAAAAGAAAACGGAAGGGGTGGGCTCCCACCCCTTCCGAGCGTTGGTGCGGTTTACTTCACGCGGTTGTACTTCTTGAACGTCGCGTTCCAGTCCGCGGCGAGCGCATCGAGCACTTCCTTGGCCGTGCCCTGATTGCCGGTGATGTACGGATAGACGCGTTGGTTCATCGCGATGAGCAGCTCGGCATATTCCGGCGTCGCCCAGAAGTCCTTCACCTTGAACATGGTTTCGTAGAAGGCCTTGTTGTAAGGCGTGGCGTTCTGGAATTCAGGCGACTCGAGCACCTTGGCACTTGCCGTGTAACCGCCGAGTTCCGCCCACTTCTTCTGCGTCTCGTCTTTGATGAACCATTCCAGGAACTTCATCGCCTCTTCCTTGTTGTTGGAATAGGAGATGACGGAGATGCCCTGGCCGCCGAGCGCGGCGAACTGGTCGCCGTTCGGGCCGGCAGGGTTGGCGAAGAAGCCTGTGTTCTTGGCATTCGGGTTCGAGGCTTCGTTGATGAGCGCCGGGAAGAAGGCGAAGTAGTTCATGCTCATCGCAGCCAGATTCTCGGTGATCGCCTGGTTGTCCTCGATGAAGAAGCTCTTGGCCCAACCAGGAGGTGTGAAGGAATAGAGTTCCTTGTAGACCTCGAGCGCCTTGACGTTCTGATCGGAGTTGATGATCCCGTCGACCTTGTAAGTGGCATAGTCGCCAAGTTCGCCGCCGTAGGAGAAGATGGCGTTCTCGACGCCCATCACCAGGGCATCATATGAATTGTCGGTGTAGATGGCGACGCCGTAGCGCTTCTGGTCGGGACGGTGGAAGAATTCGGCAATGTCCCGCAGCGCCTTGAAATCCTTCGGCACGCCGAGATCGTAGCCATACTTGGCCTTGAAGGCTTCCATTTCCTTGGGGTCCTCGAACCAGTCCTTACGGTAGGACCAGCCGACTGCGTCACCCTCGGCCGGGATCGACCAGTACTTGCCGGAGGCCGACGGATATTCGGCGTAGTACTTGACAGTCGCCGGCGCCATCACCTCCTTCAAATTATGCTTGTTGAAGAAGTCGGTAAGGTCGACATAGTGGCCCGCCTCGGATGCGGCACCGATCCACTGCGAGTCGCCGACCACCATGTCGTAGGCGCTGCCCTTGGCGTTGAACTCGGTGAATGCCTTGGTCTGGAAGTCGGACCAAGGTGTGGTTTCGACCGTGACCTTCACGCCGGTCTCGGCCTCGTAGAGGTTGACGAGTTCCTGCAAATAGTTCGCCGGATCCCATTCCGCCCAGAATATGGTGAGTTCTTTGTCCTGCGCGTAAACGGACGTTCCGCAGGCAAGCGTTAAGCCGATACCAGCAAGTGCGCTGGTCACTAACTTGCGCATAATGATTTCCTCCCTTGTGCGCGTTCTACCTTATCGTGCGAGCCGGCAACGGGGCCGGCCCTGGTAGTTCCTCCCGTGATCGCACCTTCCCGGTTTCGAGCCTCCTCGCCCCTGCCGGAAAATGGATCGCAGCCCTCACTTTCGATCCGCTTTTCTGATCCAATCTGGTATTACCAATTTTGCATGCACGTCAAGCCCTTTCTTGACAGCTTGACGTGGCCATTGCCATTGGATTCCGGCTTTATCTGCCTGTTTTACCAAGATTTTCCTACTCAGTGATATGATTGGGTATTGTCCGACACCCCACTCAACGGCTAAGATCAGTAGCGTGCATGCCAATCTGGTCGAACCAGATAGGCTCTATTTCATGACTGCCTTCGGATCGAGGCTGCCTCCTTCATCGACCGATTCCGCGACTGCCGCACGCACCAGCGCCCCGGCCGCCCAATGGGCGACCGCCCTCGTCCGGCGGCTGTCCAGTCCCCAGATATCCTTAAGCACAATCAGCACCTCGACGCCGAAGATCAGCGACAGCGCCTGCGCCAGCCGCTTGAAGTCGCGCGGCGGCAAACGGCTCTTGAGCGGCGCGATCGCATCTTTCAGCAAGTCGATGCGATGGCCGCGCGTAAAGGCGGGCTCAGCGCCCAGCGTGCCGGCCTGACGCCGCGCCCATTGATCGAGCGACAGCTTCAGTGCTGCCTTGAACGTGGCCTCGAAGGCCTCGATGCGCGGCATGGCCGTATCGAACAGCTCCGCGACCCGGCGCTCGGCATCGGCGGAGGTCGATCGCCAGGTGAGGATTGGCCCCAGCCCCTCGTCGACGACGGCCTGCACCAGTGCCGACTGGCTCGGGAAGTAACGATAGGCGGTGGCACGGGAAACCTCGGCCGCCTCGGCGACCTCGCTGACCGAGGGCGTGACGCCCGCCTGCATCAGCCTTGTTGCCGTCTCCAGCATCAGCCGTTTGGTCCGCGCGCGCGGCCCACGTTCGGGCACCGGGCCGGTTGCCCGTTCAGCGTCGTCGCTCGCAGTGGATTGTTGACGTGAGACATTCATACCAATACGATACGCGCGTCTCAAAAATTTGCAATGGTGTCCGCATCGTCGAGTGGCCCGGGCAATGAGCGATGGGGGCGGCATCGCGCCTGCCAGGATCGGGGGAGCGCAAATGAAGCGTATCTATGTGGTGGGTACCGCGGACACTAAGGGCGAGGAGCTCGCCTTCCTGGCCGATGCGATCACTGCTGCGGGCGCCATCGTTTGCCGTGTCGATGTCGGAACGCGCGACGCAACCATCCCCGTCGATATCGGCGCTATGGAAATCGCCGACCATCATCCCGGCGGCCGTGACGCCGTGCTCGGCGGCAATGACCGTGGCGCCGCGGTCGCCGCGATGGGCATCGCCTTCGCCCGCTTCGTCCAGTCGCGCACCGACATTTCCGGCATCATCGGCATTGGCGGCGGCGGCGGCACCTCGATCATCACATCGGGCATGCGCGCCCTGCCGCTCGGCTTGCCCAAGATCATGGTCTCGACGCTCGCCTCCGGCGATACCGCACCCTATGTCGATGTCTCCGACATCATCATGATGCCGGCGGTGACCGACATGGCCGGACTGAACCGGATCTCCCGTGTCGTGCTGCACAATGCCGCCCAGGCGATCCAAGGCATGGCAACCAAGCCGGCGCCGCCACCCGACGGCAAACCATCGATCGGCCTCACCATGTTCGGCGTCACAACGCCTTGCGTGACCGCCATCGCCGACCAGCTCCGTTCCAGATATGACTGCATGGTCTTCCACGCCACCGGCACCGGCGGCCGCAGCATGGAAAAGCTGGCCGACAGCGGCTTGCTGTCCGGCGTCGTCGACATCACCACGACCGAAGTTTGCGATCTGCTGTTCGGCGGTGTGCTGCCGGCGACGGAGGATCGTTTCGGCGCCATAGTTCGCACGGGGCTGCCCTATGTCGGCTCCGTCGGCGCGCTCGACATGGTGAACTTCTGGGCGCCTTCGACCATTCCGGAGCCCTATCGCGATCGGCTGTTCTACGAACACAATCCCAATGTCACGCTGATGCGCACCACGGCGGACGAATGCCGCGCGATCGGCGAGTGGATCGGCACCAGGCTCGCCCGCTGCGGAGGGCCGGTGCATTTTCTCATCCCGGAAAAAGGCGTCTCGGCGCTCGACATCGAAGGCGGCGCCTTCTTCAACCCGGAAGCCGACGCCGTTCTGTTCGAAGCCATCGAGCGCACCATCCAGCCCAACGGCAAGCGCCGCGTGACGCGCCTGCCGCTGCATATCAACGACCCGGAATTCGCAAAGGCTGCAACATCGGCCTTCCTCGACATCGCCAGACAGTGAGAGATCTCAAAAAATGCCCGCCATACCGCGCAAGGACATATTGAAGAAATTCAGGGGAATGATCGACAAGGGCGTGCCGATCGTCGGCGGCGGCGCCGGCACCGGCCTGTCAGCCAAGGCCGAAGAGGCTGGCGGCATCGACCTCATCATCATCTACAATTCCGGCCGCTACCGCATGGCCGGGCGCGGCTCGGCCGCCGGCCTGCTCGCCTATGGCAATGCCAACGAGATCGTCAAGGAAATGGCCTATGAGGTGCTGCCGGTGGTCAGACACACGCCTGTGCTGGCCGGCGTCAACGGCACCGACCCGTTCGTCATCATGCCGCTGCTGCTGGCAGAGCTGAAGACCATGGGCTTTTCCGGCGTGCAGAATTTTCCCACCATCGGCCTGTTCGACGGCAGCATGCGGCAGAGCTTCGAGGAAACCGGCATGGGCTTCGGCCTTGAGGTCGACATGATCGCCGAGGCGCACAAGCTCGACCTCTTGACCACGCCCTATGTCTTCAACCCCGACGAAGCCCGCGCCATGACCAAGGCCGGCGCCGACATCGTCGTCGCCCATATGGGTGTGACGACGGGCGGCTCGATCGGCGCGACATCGGCTAAGTCGCTCGACGACTGCGTCGTCGAGATCGACGCCATCGCCAACGCGGCGCGCTCGGTGCGCAAGGACGTCATCCTGCTTTGCCATGGCGGCCCGATCTCGATGCCGGACGACGCCCGTTACATCCTCTCCCATGCCAAGGGTCTGCACGGCTTCTATGGCGCCAGCTCGATGGAACGGCTGCCGGCAGAAGCCGCGATCGCCCGGCAGACCGCTGATTTCAAATCGGTGACACTTGGTGGCCAGAAGACCACGAAGAAAAAGAAGGGATGAGAGAGATGACCGACAAGAGCAAAATGTTTGTCTACCCGAAGGACGTCAGCGCCTTCGGCTTCGACTGGGGAAAATTGGCGCTGACGGTGGCGCCCGAAGTGAATGGCGCAACCCGGTTTTCCGGCGGTGTGGTGGACCTGCCTTCCGGCAAGGGTCACACGCGCCACAACCATCCGGGCGCGGAAGAAATCATCTTCGTCATCTCCGGTCATGGCGAGCAGATGGTCGAGGACGAAAAGGGCAATCCGGTGGTCGCAAAAGTCGGCCCCGGCTGCACCATCTATGTCCCGGAAAGCCGCTTTCATTCGACGCTCAACACCGGCGACGGGCCGATGCAGCTTTTCGTCGTCTATTCGCCGGCCGGGCCTGAACTGGTTTTGCGCGAGCTGCCGGATTTCAGGCTGATCGCGCCGGGGCAGTGATGAACTTGTTCTAGGGTAGCGCTGCCCCTCATTGTCCTGCCGGACATTT
>NZ_RZTE01000073.1:0-12326 GCF_003997415.1 Mesorhizobium sp. M7A.F.Ca.MR.245.00.0.0 | reverse complement strand
CGGCAAAGCCGCCGGGTGGGGTCGGATCGACCGGGCTCGACGTCGTGGCGGTGCCTTCCGAGAGGACCCCCTCTGGCCGCTTTGTCGACTGCCCTTCGCTATGGCTTCGGGCGTTCGTCGCTGAAAAAGCCAAATCGTTGGCTTTTTCTCGGCCTTCGGCCCATCGTTCCTCACCCCCCTCGAGGGGGGAGAGGACGCCGAGCTCTTGGCCAACCCTTTGCACATAGCGTGACAGGATCGGCGACAGATAGGCATCGACCACCGCGGTGTCGCCGCGGCCGACCAGCTTGATCAGCGGCGAGACCTCATGGCTGACGGAGACCTGGCTGAAACCAAGTTTGCGGCAGACTTTTGCCACCGCCTTCTCGTGGTCGGGGTATTTCCAGGCGTGCATGAAGACGATGGCGACCGCATCGATGCCATCGGCCCTGGCCTGTTCGATCGCCGGCCTGCAGGCGGCGATGTCGAGCAATTGTTCGACGCAGCCATCGGCGCGCACACGCTCGTTGATTTCGATGACGCGCTCGTAGAGCTGTTCGGGAAGGACGATCTCCTTGGCGAAGATGTCCGGACGCGCCTGGTAGGCGATCTTCAGCGCGTCGCGAAAGCCCTTGGTGATGAGCAAAAGCACGCGGTCACCCTTGCGCTCCAGCAGCGCATTGGTGGCGACTGTGGTGCCCATCTTGATGTCGCCGATCAGGCCGCTTGGGATCGTGTCGCCGGCCGACAAGCCAAGAAGGTTGCGAATGCCCTGGATGGCAGCATCGTTATAGGCTTCGGGGTTTTCGGAGAGAAGCTTGCGCGGGTGCAGCCCGCCTTCCGGATCTCGGCCGATCACATCGGTGAATGTGCCGCCGCGGTCGATCCAGAAATCCCATTTTGCGGTCATGACAGCCCCCGGCGCTTTTCCGTTCGATCGGTGATTCGGCACATTCTGTTAGTTCGCCACGGCCTGAGCGGCAATCGCAAATGGACCAGACGATGTTACATGCGGAAACGCAACGTTACGAAACTCATGGTCGTCTGACGCATTTGTCCTTCGACCGCTCACGGCAACGTGAGCGTGTGTTGAAGGAGAGACAAATGAAAAAGCTCATTCTCGCGTCCGTTTCCGCTCTGGCCTTGCTTGGCGTCGCCGCCTGCAGTGACAGCGGTACGGACAATACCACCACCCAGAGCACCAATCCGCCGGCCGCCGAGGAACCGATGAAGCCGGCTACCCCGGAAGCCACGCCGCCGGCCGCGACGCCTCCGGCAACGGATAATTCGACCACGAAGAGCATCACACCCGAGAAGCCTGCCGAGCCGGCTCCGGCAACACCAGCTCCTGCGCCCGCGCAGTAGTGAGCAAGCAGTACTTCGTGTGATGAATGAGAAAGGCCGGCTCGCGCTGGCCTTTCTCATATTGTCCGAGCGCCGTGGCGTTGGAGTCCGATCGATTTGTCGCGCAAAGCCTGCGGCACTGTCCCGGCTTGATAGGAGCGGGCGGTGGCTCTAAGAAGCAGGCCATGTCCATTTGGGATCGCCTCGGCGAATTCATCACCCGCGTTTCATCCTCAGCCTCGTCGGGTGTCGCCGACGTGGTCGAGGCCGTGCGCACGGTTTTCGCCGGCGATGCGGATTTGCGCCGGCGTGTCGCCTTTTCGGTGGCGATGATCGCGCTGTCGGCCAAGATGGCCAAGGCCGATGGTATCGTCACCCAGGACGAGGTGCGCGCCTTCCAGGAAATATTCGAAGTGCCGCCGAAGGAGACGCGCAATGTGGCGCGTCTGTTCGATCTCGCCCAGCGCGACGTGGCCGGTTTCGAGACCTATGCCGAGCGGATGGCGCAGATGTGCGGTTCCGGGCATTCCAATTGTGTGATGCTGGAAGACATACTCGACGGTCTGTTCCACATCGCCAAGGCCGACGGGCTGGTGCACGAGCGCGAAGGCCATTTCCTGCACCGCATCGCCGAGATTTTCCGCATCGACGAAGCGCATTACGAGACCATCATGGCGCGACATGTCAACCTGGGCGCCGGGGATCCTTATGTCGTGCTTGGCATCGAGCGCGGCAAGCCGTTCGAAGAGGTCAGGAAGCGCTATCGCAAGCTGGTTTCCGACAATCATCCGGACCGGCTGATCGCGCGCGGCCTGCCTCAGGAATTCATCAAGATCGCGACCACCAGGGTGGCGGCGATCAACGTTGCCTACGAGATGATCGAGCGGGGCCTGCGCCACGCATGAGCGGCTTTCTGCCCGACGAGCCACGTGCCGAAGTCAGGGTATCGCCGAATTTCGGCCCGCGGCGCGAGACGCCCAGGCCTGACATGATCGTGCTGCACTACACCGGTATGGCGACCGGCGCCGGGGCCGAGGCCTGGCTTTGCGATCCGGCCAGCGAGGTTTCGTCGCATTATCTCGTCCACGAGAATGGCCATATCGTGCAGATGGTCAGGGAAAGCGACCGCGCCTGGCATGCCGGCAAGAGTTCGTGGTTCGGACGGGCCGACATCAATTCCTGTTCGGTCGGCATAGAGATCGTCAATCCGGGGCATTCGCTGGGCTATCCCAGTTTCCCCCGGCGGCAGATCGATGCGGTGGTCGGGCTGTGCCGTGGGATCGCCGGTCGGCATTCGATCGCCGCCGAGCGGGTACTCGCGCATTCCGATGTTGCGCCGGGGCGCAAGATCGATCCCGGCGAGAAGTTTCCGTGGCGGATGCTGTTCGAGGCCGGTGTCGGCCATCTCGTGGCGGCCGCGCCCGTCAGGCGAGGCGCCACTCTGACAACCGGCGATACCGGCGGCGACGTCGAAGCGTTGCAGTCGATGCTGGCGCTCTACGGTTATGGCGTTGAAATATCGGGCATTTTCGACCGGCAGACGGAGGCGGTGGTCGAGGCCTTCCAGCGTCATTTCCGGCCGCGCAAGGTGGACGGCGTTGCCGACGGCTCGACGCTGCGGACGCTGCAAAGGCTGCTTGCTTCCGTGAGGCGCTGACCTCCGGAAAGCCTCTCCCAAGCAATTCTTTCCAATCCTTAAGTTACAAGCTGTCACTCAAAGTGACTTGCCTGGCCTTGTTTGACACCAATTCGGGCGTCAAACGGCTGACGTGTAGATGTCGGACCCCAAGCCCCCCGGGTTGTTCCGACGTTGGTTAGGCGTTGCTGCGTGAACATCTTCGCGCGGTTCAGACAGAACAGGATCACATGCAGAAATTTACCGTTTTAACGGCAGCTCTTGCTGCCGGCGTAATGACTTTTGCCTTCAGTGCCGCAGATGCCGCGCCCCTCAGCCCGCGAGCCGATCAAGGGCCTGTCGTGGCATCCGCGAAAAGCGGCAAGGCCCCACAGGCCAGAAGCGGCAAGGCAGGCCACGACGCCAAGGCGACGAAGCGGGCTTCCGCGAAAATGGAAAAAGCAAGCTGGTCCAAGCCGAAGAAGTCCGCCAGAAAGCAGACGAAGCGTGGCCGAAAAACCGTCGACATGACGGCAACGGCGTCGATCGGTGTCCGGAACGCGGCAGCCTCAACGGCCGCGGTGGCCAGCAGCGGTCAGTATTCCGCTATCGTTGCCCGCTATGCGGCGATCGAAGGCGTTCCGGTATCGCTCGCCTCGGCGGTCATCCAGATCGAAAGCAACTACCGGCCCAACATCGTCGGCGGCGCAGGCGAGATCGGCCTGATGCAGATCAAGCCGGCCACGGCTCGGATGATGGGCTATAGCGGCTCCGCAAAGGGCCTGTTCGATCCCGACACCAACATCAAATACGGCATGAAATACCTTGCCATGGCGCGCAGCCTCGGCGGCGGCACGACCTGCGGCACCATCCTGAAATACAATGCCGGCCACGCCGCAACGCGGATGAACCCGGTGTCGGCCGCCTATTGCGGCAAGGTCAAGGTGCAGATGGCTGCGCTTGGATCGCCCGCATAAGTCTGCTTTTTCGTTTGCGTTTTCGGGCGCGAACCCCTTTATACGCTCTGCCAGCTGGCTGGGCGGCCGCACCCGCAAACGCCGAAAGGTCGTGGGTGAGGAAAGTCCGGGCTCCATGGAAACACGGTGCCGGTTAATGGCCGGCGGGGGCGACCCCAGGGAAAGTGCCACAGAAAGCAAACCGCCACGATCCGGCTTGCCGGATTCGGGGTAAGGGTGAAAGGGTGGGGTAAGAGCCCACCGCGCGACTGGCAACAGGAGCGGCACGGTAAACCCCACCGGGAGCAAGACCGAATAGGGACGGTGCGAGGGGAAACCCTCGAGGGCTGTTTCCGGCTCACCGTCCGGGTAGGTTGCGTGAGGCACATGGCAACATGCGCCCAAGATGAATGGCCGCCACGTTCTCGCCCCGCAAGGGGCGAGGGCCATACAGAACCCGGCTTACAGGCCAGCTGGCAACTCTCTCCCCCGATATCAAGAGAAGTCTCTTGAATTCAGCAGGTTGCGCCCTCGGGCGCGCCTGTTGATTCAAGCCTGCCCGGCCGTTCATCCGTGCGAGCGAGAGTCGGCCATTGCTTGAAACCGGTGCGATTAAATCGTACCATGATCGGGAAATGGTACCGGGAGCCTCTCATGGGACAGGTCGACAAACGCAGCATCACGCTGTCGCCGGAACTGGCGCAGGCGGTGGATGATGTCGTCGCCGCCGGCGAATATGCCTCCGCCAGCGAAGTGATCCGAGATGCGCTGCGGCAATGGAAGGATCGGCGCGATCTCTTCGGCTATACGCTCGATGAGTTGCGCAAGCTGGTGCAGGAAGGGATAGACAGCGGGCCGGGACGATTTGCGTCGATGGATGAAATCAAGGCCGAGGCGCGGAGGCGCTTGCGATCTGACGACGCAGCATGAATTCGCTATTCATCGTCCGGAACGCGCGCGCAGAAGACGATTTGATCGCGATCTGGCTTCATGTTGCACGCGATAGCGAGGTCGCAGCGGATAGGTTGCTCGATCGCATCGAGGCACGGTGGCAGCAACTGGAGACCTATCCCTTCTCCGGCGCGCCGCGCGATGACATCGCGCCCGGCGTCCGTCATCTGCTCGTTGGCGACTATCTCACCTTGTATCGTGTAGGTGACGACGCGATCGAGATCATTCGTGTACTGCACGGCTATCGCAACATAGAAGCCGACGATCTCGGCCCGTGATCGGTCCGGTCAGCCGCCGATCTTGTCCAGCGACGTCTCGATTGCCTTCCAGAGCTCTTCCACCGGCTCGCAGCCGACCGAGAGGCGAACGAAGCCGGCGGCAACGGCATCGCCTCGCTTCAAGCGCCGCTCGGCGGAGGTGTGGACGCCGCCGAAGGATGTCGCGGCCTGCATCAAGGCGCAATTGTTGATGAAATCCTCGGCCTTGTCCTCCGAGGCGAGCTCGAAAGAGATCAGAAAGCCGAAGCGCTCCATCTGGGCACGGGCAAGGTTGTGCGACGGATCGCCTTCCAGTCCGGGATAACGCAGGCCGCTGATTGCCCGGTGGCCCTGCAGCCGCCGCGCAATGACTTCCGCCGAGGAACACATGCGATCGAAGCGCACATCCAGTGTCTCCAGGCCGCGATGCACCAGCCAGGCTTCGAATGGTCCGGGAATGCTGCCGGAAACTTCGCGCCAGCCGGTCACGGCGGCGATGATCTCGGCATTGCGGCTGGCGACATGGCCGAACAGCACATCTGAATGGCCGTTGGGTGCCTTGGTGTCGGCGGCAACGACGATATCGGCGCCATGGTCGAGCGGCCGCTGGCCGAAGGGTGTCATCGTCGTGTTGTCGACCACAAGGATAGCGCCGGCTTTGTGAACAGCATCGGCAACGGCGGCGATATCGCAGATATCCAGCCCCGGATTGGCAGGGGTTTCGACAAAGGCGAGGCGATAGCCATCGAAGCCGCCGTCGAGGAAGGTCGAGGTAGGCCTGACATCGTAGGCGATGCCGAGCGGCTTGAGGAAGCGATCGGCCAGCGCTCTTGTCGTGTGGTAGCCGTCCGATGGCAGCAGGATACGGTCGCCAGTCTTGAGCACGGCAAAAAACGCCGCCGAGATTGCCGCCATTCCTGAAGGGAAGGCGACGCAAGGCGCGTCCTCCAGATGGGCCAGCATATGTTCGACCGCGTCCCAGGTCGGGTTGCTGAATCGCCCGTACTGGTTGAAACCGGTGGCGTCGCCGGGCGCATGAAAGATGGCGGCCATGGTCAGTGGCAGGGGAATGGAATCGCCCATGGCAAGCCCGCTGCGACGCAGGTGAGGAAGCGCTGCAGCGCGTGACTTTGCAGTTTCGGACATCGAATTTCCAACCCTGTTTGCGACCGACGAGATGTGGCGAGACGCTATGCCCGGCAACGGCGCTCGGCAAGGCGCGTCCGGTTGGGCCAGGCGGCTCTAAACGGTTCGTTAGGCTTAATAGACCATAAAGACGAGACGTGTCGGCGAGGCTGCTCTCATTGGTCGCGGCGCGCGTGTTTGTGAAGCCTAATCCCGTTGACGCCCATAGTGCCCCATGATATCCCATCTAGACATCAAAGCCTTCGTTCCGTGTCAGGGTAAAGCGTACGCCAATCGGGCAGCCGCGGCGGCTGCGCGTTTGCCGGTTTTTGCCCGTGCGGACGAGGCTGATACGGGGCAGGGAACGCGCCGCGGCGGCGCGGGCCACAAGATGGAGAGGGGTGCGGCGGCGCAAGCGGCTGTAGCGTTTAATGGACCGGTTTCTGTCAAACACGGTGAGCAGGATCGATGCGAAGGGACGGGTGTCCGTTCCCGCGCATTTCCGTGCGGTCGTGCAGAAGCGCGGCTATTCGGAACTTTATGCGCTGCGCTGCCTGGATCTGCCGGCGATGGATGTCGGCGGGCTCGATCTGCTCGACCGCTACGAGCAGCGCATCGCGCTCGAGGATCCCTTCCTGCAGACGGCGGACGACATGTCGTTCTTCTGCCATGGCGACGGAACCTTCTTGAAACTCGACCAGGACGGCCGCATCACGATGAGCGATTTCCTTCGCGAACACACCGGCATTTCGGCGGAAGTGGCCTTTGTCGGGCGCGGCAATTTCTTTCAGATCTGGGAGCCGGGACGGCTTGCCGCCTATGGGGCGCAGGCGCGGGCACGGCTTTTACAGCTTCGGCAGGGGACGAAGCCTGGGGAGCGACCGGAATGACGGCAGGCCACGGCGATGACCTTCCTCGCGCCGTAGATGGGCACGCCGTTGGCGGATCGGCTCGCCACATTCCGGTCCTCCTTGCCGAGGTGCTCGAAGCGTTGGCGCCGGCGCAGGGCGACCTCATCATCGACGGCACGTTCGGCGCCGGCGGCTACACCAGGGCCATTCTGGCGACGGGCGCTTCCGTGGTGGCGATCGACCGCGATCCGGATGCCATTGCGGCCGGGCGCGATCTGGAAGTGCAGTCGGGCGGCCGGCTGCGGCTGGTGCAGGCGCCGTTCTCGACGCTGGACGAACATGTCGAGAGCGCCGACGGGATCGTGCTCGACATCGGTGTGTCCTCGATGCAGCTCGACCAGGCGGAGCGCGGGTTTTCGTTCCGCGCCGACGGGCCACTCGACATGCGCATGGCTCAATCGGGCCTCAGCGCCGCGGACGTCGTCAATTCCTTCAAGCCGGGCGATCTTGCCCGCATCTTCGGCTTCCTCGGCGAGGAGCGTCATGCCGGGCGCATCGCCCGCATGATCGAGGCTCGCCGCGAAAAGCGCCCGTTCGAGCGCACGCTGGAACTGGCCGACGCCATCGAGACGCATATCGGCCGTGCGCCGAAGGACAAGATCCATCCGGCGACGCGCGTCTTCCAGGCGCTGCGCATCTTCGTCAATGACGAGCTTGGTGAACTGGCCAAGGCCCTGTTCGCGGCCGAACGCGCACTGAAGCCGGGCGGACGGCTCGCCGTGGTCACCTTCCATTCGCTGGAAGACCGCATCGTCAAGCGTTTCATCGCCGACCGGGCCGATGTCGCGACCGGCTCGCGGCATTTGCCCGAGGCGCATGCCCGTACCGCGACGTTCCGCAAGGCGGGCGGCGGCGTGACTGCCGGCGACGCCGAGGTGGCGGCCAATCCGCGCGCCCGTTCGGCCAGGCTGCGCGGGGCAATCCGCACGGATGCGCCAGCGCGCAGCAGCGATTTTTCGATTTTCGGCCTTCCAAAACTTCCCAGCCCAACACTTCCTGGCACAGGCCGGCCGGGGGAGAGGTAGCTAAGTGTTTCGTACCAGCGACATTGTCCTGATCGCCGTCATGGTTGCGGTCGCGGCCCTTACCTACAAGGCCAAGCGCGAGGCCGAGGAACAATTGGCCGCGGTGCAGAAGATCCATGCGCAGATCCGCTATGAGGAGGACACGATCGACCTGCTCAAGGCCGACTGGAGCCTGCTTACCCAGCCGTCGCGGCTGCAGAAGCTCGCTGAACTCTACAAGTCGCAGCTCGAACTCGAGCCGGTCAGCGCTCGCCAGATCGGCGGCATCGGCGACCTGCCGGCCAAATCCCTTGACATCCAGGACATCCTGTCGGGACGCCAGGGAGGCATGGCCGACAATTCCGACCAAGCGCCTTCGGACAGTAAGGATCCCGTCGTGACCGGAGGCATCGCCCAATGATCGGCAAACTGCTGAAGCGTCGCGCCAGGACGAGTGAAGATGGATCGATCGTGGTCGAGGGCGCCCGCAAGGCGACCGGCGGCAAGGGCAGGACGCGCATCGTCATGACGATGGCGGTGTTCTTCGGTATCTTCTCGACCATATCAGGGCGGCTGGTCTATCTCGGCTTCCAGACCCCCGACATGTCGGGCGGTCCGCAGAGCCGGGTGACGGCATCGCGGCCCGACATCGTCGACCGCAACGGCGAAGTGCTGGCCACGGATATCAAGACGGCGTCGCTGTTTGCAGAACCGCGCCGCATTGTCGACGCCGATGAGGCGATCGAGAAGCTGTCGACGGTGCTTCCGGACATCGACTATGAGCAGACCTACCACAAGCTGAAGAGCGGCGCCGGTTTCGTCTGGCTGCAGCGGCAGCTGACGCCCAAGCAACAGTCCGACATCATGCAGCTCGGCATTCCCGGTTTCGGCTTCCGTACCGAAAAGCGCCGCTTCTATCCGAGCGGCGAGACCTCGTCCTACATTGTCGGCCTCACCAACATCGACAACCAGGGCATCTCCGGAATGGAGAAATATGTCGACGAGCAAGGCTTGAGCGATCTGCAGGCATCGGGCCTTGCCATCGCCAAGGATCTCAAGCCGGTAAAGCTTTCGATCGATCTGCGCGTGCAGCATGTGGTGCGCGACGAGATCGCCGCCGGCCTGGAGCGCTATCGTGCCATGGGCGCCGGCGCTGTCGTGCTCAACGTCAAGACCGGCGAAGTGGTGGCCATGGCCTCGGTGCCGGATTTCGATCCTAACAATCCCTACAATGCACAGGACAAGGACCGGCTGAATCGCATGTCGGCGGGCCTCTACGAGATGGGCTCGACCTTCAAGAGCTTCACCTCAGCCATGGCGCTCGATTCCGGCAAGGCGACGATGGCGAGCCGCTTCGATGCTTCGCATCCAATCCGGGTCGGCCATCAGGCCATTCACGATTTCCACGGCAAGAACCGTGTGCTGTCGTTGCCGGAGGTGTTCCTCTATTCGTCCAACATCGGGTCGGCCAGGGAAGCCGAGATGGTCGGCATCGAGGGCCATCGCGAATTCCTGCATCGCCTTGGCCTTCTGGACAGGATGCAGACCGAATTGCCGGAGACTGCCCGTCCGACTGAACCGAAGGTCTGGAAACAGGTCAATTCATTCACCATCGCCTTCGGCCATGGCGTGTCGACGACGCCGCTGCAAGCGGCTGTGGGCTGCGCGGCGTTGATGAATGGCGGCTTCCTGATGAACCCTACCTTTTTGGTGCGCACGCAGGCGGAAGCGATGGCCACCGCCAAGAAAGTGGTGAGCGAAAAGACCGTCGAAGGCATGCGCTACCTCTATTCGCTCAATGCCGAGAAGGGCTCTGCCCGAAACGCCAGAGTCCCCGGCTACCGCGTTGGTGGCAAGACCGGAACGGCCGAGAAGGTCGTCAATGGCCGCTACTCCAAGGACTTGAATTTCAACACTTTCGTCGCCGCCTTCCCGATGGACGATCCGCAGTATCTGGTGTTTACCATTGCCGATGCTCCGCACCCTGAAAAGCCCGGCATGACGGATGTCGCGGCCGCAAATGCGGGGGTCATGGCCGGCAATATCATCAGGCGTTCAGCTGCCATGCTTGGCGTGAAGCCAGATTTCAGCCATGAAAATGGTGCAACGCTGGTTTCCTATCAGTGATTCTTAGGGCGCGCCGGCAACAGCGCGCTATTTTGTTGCGGTGAACGGGACTCGATGAAGCTCAGAGATCTAGCCGGTATCCTGCCCGTCGAGGGAATAGCTTCCGTCGATCTGGAGGTTACAGGGATTTCTTCGGATTCCCGCCAGGTAAAAGCGGGTGTTGTCTTCTTTGCGCTCGCGGGAACCAAGGCCGACGGTGCCGTTTATGCCGCCGACGCCGCCGCGCGCGGTGCGGCCGCGATCGTGGCGGGCAAGGGCAGCACCTTTGCCGGGATCCCTGTACCGGTGCTGGCGGTCGACGATCCGCGCCTGGCGCTGGCGCTGAGTGCGGCACGCTATTTCGGCAAGCAGCCTGAGATCATGGTCGCGGTGACCGGCACCAGCGGCAAGACTTCGGTCGCGGCTTTCACCAGGCAGATCTGGGAGCAGTCCGGTTATGCCACCGCTTCGATCGGCACCACCGGCGTGGTGGCGCCTGGGCGCAACGATTATGGCTCGCTGACGACGCCCGATCCGGTCGCCCTGCATCAATTGCTGCGGGAATTGGCGGATGCCGGCGTTACCCACGCTTCGATGGAGGCCTCCAGCCATGGGCTCGACCAGCGCCGTCTGGACGGTGTGAAACTGGCGGCCGGCGGCTTCACCAATCTCGGCCGCGACCATATGGACTATCATCCGACCATCGAGGACTATCACCGCGCCAAACTGCGTCTGTTCGACGCGCTGCTGCCGAAAGGCGCACCGGCCGTCATCTTCGCCGACGATCCATGGTCGGCACCGACGATTCAGGCGGCGCGGGCCGCGGGGCTCGAAGTGCTGACGGTTGGCCGCCATGGCGGTTTCCTCAGGCTGAAGCGGGTCGAGCATGAACGCCATCGCCAGCGGGCCGAGGTCGAGGCCGATGGCGTGCTCTACGAGATCGACCTGCCGCTGGCCGGTGATTTCCAGATTTCGAATGCGCTGGTTTCGGCGGGTCTTGCCATTTCCACGGGAACACCTGTAGCCAAGGCCTTGTTAGCGTTGGAGAAATTGAAGGGCGCCCCGGGCCGGCTCGACCTCGTCGGCACCACCGGCAATGGCGCGCCGGTCTATGTCGATTATGCCCACAAGCCCGACGCGCTCGAAAACGTGCTGGCCTCGGTGCGCCCATTCACGACCGGCCGCGTCATCGTCGTGTTCGGCTGCGGCGGCGACCGGGACCGGGGAAAAAGACCGATCATGGGCGAGATTGCGACGCGGCTTGCAGATGTTGTCATCGTCACCGACGACAATCCGCGCTCCGAAGTGCCGGAAACGATCCGCGCCGCTATTTTGGCCGCCGCCCCCGGCGCCATCGAGATCGGCGACCGGCGCCAGGCGATCCACGAGGCGGTCGCCATGCTGCATGCCGGCGACACGCTGATCGTGGCCGGCAAGGGCCACGAGGAAGGCCAGACGATCGGCTCCGAAACCTTGCATTTCTCCGATCATGAGGAAGTTCGCGCGGCGCTTACGGAGCGTGCCGCATGAGCTTGCTGTGGACCTGCGAGGCGCTGGTTGCCGCCATGGACGGGCGGCCGTTGGGACCGATGCCGGAAGGCATTTCCGGCATTTCGATCGACAGCCGCAGCCTGCAGCCGGGCGACGCCTTCTTCGCCATCAAGGGCGAGGCGATGGACGGCCATGACTTCGCCACCGCCGCCATCAAGGCCGGCGCCGGCGTCCTGGTGGTGGCCGAAGGCAAGCTGCCGTCGCTCGGCCGGCTGACGGCGCCGATTATCGTCGTCGAGGACGTGCTGGTCGCACTGGAAAAGCTTGGAGTTGCGTCGCGCGCCCGCTCGAGCGCGAAAATCATCGCTGTGACCGGTTCGGCCGGCAAGACCACGACCAAGGAAGCGCTGCGCCATGTGCTGCAAGCCGTCGGCAAGGTGCACGCCTCGGCGCAGTCCTTCAACAATCACTGGGGCGTGCCGCTGACCTTGGCGCGCATGCCTGATGATTGCGACTATGCCGTATTCGAGATCGGCATGAACCATCCCGACGAAATCCGGCCGCTGGTAAAAATGGTGAGGCCGCAT
>NZ_RZTE01000072.1:0-12727 GCF_003997415.1 Mesorhizobium sp. M7A.F.Ca.MR.245.00.0.0 | reverse complement strand
CGGTAGGGGTGACGGTGTCGGTGGGCGTGTTGGTTGGCGTGTTGGTTACGGTGGGCGTAGCGGTGTCGGTTGGCGTGTTGGTTGCGGTGGGGGTGACGGTGTCGGTCGGCGTGTTTGTTGGCGTGTTGCTTTGCGCTTTGACGGCTGTCCCAGCTGCCAGCAGAAGCGCGGCGCACAGGCCTGCACTTACAAGAAGATTGAAAAGCCGGGCGCTCACGTGCGTTTTCTCCGTAGGATCATGAGAAATCCGGCTGCCTGAGTTACAAGGACAAAAAGTCCATAGGCGACGGAAGATAGCACAATCTTGTCATGGTCTAAGCCGAGATGGGTAAACGCGTTTACCAACGCGAATTCGCGCAATCCCCAGCCCGCAATCGAAAAGGGCAGAACCGACGCGAGCAGGACGGCTGCAAGCACGGAAATCGTCGGCAATATCGGCGCCTGAGCGCCCAGCGCATGCGCAATGACGAGGAACATGGCGATGTTGGCCAGATGCCCCGCCATAGCCACGGGAACCATAATCAGCAGGCTGCGCCAGGAAATGCCGGTAAGCACCATCGTCGACAAACGCTGGAAGATGCTCAAGCGCCGCGAAGTCCACCATGCCAGTAAACCAGATGCGATAACAGCAATCACGATGACTATTGAAGTGATCATTGCCGGATAGAAGAGGGCGGTGCTCAACATCGGTGCCGCCGCCAGACAGACGACGAGCAGCCCAAGCACGCCATAAAATCTGTCGACGATCACGGAGCCTGCCGCAGCCGAGGCCGGTATGCCCCAGCGTGCCAGCAATGTTATCCGCACCGCATCGCCGCCGACGACCGATGGCACGAGCTGATTGACCGCCAGTCCAACCCAAGTGAAAGCGCTGAAATCCGCCATTGAAGGAACGGTCGGCGCTTCTGTGGTTGTTGCCACGATGTATCGCCAGCGCCACGCGAGCGTGAACACGATCACCCCCGACAACAACAAGCATGTCGCGATGCTACCCGGGCCGATGGCGGCGAGATCGCGCCAGGCGAATTCGTCGGAGGAAAGCCACATTGCGGCGGCAAGAAGCGTGCCGGACAGAGCAACGCGCGCCGCCACCATCGCGATATCGGCAGACGGCCAGCGAGTCCGGGCGGTCATGCCCAGTGCGCTGAGTGTCGCTGCCCTGGTCACGCTTAGAACCCCTTCGAGAACTTGAATCCGCCATCAGCGCCCTGGAAACCGTCCTCACCACCGAAAACGCCGGCAACCAGCGAGAGTTTACCTGACAGGAATTCGATATCTGCCCCTATTCCAAGCCTGCCAGAGATCTGCTGGTCTTCAGGCGTTACTGCTCCGAACGAAGCTGCGAAATCGGTATTTTCAAGAAAATTCACGTAGCCTGTGGCCTGCACATATGGCGTTAGGCCCGGCAGCTTGGTGCCCAGTTTGAGATCGGCCAGGCCGGTGAGAACCGTAAAGCCCGAACCAGGAACGGCGGCAAATGGACTGCCGCCCGAATATTCCTGATAGGCGTCGTTGTCCTGCCGAATGTATCGCAGCCCCGTGCCGTATGCGATGAAATAGTTGGCGGAATTCAGAGTTCCCTGCAGTTGCGCGTCGACGATATAGCGCATCGCGTCGTATTCGCCTCTATAGGTCCCCCCGGACCTGGTCGTCCGGTAGTTCAGCCACTCGGCGCCACCGAGGACGCTAAAATCGAGCGTGTCATGCAGCTTGACGATGACGCCAGCCAGCCCACCGACACCGCGATTGTCCAGTGTGCCCTTGTTGTAGTCGAGATCGCCGTTTCCGTGCTCAGCAATTAACGACGCGACTACGGTGACGTTCGGGGAGATTTTGTGCGCTATGGCAAGGCTTCCGAACACAGAGGTGAAATCGAAGCCGAAGCCATTCGGGGAACCTTCGACGTAGCGAACGCCGCCGCCGAGCGAAATGCCCCACTCACAGGGATCGCGCAGCGCCTTGGCATCGGCGTTTGCGTGCCCCAGATAATTTTGACAAAGATCAAACAATGCCGCGTCACGCGCGGTTATTGCGGTCGTGTCGATGAGCGACGTCGCAACAGCCTGGTCGATTCGCGATTGCACGGCAGACGCGGATCCCGGCACATTGCGAGCTTCAGCGGTAGCCGTTGCCAGCAGAAGCAGCGCTACACATACTCCAAGCCACCACCAGCTTTGCCTGTTCCAAACCCTGCCCAACCCGGCCCCCGTCCAAATCAGTGCGCGAACGCAAATAACCATAACGTAACATTACCAAAGGTAAACCCGGATCAGTTCGCGCAACTGGCTGGTTCCACCTGAATAATCATTGAGTTGCCGCTTTGCACCACAATTGACCCAAGCTGCCTGAAAATGTCAGCATTGATACCTGGGAACACCTCGCGCTCGACAGTGCCGATCGCCACATGGGTAACCCCATAGGTTGCGACCAATGCACAGGCTTGCCTCAAGGTTGTGGAATTGTAGAACGCCGCGACTTCATCATATCGGCGATAGGCGCTGGAAATATCGCCGCGCCAAAGCCATTCGTGTCCGCGCCAACCGACAATCGTTGGAACGCCTGAGAATGCAGAAAGCCTGCTTTTCTGGGTGAAGCTGTCGCCCGGCGCTTCCACCAGGATGATTAGACGGTCTGAAGGCTGCGAACGAAGCCAGTCTATCAGCGCCATATCGTCATGGCGACTGCGCACTATGAAGCCGGTACCGCTGAGGGTAAAGGTGCGCTCACTCATCGGGAAAACCCGATATCGGTAGATGTCATCGGCATAGGACAAGGTCGCCAGCAATGGAGCCGCAAGAACGAGCGCAGCCACAGCGGCGATCACCCCTTTCCGTTGCAAAAGAAGGCCGATCAAAATCATGCTTGCCATCATAGCAATTGGCTGCGCCTCGAAGGCGAGTTTGAACATGGTGTTCGCACGCCTGTTATCCGCACCGTAAATGTCTTTGACATAGACGATTTCCGGGAGGGCGATCAGGCAAAGCGCGCACAGAGCCAGCAAGGCTCCAACTCTCCAGCGGGGGTCGCGGCCGAAGGCCACGAACAAGCCAACCAGAAGAATCAGGCAAGGTAGCGCGATATGACCGTAAAGGACTGCCAGTTGCCAGAACGGAGTTCGCCCGTCCATCCAGCGCAAGGTTGATGCGATCGGTTTGAAGCTGACCAGAAATGGAGAGGCGAGCACCAAGGCAAGGCCGACAGTCACCGCGGCAGTCAGGGAAAGCTTGACGAAAAGCCTTAGCCGGCGGCCTTTGCGGTGCGTCAGCAAAAGGAGCCCTGTCAGCGGCAACAGCAAGCCGTAGGACACCGCATCCCAGCTGTTGCTCATCGCCGAGATCGCGAAAAGGAGTGCCAGGATAATGATCTCTCGCCAGCGAAGGCCATAATGTGCGGCCGCCCCTGTTTCGCGCTCGACGATGCGAGCAAAGATCATAAGGATCATGAACGCCACGGGCAGATTCAGGACATGTGCATGCAAATCGCCGACACCGAAGCCGTAGGCTGGCATCTCGGTGAAGCCCCTGTCATCGGTTAGTGGATCGAAGCCGACGAAGCGCGTGGAATCCGGATAAAAGAAGCCGCGGCTGTAAGTCGTCGGCGACAGCGCGCGGAAAGGTCCATAAAGGACGCTGTGGAAGTTGCCGCCGAATGCCACAAGTGATGCCGCCACGAGCCCGCACACAACCGAGATACGGTCGTTCATCTTGCCCAGGCACCCACGGACAATCCGGTAGGTCAGCGATACCGCAAAGGCGAACACGGTTGCGACCATCAAGTTGAAACCGTGATCCGCCGGCACGCCACTCAACTGAATAAGCCATGCCGCAGCGACGTGACCAAAATAATAGTAATTGATCGGCTGTCCCATCCACCAAGGGTCGGGAGGTGGCATCGACGAGGCCCGCAGCGCCCCGTTGATGAAGCCGAAATCCATAAACTTCTCGAGGCCCTCAATGTCGGCCGCGCTACCCTTGATGAGAATGCCGACCATCAGGAGGGTCAAAAAGCCGAGCTCCCACTGCACAAGCCTTTTGATTGGCGGCATTCGAAGCTTTGTTCGAAATGTTAGGGCAAAAACTGCCAACAGCCCAAGTAGACCGGTTATCCACCCATATCGCCAGAATGGGATGCCTGCGACGGCTGCAAGCCACCCGCAATAGGCGCCGACCAGCCAGGCGAGAGGCTTTGCGGCCAAAAAGCCGAAATCGTCATCTTGCGGAAATAAGGCTGCCGCCAATGGCCATGCAAGCAAGCCGCATGCGCTTATTGTAAACCAAAACAGAAGCGCCGACCCGACGCTTGCCGCATCGATCATTGGGCTGGGACTGCCGCGTTTTGCTTTTTCATGCGTTTGCGATAGTGAGCTATATCAGCTGCACCTTCGCGCGAAAAACGCACGAGCCTGCGCAAATTGAGCGTTGAGTGGCCGTGAGGGCGCTTTTGGTGCATGACGGGCACTTCGATTGCACGTATATCGCGACGATAGAGTATATGTGCCGCCAGCAAAACAGACGGAACCCAACAGTCGTCACGCATCGTTTGGCTCGCTTGCAACCAAATCTGTCGCTTCACGAGCTTGTATGGAGCGCCCGCATCGCCTACCGCCGTACCAAGCTGCAAACGCAACAGCAACCGCATAAAAAACGAAATAACAAGGCGATGCAATGGATCGTGACGCGGTCGCCTCAGGCCTAGTATGGCTTCGTATTCGGGCGTCATTGCCCAATGCTTGGCAAACTCAGCGAGCGAGACCTGGCGGTCGCTATCGAGAACGAACAGCCATTCGCCTCTCGCTTGCTCCAGGCCGTTGGCGAGGGCAGGGCCATGGCCCTTGTTGACCTGGTTCAGCAGCCTGATTCTGCTATCGCGCTGAGCGACGTCGTTTACGATCGCGGCCGTGCGGTCGGTGCTGCCGTCGTTCACAACGATTATTTCAACATCCGTCACGACAGCGACGACGTCCTTGAGGACGTCGTCGAGTGCCCCTTCGATATTCTGCTCTTCATTGTAGGCAGGAATGATCACGGACAGGATCGGCATGAACAGCACACCAAAGACACAACTGGCCGTCAGCGCGCTATGCGACCTCCCGGCAATGAAACGCCGGCTATTGCGGCGGCTAGTGATCGTGCCTTTGAAGGCTCGACCACAGACACTGAGGTTGCTATCACAAGCTTAGAGAAAAGCACAACAACATTAGACAGCAGGAAGCGCTTGGGAAGAGTTTTGGTTGTGGGTGCCGGCTTCAGCGGGGCGGTTATCGCCCGCAAACTCGCCGAAGCCGGATTGTCTTGCCTCGTCGTTGATGAGCGTGATCATCCGGCAGGCAACTGCCACACGTCGGAGGACGCTGAAACCGGCATCATGATCCATCGTTACGGGCCTCATATTTTCCACACCGACGACGATGAGATTTGGGCATTCGTCGCAAAGTTCGGAGAGTGGATGCCTTACCGTCATTCGGTTTTTGCCACGGTCGGCGGCGAGGTTTATTCCCTTCCCGTCAACCTGCTGACTATCAATCAGTTCTTCCGCAGTGCAATGGTGCCTGCGGAAGCAGAGGAATTCATCAAGACCTTACAACCGCCGATCGCAGATCCCGCGAATTTTCGTGAGCAGGCGCTGTCGATGGTCGGCGAGCGGCTTTATGAAACGTTTTTCCGCCACTACACGGAAAAGCAATGGGGCGTTGAACCGGAATTGCTGCCGGCCAGCATTCTCAAGCGCCTGCCGCTGCGGTTTTCCTATGACAGCAATTATTTTCATCATCGGCAGCAGGCGATGCCGCGCGACGGCTACACAGCCATCGTCGCTGCCATTCTCGACCACCGAAACATCGAACTTCGGCTTGGCGTTGCTTCCGAAACATTGACCGAGACATTCGACCACACCTTCTACAGTGGAGGGATCGACCGGTATTTCGGCTATTGCCTTGGCGACCTGGGCTATCGAACGCTGCGTTTCGAGGAAGTTCGCACCACCGGAGATGGCCTCGGCTGTCCTGTCATGAATTTCCCTGACCCTGGTACGCCGTGGACACGCATGACCGAGCACCGGCACCTGTCGCCCTGGCGGAACCACAGATCGCCGGTATCGATTATCTGGAAGGAATATGCGCAATCGGCGGTCCGTGGCAGTGCGCTGTTCTACCCACTTCGCCTGGCCGCCGATGAGCGGTTGCTGGAGGCTTATGTTGGATTGGCGCGGCAGCGCCCCGGAGTGACCTTCTTCGGGCGCCTCGGCAGCTATGCCTATATCGATATGGACGCTGCGATAAGGCGCGCTATCGACACCGCAGCCGTCGCGGTCAGAGCCTTAACCAGCGGGAACTCGCCGCCTGCCTTCGTCCATCAGCCTTTGGGTAAGGCTTGAAGCAGCGTCGTTTCCACTTTCTTGCCGTCGAAGCAGGGCTGCTTTCGGTAGATCTCCACTGTCGGGTGATCGTAGACGCTCCATGGCTCCTGAACACCGGTGTCGTCAAACTGGAAGCCTGCCACAGGGTAACCTAACTTCGAGCGGTAGATCGGTTCAAAGCAGAGGCTGCCGTCTGCCAGCATCGCATAATAGGCGGTCGACATTGGGAAGCGGTTTTGGAGATCGATGATTGGCTTACGCATACGCTCGCTCGAGATAATCAACAGATTGGCATGGTCGAGAACCCTTGCGATCTGCAGAGCCTTCTCTCGCGTGTCGGGCGCTTCAAGACCAAGGACTGAAAAGACGAAATGGTCTTCCAGTCCTGCCCACGTCAAGTCCTTGGAGCCCGGTAAACGGACATTCACCGGAAGGCCGTCGTCCCAATTCGTCTCGTTAGCGAGTACTGTGCCCTTGTCGGTGTTCAGCCATAGCCACCGGGAGGCGGCAACGCGACTGTTGGTCGTGGTATGTAGGGTCACCATGCCATAGCCCCAGATGCATGCCATGCCAATGCAAAGCACCGCGACTGCGCTGGTCCATCGCTTCGAGAACATCGCTGCGAAAGCCAGCGCCGACAGGACGCAGAATGCGGGCAGGGCAGGGGAGACGTAGCGTAAGGCCGGGTTCGGAACTGTAAGCCAGTAGAAGGCAAAAACCGCGGTGGCCGCCACTAAGGGTAGCAAGCTCGGCCAGAGCGCCCGATCGCGCACAGCCACGATGGCGCCGATGCCAACGGCAAACGTTGTAGGCAAACCCAGGCCCCAAAGAGCCAGGTCGGCAAGAGCGTTCCTTGGTCCATAGCCCCCGAACCATTGCCAGTTCGGAGGGAAGCCTTGATCCAGCACCAGCCTGCTCATCTCCTTGTAACCCTTGATAAAGTTTTCGGTGGGGACAAGGCCGAAGAATCCAGGCCCTTGGAACGTGAAAGGGCTGGCGAGCCGGAAAATGAGGCCAGCGGCAACGAAGCTCAGCAACAGGCCTGTCAAAAGATCGGCTAAATGGCGCTCCCTGCCCGCTCGCACGTAACGTGCGATGACGGCGAGGCACGTTGCTCCAACAAGCGCAAAGCCTGGAATTTTGCAGGCGGCGGCCAAGCCGGCAAGGCCTCCCGCGACAAGTGTCCAGACAAGAGCCGAACGGTGGCCCTTCGTTGTCACCACCAGCGTCGCGGCTAGCAGA
The DNA here is from genome assembly GCF_003997415.1 of Mesorhizobium sp. M7A.F.Ca.MR.245.00.0.0. Classification (NCBI taxonomy): domain Bacteria; kingdom Pseudomonadati; phylum Pseudomonadota; class Alphaproteobacteria; order Hyphomicrobiales; family Phyllobacteriaceae; genus Mesorhizobium; species Mesorhizobium sp. M7A.F.Ca.MR.245.00.0.0. Next base: position 5,131 of record NZ_RZTE01000072.1, on the reverse strand, counting down.
CACCAGATAGCGGCCGATGTCAGCCACACGTCGACGGTGAAAAAGTTGGACTGTTGGATTGCCGATGGCAGGAACGCATACAGTGTCGCAGCGCACAGGCCGGCGATCGAATTTCGCACCAAAAGGCCAGACAAAAGGAACACTGCCAGGATGGTATACGCGTCGATGGCGGACCCGATAATCCGTGCCCGTTCCATGACCTGGGGCCAGCCATCATCCGCGGCACGCGACACCAGGCTAAGGACAAGGTGCGGAAACTCGCCATAGACGTAAAGGCCATTTTTTCGGCGCGGATCAAGGGGCGATTTGCCGGCGGCAAACCATGTGTCGCTGACAGACAGTTCTCCGGGCTTGAATTCGTCGAAGGCTCGCATCGATTCCATAACGACGGAAACCATGTGGCGCTCATCGGGGTGAAGGTTGGCCCCCTCGTCCCAATTGGTGCCCATCAATCTGAGCATTGCACCAAAGGTGATGATTGCGAGGCACGCTGCGGCGACGAATGCCTTCGTGCGCAGTCCAGACGGACCTATAGGCGTTGAGAGGGATGCCAGAGTGATGCTCGACTGTAGAGGCAGTGTTGGGCCATGATGTGCCAGACAACAGTTGCCCCGCAACTGGAAAATCAGCATGCGAGTTGGTTGGCCCTCGCGGTGCCCGCTTTTGGTGGGCGCGCCGCCGAGTTGGTATGTCTTGAGCTGCGCTATGTCGCCTGTAGCATTTCGACGTATGGAGCACAGGCGACTTCATCGCCAAAGAGCCTGTCCAAGGATGCTGGGTCCAACTCATGTTCAGGCCCGTTGGTAAGCACGTCGATTAGGGCGGAGGCGAGTGCCTTTGGGTTACCTGGCGAGAAGAGCCTGCCCATCCCCGTACGCTCAACTGGAACCCGCATGCCGGGAAGGTCGGAGGCGACGACTGGAACCCGTCGAAGCATGGCCTCAACCTGCACCAGCCCGAAAGATTCGAGCCGGTCCATGCTGGGCAATACCAGCACGTCGAGGCTCTGGTAAATTTCTGCGAGGGGACGCCCCGTCAGCGTTCCACGATATTGCACCGTCCCCCCTGATGCTTCCGCCAATTCGAGGATGTCGCGCCAATAGGTTTCGCCGACGACTTCTGACGCAGGGCCGATCAGATCAATTACGAAGGGCGCATCGAGTTCGCCTTTCAGATGCGGAATTGCGTCGAAAAGGACCTCAAGGGTTTTCTGTTTAGCGATCCGCCCGACATAGCCTATGCGGTAGACATGCCCTGCGGCCTTCGGAAGCCCCTTTCTCGGCGGGCAGACTTCGCCCGGAAACAGCTTTAGGGCTATCGGAAGCGGCGCAGTCTTTACCTTCGAGCGGAAGATGCGGCAAAAGGTTGATTGCGCGGCGTAATCTTCCGATACCACCTGAACGGTGTCGGCGCAGGCACCGGCGATAAGATGGGGGATGGCGGCAACCGCGCGCATGAGGCGGTCGGTAAGGCGCGCCTTGCTCATGCAGCAGATGTAGCTGACGATCAGTTTGCGTCCGCGCAACTTCGCCACGATCGCGACAGCTGCTGCGTCTAGGCAAGGCAGATGCACATTGACCACATCGATGTCATCGAGCGAACGCCACAGGTCCATCGCATAGGTGGGCATCACCAAAGCCTTGCCCAATCTAAAGATCGCGCGAGTACGGACAATTTCCAGGCCATCGACCGTGTCATGGCGCGGGGCATCGTCAGGAACGCGGCCGGCAAATACCTTGACTGGAAAACCGAGACTTTTGACGTAGAGCGCCACTTCGTGTGCCGACAGGGTTAGGCCGCTCACATTGGGGAGGTGGTAGGTAAGACAAAGCGCAAAACCCTTGGCTCTTCCAACCGCACTCCCGCTTCCATCATTTTCAGTGTATTTCACTTTTTTATCTCGCGGACTAGATGTGCCTTGCCCCGGGTCGAAGATGAGGATTGCGGCGGAATGCAGGGAATGAATAGCGGCAGGTCGATTGCCGAGCGGATATTTCAGAACGAGGCGGATCCGGCTTTCCGACGTCGGGCGATATGGATAGGTTCCAATCTTTGGGACCGTTTCCTAGGCCAGCCGTACAGTCTTCTGGATATCGGTTGCGGCCGTGGATTTTATTTCCCCCTCTATCATTCGCTAGGCGCCGAAATCGTGGGCGTGGAACGAGACGCTGAACCACTTTCCACAGCGCGGCTTCAGGCTGAGCGTTTCGGCGCCGTCGTCCAGGATGTGTCCGCCGACCATCTGCCCTTTCCGGATGAAAGCTTTGACGCTGTCGTCATGTCGGAACTTCTCGAACATCTTCCCATGCCTATCGCCGCCCTGAAAGAAGCGCGCCGCGTCCTTCGCCCTGAGGGGTTGTTGCTGATAACGGTTCCCAACGCAAACTATCCTTTCCTGTGGGACCCGATCAATTGGTTGCTCGAGCGCACCCTTGGAACGCCTATCCGCACGGGACTGCTCTCCGGAATATGGGCGAATCATGAGCGTCTGTACGATCATGAACTCTTGCTCGGCGAGGTTGAAGCTGCAGGTTTCGATATCGGACAAGTCGTAAACCACACCCACTACTGCATGCCCTTTGTCCACAATATCGTCTACGGGCTTGGGAAGCCGCTGCTCGAAAAGCGGCTGCTTCCGCAAAACTGGGCGCAAAGCGCGGAACGCGGCACGGGAGATTCGAGTGCACTTCACCGCTTCAATCCGGTGTCGGCCGGTATCCGACTGATCCACTGGTTTGATCGCAAGAACAAGGACGCCGAATCCGAAACGATTTCGACGCTGAACATCTGCGTAATGGCCACTCCGGTCCAATTGATTGCCGAGCCTCAAAGCGAGCTATCCGGTATTCCGCCCGCAATCAGCTGAGCAACATCACTGCGGCTTTCTCGCCGATCATCATTGTTGGAGCGTAGGTATTGGCGGACGGTATCGTCGGCATGATCGAAGCGTCGGCAACGCGAAGCTTTTCGATCCCATGTACGCGCAGTTGATCGTCTACGACACTCAGGGGATCGCCGTCCGGACCCATCCGAGCCGTGCCGACAAAGTGGCAGCCAGCGGTCCCGGATGCGCGGCAAAAGGCGAGAATCTCTTCGTCCGTACCGGGCATGCTTGGTGGCTGGATCATTTCGGAAAGGACCGGAGCCAATTCTACGCGGGTCAACAGCGTTGATATCAACCGCATTCCGGAAATCATGGTCGTCTGATCGGCCAGAGCCGCAAGGTAGTTCGGCTGAATCTCGGGATCGACAAACATGTCCCTTGTCAGCGCCCGCACATATCCCTGACTTTTCGGGCGATGCTGCCACCAAGCGCCCGTTACTCCCGCAAGGCTGTCAAGATGACCGGCGCGATTCCGGCCAAAGCTGCCGGGGGTGAACATGCATTGCAGATCGGGCCGCGACAGCTCAGGGTCGGAGCGGCAGGAGAGAAAGACATGCGACGGCGAAAGCGTCAGCGCGCTTGGTCGGCCAAGCATCCATCGAACTCCTTCAGCCAGCAATCTCGGGCCGCGCGCTATCTGATTGAGCGTCGTCACGCCATCTCTTGCCCGCATCACGATGCGGGAGACAAAATGATCTCTGAGATTTTCGCCGACTCCGGGGAGGTGGTGCACAACCGGCACGCCGATCTTTGCAAGCATTTCTCCATCGCCAACGCCTGACACCTGAAGAAGCCGGGGCGTGTTGATCGCTCCGCAGCAGAGGATGACCTCGCGCTTCGCCATCACAGTTTTTTCAACTCCGCCTCGCGAACGCACATAGCGGACACCGATCGCCCGCTGCTTGTCGAACATGATCTGGACAGCACGCGCTCGCGTTTTCAGATCGATGCTGCCGCTACGCAGCGCCGTTCGCAGCATCGCGATCGCCGGCGTCGCGCGCCAACCGCGTCGCACCGTCTGCTGAACATAGGCGACGCCTTCTTGCGTGCCGCTGTTATAGTCTGGGTTCCAATCCCATCCCGCCCCTTGGGCAGCTTTGACAAATGCGTCCGATGTATGATGCGACCAGCCCACGTCGCCCACCGTGATCGGGCCCGCGCGTCCGCGAACCGTATCGTCGCCAAACCCGATGCGCGTTTCGCTTCGTTTGAAGTAAGGCAGCACATCGCGGTAGCTCCATCCCGGAAGACCCAGCGACGCCCAGTAGTCGAAATCCTCAGGCTGGCCCCGCACATAGATCATCCCGTTGATGGATGAGGAGCCGCCAACGATCCGGCCCTGATAGAGCGGAAGGGCCTGGCCTCCGGGAATCGGCTGCGATCTGAAGTTCCAGCCGATGGAGGGCTGTGTCAGAGCCTTCACATAGCCTGCCGGGACCCGCACATCTGGCCTGAGGTCGCCAGGTCCTGCTTCCAGCACGCACACTGTAATGCCTGGTTCTTTGGCAAGTCGGGCGGCCAGAAGAGAGCCTGCGGTACCCGCGCCAACGATCACGTAGTCGAAAGTCTCGGAGTCCGGCCGAACGCCCATGCCAACCTGTTTTCCGATCTCAAATTCCTATTTTACAAGTTTAAGCCTTAGCAGACTTTCACAGGTCGCCATGATTGCCTCTTCGTTTGATCGAGGCGACCATCCAAGCAAGGAGCGCGCTTTTTCATTGCCAGCGCGCCTTTCTTTGCCGAGATCAGATGTCACTTGATTTGCCGCAGGACTGACCAAAGCGAGAAGTCGCATCGCCCAGTTTGGCATCTCAAATCGCGGCGCTTTTGCTCCATGAGCACCCAGCCGCGACCTGAGCACCCGGGCTATCTCGTATATGCTCATTGTTTCACCCGCTATTGCAACGAACCGCTCGCCATTTGCTGCAGGATCGGTCATAGCGCGAATGTGTAGATCGGCGACGTCGCGGACGTCCACGATCCCGTAGGAAAGCTTCGGAGCTAACGGCAGATTTCCGTCCAGCATACGTTGGATGAGTGAAATTGACGGAGAATAGTCGGGGCACATGACCGGCCCCAATATCACCGTCGGGTTTACTGCTGTAAGCTCTGGCCCACCTTTTTGCCTCACAAAATCCCAGGCATCTTTTTCGGCTAACGTCTTCGATCTGACGTAGGCGGTAAGAGTGGGAATGCTCAAGTCACTCCAATCGGCCTCAGTGAATTCAGCGGTGTCCATATCGCGAG
>NZ_RZTE01000071.1:0-15386 GCF_003997415.1 Mesorhizobium sp. M7A.F.Ca.MR.245.00.0.0 | reverse complement strand
AGGCCACCTTCTCCCACAAGGGGAGAAGGAAGAACTGCTCTATTCCGGCACAAACCTCACCGCGCCCTTGGCCGCGCTGGTCGTCATGGCGGCATAGGCTCGCAAGGCGGTCGTCACCTTGCGCTTGCGCTTTTCCTCGGGCTTCCAGGCCAGGGCGCCCTTGGCCTCCATCGCCGCCCGGCGGGCAGCGAGTTCCGCCTCATCGACAGCCAGGCGGATGCTGCGGTTCGGGATGTCGATCTCGATCGTATCGCCCTCCTGCACCAGCCCGATCAGCCCGCCTTCGGCGGCTTCCGGCGACGCATGGCCGATCGACAGGCCCGACGTGCCTCCCGAGAAGCGGCCGTCGGTGACCAGGGCGCAGGCCTTGCCGAGCCCTTTCGACTTCAGATAGCTGGTTGGATAAAGCATTTCCTGCATGCCTGGGCCGCCGCGCGGCCCTTCATAGCGGATGACGACCACATCGCCGGCCTTGATCTCGTTGGACAGGATCGCCTTGACGCTGGAATCCTGGCTTTCGAAGACGCGGGCCGGGCCGGTGAACTTCAGGATCGATTCATCGACGCCGGCGGTCTTCACGATGCAGCCGTCGAGAGCCAGATTGCCTTTCAGCACGGCGAGGCCGCCATCTTTGGAAAAGGGATGTTCGGTCGAGCGGATGACGCCTTTCTCGCGGTCGAGATCGAGTTCGTCCCAGCGGCGGTCCTGGCTGAAAGCGACCTGTGTCGGCACGCCGCCAGGGGCGGCGAGGAAGAAATCACGCACGCTCTGGCTGGTCGTGCGGGAAATATCCCAATGGTCGAGCGCTTCGCCCAGCGTTCGCGTGTGCACCGTCGGCAGGTCGCGGTTGAGCAGGCCGGCATTGTCGAGCTGGCCGAGGATGGCCATGATACCGCCGGCGCGGTGCACGTCTTCCATGTGCACGTCGGACTTGGCCGGAGCAACCTTGCACAGCACCGGCACCTTGCGCGACAGCGCGTCGATGTCGTCCTGATCGAAATCGATCTCGCCTTCATGGGCGGCAGCCAGGATGTGCAGCACGGTGTTGGTCGAGCCGCCCATGGCGATGTCGAGCGTCATGGCGTTCTCGAAGGCGCCCTTCGAGGCAATGTTGCGCGGCAGAGCCGTCTCGTCATCCTGTTCGTAGTAACGCTGGGCGAGATCGACGATCAGGTGGCCGGCCTCGACGAACAGCCGTTTGCGGTCGGCATGCGTCGCCAATGTCGAGCCGTTGCCGGGCAGCGACAGGCCAAGCGCCTCGGTCAAACAATTCATCGAATTGGCGGTGAACATGCCCGAGCAGGAGCCGCAGGTCGGGCAGGCCGAGCGCTCGATGACCTTGACGTCCTCGTCGGAGACCCTGTCGTCGGCGGCCGCCACCATGGCATCGACCAGGTCGAGAGCCTGCGTCTTGCCGGCGAGCACCACCTTGCCGGCTTCCATCGGACCGCCGGAAACGAAGACGGTCGGGATGTTGAGGCGCAACGATGCCATCAGCATGCCGGGCGTGATCTTGTCGCAATTGGAGATGCAGACCATGGCGTCGGCACAGTGAGCATTGACCATGTATTCGACGGAATCGGCGATCAGCTCGCGCGACGGCAGCGAATAGAGCATGCCGTCATGGCCCATCGCGATGCCGTCGTCGACGGCGATGGTGTTGAATTCCTTGGCGACGCCGCCGGCCTTCTCGATCTCGCGCGCGACCAACTGGCCGAGATCCTTCAGATGGACATGGCCCGGCACGAACTGGGTGAAGGAGTTGACCACCGCGATGATCGGCTTGCCGAAATCCGAGTCCTTCATGCCGGTGGCGCGCCAGAGGCCGCGTGCGCCGGCCATGTTGCGGCCATGGGTTGTGGTGCGGGAGCGATAGGCAGGCATGTTTTTTCCTTGGTGGCTGGCCACGGCGAGGCATGGCGCGGCGGAGCTGAATTCGGACCGCAGGCGTTATAGACGCGCAAGCCCGGTCTGGCCACAATTTTGCAATGCGCCAGATTCTCTCAAAAAAATGCGTGGCACTGTCGGATGGCGCACTGCATGCCCGTCCTTGGGCAGACGACATGGAAATGGCACCGCGTTCGGAGTCAGCCGTTTCGCCGTAACGCAACCAAACAACCCGAGGAGCACGACATGCAAAAGATCACCACCTGCCTGTGGTTCGACGGCCAGGCCGAAGAGGCCATGAATTTCTACGTCTCCATCTTCAAGAATTCGAAGGTGCTGAGCGTGATGCGCTGGCCCGAGGGCCACGCCGATGAAGGCAAAGTGCTGGTGACCACGTTCGAACTCGACGGCGTGCAGTTCCAGGCGCTCAACGGCGGACCGCAGTTCAAGCACACCGAGGCGATGTCGCAGTCGATCGACTGCAAGACGCAGGAAGAGGTGGATTACTTCTGGGACAAGCTCATCGAAGGTGGCGGCCAACCGTCGCAATGCAGCTGGCTGAAGGATAAATTCGGCGTCTCCTGGCAGGTCGTGCCGGAGCAGCTGCCGCGCCTGCTTCTGGATCCGGACCGGGCCAAGGCCGGCCGCGTGATGTCGGCGATGATGCAGATGAGCAAGATCGACATCGCCAGGATCGAGGAAGCGGCGAGAGGATAGTCGAGGGTCGGCGCTGCCCCTCATCCGCCCTTCGGGCGTTCCTCGTTCGAAAAGCCAAGCAATTGGCTTTTCGCCCGCTGCGCGGACCACTCCTCACCTCCCCGTGAACGGGGAGAAGGGAAAACTGGCGCCTACGCCGCCTTGTCGCGGACCTGATAGTCCTTGATCGTGGCAAACTTGATCGCCTTCCAGCGTTCCGCTTCGTAGTTCAGCGAGAAAGCGTGCTGGGCGAGGAACACCGGATCATTGTCGAGGTCGCGGGCGATGTCACCGCGATGCGCCTCGATGAAGCGAAGCGTCTCGGCTTTGTCGTCGGCCGATATCCAGCGGCAGACTGAAAACCGCGACATCTCGAATTCGACCGGCAGCGTGTATTCGAAGTTCAGCCGTTCCTTCAGCACGTCGAGCTGCAGCGCGCCGACGACGCCGACGATGGCCGGCGAGCCATCCTCCGGCGAAAACAGCTGCACGACGCCCTCCTCTGCCATCTGGTGCAGCGCTTCCTTGAGTTTTTTCGCCTTCATCGCGTCGCCGAGGCGCACACGACGCAGGATTTCCGGGGCGAAATTCGGAACGCCGCGGAACAGTATCTCCTCGCCTTCGGTCAGCGTGTCGCCGATGCGCAGCGTGCCATGGTTGGGGATGCCGACGACATCACCGGCAAAAGCCTCGTCAGCGGTAACGCGGGTCCGGGCAAAGAAGAACTGCGGCGCCGACAGCGACATCGGTTTTCCCGTGCGCACCAGCTTGGCCTTCATGCCGCGCTCGAGCTTGCCCGAACAGACACGGACGAAGGCGATGCGGTCGCGGTGATTGGGATCCATGTTGGCCTGGATCTTGAAGACGAAGGACGTCATCTTCTCTTCGGTCGCCTCGACCTTGCGGGTGTCGGCCTCCTGCGCGCGCGGCGGCGGTCCAAAAGCGCCGAGTGCCTCGATCAGGTCGCGCACGCCATAGTTGCGTAGCGCCGAACCGAAATAGACCGGCGTCAGATGGCCCTCGCGGAAGGCCTCAATATCAAGGGGTCTGCACGCTTCTCGCGCGAGTTCCAGTTCCTCGATGAAGGCTTCGCGCTCGTTTTCGGGCAGCAGCCCGGCGACGCGGTTGGAATCGGGGCCGTTGACCGGCGTGCGTTCCTTCTCGTCGTCGCCCTTGCGCGCGGCGTTCAGCGCCAGATGGTAGGTGCCGGAGAACGTCTTGCCACGGCCGATCGGCCAGGTGATCGGCGCGGTGTCGAGCGCCAGCTTCTGCTCGATTTCATCGAGGATCTCGAACGGGTCGCGGCTTTCGCGATCCATCTTGTTGACGAAGGTGATGATCGGGATGTCGCGCAGGCGGCAGACTTCGAACAGTTTCAGCGTGCGTGGCTCGATGCCCTTGGCGGCATCGATGACCATGACCGCCGAGTCGACCGCCGACAGCGTGCGGTAGGTGTCGTCGGCGAAATCCTCGTGGCCGGGCGTGTCGAGCAGGTTGAAGACATTGTCCTCATACTCGAAGGTCATCACCGAGGTGACGACCGAGATGCCGCGTTCGCGCTCGATCTTCATCCAGTCGGACCGCGTCTGGATCTTGTCCTTCTTGGCCTTGACCTCGCCGGCGAGCTGGATGGCGCCGCCGAACAGCAGCAGCTTTTCGGTGAGCGTCGTCTTGCCGGCGTCCGGGTGCGCGATGATCGCGAAGGTGCGGCGGCGCGCCACTTCTTCTTCTATTGCTTCGGGCATTCTCTGGGATTTCCGTGTGACAGGTCGGGCTTCTAGCAGCGCAGTGGCAGGCTGTCGACCGCTCCGGCCGGCCCACCTCTTCGTCTGGGCATGCAGCCGATCACGCCGTGGCTCAAGCCAGCGCATTGCCGCATGTTTCGCGCTGCTCGACATTGGCAAGCGGCGAACGGGATGGCACTTGGGTGTGCGTCCGTCAGAAATCACGAGCCAAAGGAGCGAGCATGACAGCGGCTAAAGAAGTGATCGTCATCGGCGCCGGTATCATCGGCGCCTCCATCGCCTGGCATCTGAGCAGAGCGGGTGCGCAAGTGACGGTGATTGCCGACAGTGCTGCCGGTGGGGTGGCGACGCCAAATTCGTTCGCCTGGATCAACGCCAGCTGGGGCAATCCGGAGCCCTATTTCCGGCTGCGCACCCGCGCCATGGCCGAATGGTCGCGGCTGGCGCAGGACCTGCCCGACCTGCCGCTGAGCTGGTGCGGCGGCCTGTGCTGGGACTTACCGGCGGCCGACATGGAAACCTACGCCACGGAACATTCCGCCTGGGGCTATGGCATCAGCCAAGTCGACCGCGCCGGTGCAGCGCGCATCGAACCCAATCTCACCGAGCTTCCGGATTTTGCCCTGCATGTTGCCGAAGAAGGTGTCGCAGAGCCCGTGGCCGCCGTCCGTGCCCTATTGGCAGACGCGAAGCGACATGGCGCGAAGACCATCTCCAGCACGGTGACGGCCCTGGTCCAGACCGGCGGCAGGATCACCGGTGTCGACACATCGCATGGCCTGATTGCATCGGACGAGGTGGTGGTCGCGGCCGGCGTTGGCTCGCCGGAGATCGCCGCGACCGCCGGGATCAACCTGCCGATCGAAACGCCGCCCGGCCTGATCGTCCATTCGCGACCGCACGAAAAGCTGCTCAACGGGCTGGTGCTGGCCGAGCGGCTGCACATGCGCCAGACGGCGGAAGGCCGCATCATCGCCGGCTCGGATTTCGGCGGCGCCGATCCGGGCATGGATGCCGAAGCCACCGCCCACGCCCTGTTTGCGGCCATGAAGGCCATGCTGCGCGACAGCGATGGGTTGGAACTCGATTTCCACACGGTCGGCTACCGGCCGACGCCGATCGACGGCTTTCCGATCATTGGCCGCGCCGAGGGCTTGGACGGTGTCTATGTCGCCGTCATGCATTCCGGCATCACGTTGGCGCCGGCCATCGGCCTGTTCGCCGCTCGGGAAATCCTCGACGGCGAGCGCGACCCCTTACTTGCCCCTTATGGATTGTCGCGTTTCGCTCAATAGGCGGGCGGACGCCGAAAGCCGCCGGTCAGTGGTTCGATTGCCTGGCGATGCCGAGCAGCTGTGACTCCGACCAGCGTTTGCCGACCAGTTGCAAGCCGATCGGCAAGCCCTCGCTGCCCTGTCCGCATGGGATGGAAAGCGCCGGATGGCCGCTGTAGTTGAAGACGGCGCCATAGGCCGGCAGCATCCAGTAGCTCTGCTCCTTGCCGTCGACCGTGATCGGCGTGCCCGGCTCGCAATGCGGGAAGGCGGAAGTCATGGCCACCGGGCAGAGCAGCGCGTCATGGTTTTCGAAAAACCGGTCCCAGGCGAGAATGGACCGGTCGCGGCGGGCGAGTGCCTCGAACCAATGCGAGACCGGTGTCGGGTTCTCCGGCGACTCCGGCTGGGCGGCCTCCAGCATCATGCCGATCAGCGCGCCGCCCTGCTCCAGATCGTGGTGCAGATCGAGTTTCGGCAGTTTTGCCTCCTTAACGAGGGCACCGGCCGATTGCAGCTGCCTTGCGAGGTTTTCGACCGCGGCGCTGATGTCGCCGGCCACCGGAAAGCCGGGAAAGGACGGCGCGAAGGCGATGCGCAATGTCCTAGGGTCGAGCTTCGGCATATCCTGGACCGGCACCGGGGCAAGATCGGTGTCGCTTCCATCCGGGCCGGCGATGATTTGATAGATCAGCGCCAAATCTTGCACGCTGCGCGCCAACGGCCCGAGGCAGGACATCAGCCGCACGCTGCGCGCGGCACCGCCGGGATCGGGGAAGGCACCGGCCAGCGAGACACGATGCTCCGTCGGCTTCAAGCCATAAACACCGCAGAAGGCGGCCGGCAGCCGGATCGAATCCTGCATGTCTGTGCCCACGTCGAACGGCGTCATCCCCGAGCAAATTGCCGCTGCCGCGCCGCCGCTGGAGCCGCCTGCCGTGCGCTGGAGATTCCATGGATTGTTGGTGCGGCCGAACAGCGGGTTGTTCGATTGCCAGTCCGAAAGCATGGCCGCGACATTGGTCTTGGCCATCAGCACGCCGCCGGCCGCTTTCAGTCTGATGACGACCGGGCTGTCCTGCTTGGCGACATAGTCGGCAAAGGGCGAGAAGCCGACCGTGGTCCTTATGCCTGACGTTTCGTGCATGTCTTTCAGCGTGAACGGCACGCCATGAAGAGGTCCGGGTGCGGCGCCGCGCGCCTGGGCAGCGTCCGCCTTCTTGGCACGCTCGCGGGCGCCTTCCCTGTCGAGCGAGATGACGGCGTTGACGACCTCGTTGTGGGCATCGATCTGCGCCAGGTGGGCGTCGAGGGCTTCGACGGCGGAGATTTTGCGCTTTGCGATGGCTGCGGCCAGTTCGACGGTTGAGGAGAAGGCGATGTCCATGAGGAATGCTCCGGCTTGGCCGCGCGTGCCTGACCAAATGGCGGAACGCGGCGCGATTTCAAGCGGAGTTGAGCATTCGGTATTCGCTAGTGCTTGATCGAAGTTGTGCTGCCGATGTCGGCACTCTACGGCGCCCCCCTCTGGCCTGCCCGCCATCTCCCCCTCAAGTGGGGAGATTGGATAGCGTCACGGCTTTCGCCAATCTTCAACGTTGCAAGAACGCGCGGTCGGCGAAGCTGCCAATCTCCCCACTTGAGGGGGAGATGTCCGGCAGGACAGAGGGGGGCGCTGGCCCGCGACTTTGCAGCATTTGCGATCCGGCGAAGAAACTTACCCGACCAGCGCCAGCTTTGCCGCCGCTGGAGCAAACGGGCGAATGCTGATGCCGTCCCGCGTCATCGTGACAAAACTCGATGGCGGGATCGCTTGCCAGTCGCCGCCCTCGCGGTCGAACGGCTCGGACACGATGCAGCGGCCGCCACCCTTGCGCAAGACGGAGGTGTAGAGCGTCGGCGCGTGGGCGTCGGTGGCATAGCGCACCGCATGCAACGCCTGTCCATCCGAGAAGGCGGCGGTGAGCTTCAGCGCTGGTTCGAGGCCGGCGCGGCGCGAGGCTTCGAGCACGCGGCTAGTGGCGCGGGACACCGCGCCTTGCGGATCGCCGGCCAACCCTTCGTCGATCATCAGCAGGAAAAAGAGTTCGGAATCGGTGGTGCCTTCGCGCTGGTCGAAGACGGCGTCTGACAGCGAATTCTCCAGCGCGCGGCGGATCTTCTCGAAGCCGCCGATCTGGCCGTTGTGCATGAACGACCAGGCGCCGGAGATGAACGGATGGCAATTCATGCGGCTGGTGGCGCCGCCGGTGGACGCCCGTACATGGGCGAGGAACAGGCCGGATTTGATCTGCCGGCACAGGCTTTTCAGATTGGGATCGGACCAGGCCGGCAGGATATCGCGATAGAGACCCGGCTCCGGGCGGTCGCCATACCAGGCAAGGCCGAAGCCGTCGCCATTGGTCGGCGATTTCGCTTCCTGGGCGCAATGGCTCTGGGCGATCAGCGAGTGACAGGGCGCCGTGAGGATGTCTTCGAGAAAGACCGCTTCACCGAGATAGGCCGCCCACCGGCACATCGCTTCTGTCGTCCTCTAGGCGCGATCCATAAGAGCCGCAGGCTCCTTGATCGCGTGTGTGCCTCTGTTGTGCGTCCGCTCGTAAAGCTCGCGAACGATTCGGCTGGCGGTAGTTTCAAACAGAAATGGCAAGAAAGCATGAACGAGCGCAGCACAAGCCGCCATCAACAGGCGCGACGAAAACCAGGCGGCAAAGCCCATGTGGCTGAAATAGGTTTCGCCGACCTTGGCCGGATGAGAGGTGAAAATCTTGGCGACCGACATGCTGGTTCCCCTTCAGCGCTTCAAGTTCCTGATATGAGTATCCTGACACGCTTCGCCGGTTCATCGGTCTCAAAATGTCCTTGTATTTCGGTGATCCTTGGGACAAACATCCCACATGACGCTGGAAATTGACGAAATCGACCGGAAATTGCTCACTGAGCTGCAACGCGACGGCACGCTGTCGGTCGACCAGCTGTCGGAACGGGTGGCGCTGTCGCGCAATGCCTGCTGGCGCCGAGTGAGGCGGCTGGAAGAGGCTGGTGTGATCACCGGCAGGGTGGCGCTGGTCGATGCCGAAAAGCTCGGGCTTGGCCTTTCCGTCTTCATCCTGATCCGCACGTCCAACCACGATCCGGAGTGGCTGCAGAAGTTTCGGGCGGCGGTGACCGGCTTTCCCGAGATCATCGGCGTCTACCGCATGTCCGGCGACCTCGATTATGTCTTGCGCGCCCGCGTCGCCGACGTGAAGGCCTATGACCGGCTCTATCAGCGGCTGATTGCCAAGGTGGCGCTGTCGGACGTTTCCGCGTCGTTCGTGATGGAGGAAATCAAGGAAACGACCGTCGTTCCGATGGAACTGCGTTAGGGGCACCGCATGTGGGATTGGGTAGTGTCTCGGTATGAACTGGGCGCTTCTGGTCTTTAGGTCCGGTGGGCCTCGTGTAGCCTTAGCAATTCTGACTTGGCATCCACCAAAACCTGTTTCCAATGAGCGATATCGTCCGGCGTCGCTGGTTCTGGCAAAGCGTTTGCTGCATAGGCCTTCAACATGGCCTCAGCGAGACGCTTGCTAGACTCTGCAGTGCTTCTCAATAGGGCTAAGATGTCGGGTTGGTCATCGGCCTGATTATCCATGCGGCCAACATATCGAAATTCGAACAGTTAGGCGACACACTACCGGACCGGCCATCGTGCCGCCCAAAAGAAAGCCGTTGATAGATTTACAGTCGAGTTGACCGAATCGCCGTTCGCGCCGATAGGATCGATTTTATGCGCGCAGCCCTTCAAACTTCCTCCGTCATCGGTCCGACCGTCGGCTTCGTCAGGTTGCCGCATGCTGAAGGACTTCCCCTTCCCGCCTATGAAAGCACTGGTGCCGCCGGCATGGATCTGCGCGCCGCTGTGCCGGACGACCGGCCGCTGCTGATCCTTCCGGGAAAGCGCGCTCTGGTGCCGACCGGGCTGATCCTGGAAATTCCGGAAGGCATGGAGGGCCAGGTGCGGCCGCGCTCCGGACTTGCTTTCAAGCACGGCCTGACTGTCCTCAACACGCCCGGCACCATCGACAGCGACTATCGCGGCGAGGTGAAGGTGCTGCTGATCAATCTCGGCGACGAGGACTTTGCCGTGACGCGCGGCATGCGCATCGCCCAGATCATCTTCGCTGCGGTGGCCCAGGCGACCGTGGAAGAGCGCAGTCTGGCCGGTGGTACGGCGCGTGGCGCGGGCGGATTCGGATCGACCGGCACCGCCTGATGTCTAAACTGCCTAAGCTTGTCATCTTCGACTGCGACGGGATCCTGGTCGATACAGAGAATTTGGCCAATCGGCGTCTCGCCGAATGGCTGACCGCTGCCGGCTATCCGACAAGCTTCGAATATTGCCGCAAGAATTTCTCCGGCCGCAGCATGGCGTCGGTGCAGAAAGAGATCGAAGAAGAGACCAGCGTCAGGCTCGGCGCCGGTTTCGTCGATCGCTGGAACGCCGGCCTGCCGGACCTGTTTGCCCACGGCGTCGAAGCGATCCCCTACGTCCGCGAGTTCGTCGAAGCCGTGCGTTCAGCCGGTATCGCCTATTGCGTCGCCACCTCGGCCCGGGTGTCGAAGATGCACATCACGCTTGGCCAGACCGGGCTGCTGCCGCTGTTCGAACACGCGATGTTTTCCTCGACCATGGTCAGCCGTGGCAAGCCGTTCCCGGACCTGTTCCTGCATGCGGCCAAGACCATGGGCTTCGCGCCTGCCGACTGCATCGTCATCGAGGACAGCGTCGCCGGCACGCAGGCCGGGATCGCCGCCGGCATGCGGGTGTTTTCCTACCATGCCGATCCCTATTCCGACCGCGCCGGCCTGATCCAGGCCGGCGGCATCCTGTTCGACGACATGCGCGAGCTGGCCGGGCTGGTGCCGATCCACTGACCTGATCTTCAGCCTGCAGCTGTACGCCTCGATTGTCCGTGCTAGCTTGGCGCCGCCAACTCGAGGCCACGCATGAACCCCAGCCTGCTCCGCCTCATCCTCGCCTTGATGCTGGCGCCGTTTCTATGGACCGCGGCCGGCGCGCAAGCCATCAGCTTTCCGGAGCTCGGCAGCGCTCTGCCCGGCCGCACGGATGTCACCTATCTCGACCTCGCGAGGATGGTCATTCCGGATCTTGCCGCGGACAATCACGGCTTCTACAGGGGTGGGTTGCCGATCGAGATGCGTCATATCGAGGGACCGGACAGCGGCGGTTCGCCGCCCGAGACTTCGGGCTTTTCCAATGCCGCGGTGCTCGCCATCAAGGCCGGCGGCAAGGATCGGCTGACCATGCTGTTCGACCTTGGCGATTCTCCCGACAGCGCCGAAGGCTATGCGGTGCTGGCGCTCTACGACATCACGGCCAAGCCAAAGCTGCTCGACGCCGTCAATGTCGCGCTCGACCGCGGCACCTATTTCCGCGAACCGGGCAAGCTTTCCGTCGGCGCCAACGATGACGTCCTCATCACCATGAGCGCGCATTTCAATTCGAGCCAGAACTATGTGATCACGCCGCTGATCATGATCCGCGACGACAAGTTCGAACCGATCGACATGATCTATACGTTCGATGAAAACCTGTGCGCCTACAGCCGCAAGCAGGATGTAGCTTTTCAGGGCATTGCCGATGGTCAGCCTTATGCCGCCATCAAGGTGACCGTGACCGACTCTACTGTGCTGAACGGCGAAAGCTGCGACGACACTCCGCCCAGACCAGAGTCCCACGAGATCTCCGTCACCTATCACTGGGACAAGAAGACATCGCGCTACACCAAGGATTCCGACGCGCTGGACAAATTGGCAGGAGAGAACGCCAATCGCTTCTGAACCAACCGCATTCGTTTGCCCGGTCAAATCGGGCAGGATAAAATCCGCTTAGCCACACCGCACATGATGGGGGAACTACCATGGACAAGGGCAAGATCTTTCGCGACCTGCATGCCTCGACCTTCGTCATGCCCAATCCCTGGGATATTGGCACGACGAAGCTGCTGGCCTCGTTCGGTTTCACGGCGCTGGCGACGACCAGCGCCGGCTTTGCTTTTTCACGCGGCCTGCCGGATGGCGCCGTAACCTTCGACCAGATGATCCACCATTGCCGCGAGGTGACGGCGGCGACCAGCCTGCCTGTCTCCGCCGACCTCGAGAAAGGCAAGGGCGACAGCGCCGAGCAGGCCGCCGAAACCATCTTCGCGGCGGAAGCGGCCGGTCTTGCCGGATGCTCGATCGAGGACCACACCGGCGATCCGGACAAGCCGATCTATGATTTCGCGCACGCCGTCGAGCGCGTTGCGGCGGCGGTGGAAGCGGCGCGGGCGCTGAAGCGCGATTTCGTCTTCACCGCGCGGGCCGAGAATTTCCTGTGGGGCAAGTCCGACCTCGACGACACCATCAAGCGGCTGCAGGCATTCGAGAAGGCCGGTGCCGACGTGCTCTACGCGCCAGGCATCGCCGACGTCGAGATGATCCGCACGCTCTGCTCGGCGGTCAGCAAGCCGGTCAATGTCATGGCAAAGCCTGGCTTCACCATCGCCGACCTCGCCATGGCCGGCGTCAAGCGCATCTCGCTCGGGCCGTGGCTGACCAATTTCGCCTATGGCATGCTGGAAACGGCGGCGCGCGAGATCCAGCAGGACGGCACCTTCGGCTTCACCCGCGCCGCCATGCCATTCGGCAAATTGCAGGCCCTCTTCGGCAAGTCTTCAGCTTGAACGGGGCCCATCGCATGACGCTCACCGTCGTCGATATGCATACCGGCGGCGAGCCGCTCAGGATCGTCACCGGCGGCTATCCCAGTGTCCCCAAGGGCACGATCCTAGAAAAGCGCGCCTATGTGCGCGACCATCTCGATCATCTCAGGAAGATCCTGATGTTCGAGCCGCGCGGCCATTACGACATGTATGGCGCCTTGCTGGTCGAACCCGACCTGCCCGGCGCCGACCTCGCCGTGCTGTTCATGCACAATGAGGGTTATTCGACGATGTGCGGCCACGCCATCGTCGCGCTCGGCCGCTACGCCGTAGATGAAGGATTGGTGGCGAAACAGGAACCAATCACGACAGTCAATATCGAGGCGCCGTGCGGGCTGGTCGTCGCCTCCGTCGAGGTCAGGGACGGCAAGGCCGGTGCGGTGTCGTTCGAAAGCGTGCCAGCGTTCCTGTTCGCCGGCGGCCAGACAATAGAGCTGGCGGGCCACGGCACGATCGGCTTCGACGTCGCCTATGGCGGGGCTTTCTACGCGCTGGCCGATTGTCACCAATTCGGGCTCGAATTCGGCAAAAGCCGGGTGCGCGATTTCGTCGATGCGGCAACGGCGCTGACGGACAGGCTCAAGGCCGAATTTCCGCTGTCGCATCCCGACCACGGCGACCTTGCCTTCCTATACGGCACCATCCTGACCGATGGCCGCGATGCTTTCTCCGATGAGGTGACCAAGAACATCTGCGTCTTCGCCGAGGCGGAGGTCGACCGCTCGCCGACCGGCTCCGGCGTCACCGCAAGGCTGGCGGCCATGCATGCCAAGGGCGAGATCGCGATCGGACAGACGCGCACATTCGAAAGCATTGCCGGCTCGCGGTTTTCGGGAGCCGTGGTGCGGACGGCGAAGGCTGGCCCGCACGGGGCGATCATCGCCCGCGTCGGCGGCCGCGCCTATTATAGTGGCAGGACGGAGTTTATCGTCGAAGCGGACGACGAGCTCGGACGCGGATTCCTGTTGCGCTGAAGAAAATGCTCAGCGGCGCGAGGAGCGAGCCACTTCCCGCACCGAGATCGCCTTGTGCAGATGCACCATCACGGCGGCGGCGAAGAGCGGCGTCAGCAGGTTGAGCAACGGCACGGCGAGGAAAGCCGCGATGAGCAGCCCGGCGAGAAACACCGTGCCGGCATAGTGCCTGCGCAAGGCCCTGGCCTCTTCTTCCCCGCGAAAGCGCATGGCAGCGAATTCGAAGAACTCGCGCCCGAGCAGATAGCCATTGACGATAAAGAAGGCGGCTATGTTGACGCCCGGCACCAGCAAAAGCAGCAGGGCGACGATGTTGCCGAGAATGACGACGCCGAGGAATCGCGCCGACAGCACCAGCGAGCGCAGCGCCGGCATGGCGCGGCCGGTCGGATCGCCGGGATAGTCGGTGCGCTCGACCACTTCGGCGATATCGTCGAGGAACAGGCCGGCGACAACAGCCGTCACCGGTGCGATGAGCAATGCCATGCCGAAGGCAAGCGCTATCGCGGCGATGATGCCACCCAGCCAGCTGGCCCAGGACGGTATGCCGGGCAACAGCGTCTGCAGCCACGGCAGGGCGAGCCACTCGACGAGGCTGGTCAGGCCGAACCACAAGGCCACCAGCGCCAGCAGCGTCAGACCCAATGTCTTGAGGAACACGGCCCGAAAGGGAGGCGAAAGCAACTCAAGGGCCGCAGTGCGGGCAGCGTCGAAAATCACCGTGCTTTACCTCAGGTCACCAGACACCGCCGAAAGGCGGACGCTTCCGAGATAAGCAGAGCACGGCATGAGCGCAAGGAGGCCGGTTCCTGTGCTTTGACGCAATCCCAAGGGAAAGCGCTATGCGCTTTTCCCGGGAAAACCGCTTCACACTTTTCCTGGAATTGCTCTACCGCGCAAATGCTGGCTTTCGAACCGGAATGGTCATGGCGGCGACCCCGGCTACGACAAAACCCATGCCCAGCCATGCCGTCGAACCAAGACTTTCGCCGAGGAAGAGAGCGCCGATGCCGACGCCGATCGGCACGCGCAGATAGGCCTGCGAGGTGGTGCCGACCGAACCCAGCGTATGGATGAGGCGGAAATAGATGACGAAGGCCAGTGCGGTGGAAAAGACCGACAGGCTGAGCAGGGCCAGGATCGACGCCGTTGATGGCGCCAGCGTCCATGGCTGGTCGAACACCAGACTGAGGGGCACGAGGATGACGGCGCCGCACAGCATCGAACCGGCGGCAGGCAGCATCGGATCGAGACCCTTGAAGCCGCGGCCGAAAATGGCGGCCCCGGCATAGCAGATTGTTGCCGCTACGATGGCCAACTGCGCCCACAACTCGTGACCGAGACCACCCAGTGCCTGCGTGCCTATGATGAGACAGATGCCGGCAATGCCGGCGCCGACGCCAATCAGCTTGCGCACCGTGACCGGCTCGTGGCGGGTGATGAGCGCTGTCAAGAGGAAGGTGAAGATCGGCGAGGTCGCGTTCAGGATGGTGGCGAGGCCGGCATCGACCGAACGTTCCGCCGCGGCGATCAGGGTGAACGGGATGACGCTGTTGAGGCAGGCCTGGAAGGCGAAGCGGCGCCAGCTTGCCGCATCGCCCGGCAGGCTGAGCCCGCGCCAGCGGAGGATGGCAAACAAGATACCACCGGCAATCAGGGTGCGGGCGGCGATGAAGGTGACCGGCGGGATGGTTTCGACGCCGATCTTGATGAAGGTGTAGGAGGCGCCCCAGAGCACCGCCAGCACGACGAGCAGCGCAAGGTCGGTGGTCATGTCGTTCTTTGCAGGCTCGTTCTTTGTCGGCATGGCTCGCCTTCAAACGGGATCGGGTGAGCCATGCTTGTAGGCGGTCCGGCGATGAAATGCTTCGGCCACGGTCGAATTGTCATAGCGCCTCGCGGCTGATGCGCCTTTTGCCTGTTCCGCCAAAGTTGCGTGTCACGCCCTAGGCAAACCGGTTTCAAATCGCTAGACCCGCGCCGGACCGGCGTGGCAAGAAGCCGGCTCGGGTTTTGGCGGAGATTTTGATGCCGGATTAT
>NZ_RZTE01000070.1:0-15442 GCF_003997415.1 Mesorhizobium sp. M7A.F.Ca.MR.245.00.0.0 | reverse complement strand
CTCCGTGTGGCAGTCGTCACGACGCTGGCCTGTTCGCTGCTGCTTCAGGCCGGCTACTTCGGCCGCGTGCTCTTTCTGAGCTGGTCATGCGGCTTGGCGCAAAGCAAGCTTCTTGTGCTCGCGCAGGTCATCCATGTTGATGTAGCGGTTGGCCTCCATCCAGTTTTCGTTGGTTTCGACGGCCAGCGCCCTGACCAGGCGCAGGCAGCTTTCGGCGTTCGGGAAGATGCGCACGACATAGGTGCGCCGGCGGATTTCCTCGTTGAGGCGTTCCAGCATGTTGGTGGACTTCAGGTGCTTGTGGTGCTGGCGCGGCAGGCAAAAGAAGGTCAGCGTGCATTCGATGGTCTCCTCTCCCCAGCTCGTCAGTCGCGGATAGCGGCCCGACCATTTGGCAAGCCATGCGGCGAGATCGGCCTTGGCCTCGGCGAGATCGCGCGGTCGTAGAGCCAGCGCAACTCCTGCAGGCAATCATCGCCACGATTTCTCGGCAGGTGATCGAGCGCGTTCCTGAGGCACGTAGCAGCGCTGCCAGGCGGGCTTCGGGGATCACCCCGCCGATCGCCGCCACCAGGCTGGCATGATCGTCGGACACGACCAGTTCGACGCCCCTGAGCCCGCGCGCCTTCAGCGCGACGAGGAAATCCCTCCAGGCCGAGCGGCTTTCGCGATTAGCCATCTCGACGGCCAAGATCTGGCGCCGGCCGTCCCAATCGATGCCGACAGCGATCAGCACCGCCTGGCTCATGACGACGCCGCCCGACGCGATCGCGCCAGATGCCCGATACGCTCGTCACAACCGGTGGCGTGCAGTCCAACCATACGCGCATGGTCGCTGCGGTCGCCGCCAAGACCGGCATGAGATGCCTCCTGGTCCAGGAGAGCTGGGTCCCACATGGACATCCGCGCCTGGTTCAGCCCTAGCGGTGAAGGCATGGCAGCAAGCTCAGCGCCGCTAAACAACAAATCGCCAAGGCATGCGAACATTGCATGCTCTCTCGCTCGAACACGCCGCGGCGGGGGCGCTCGTCTCCACGTAGAAGGACCAGATTTGCCATCGAGCCTTCTCCTGTTCACGGCAAATTTCACCCTAAATGCACCGCCGCCTCGGAGATTGGCCCCAGCAGATGTCCGTAGGCAATCATTCTCTGACGTTGCCGAGCGGCGGAACTGGGCGCCATATTCCTTTACCATCAGACGGACCCGGTTCTCGACGTCGCGGCTGATAGCGACAAGGCAGGTGCCAGCGGGAGGATGGCGTTCCAGCGGCCCGCCCCAGTTCGAAATACGACTAACCGTCACGGAAGACTTAACTTGGCAGTTCGGCCACCGTCTACGACAAAAATCTGGCCGGTGACGAATGCAGCTTCGTCGGAGGCAATCCATGCGACCATGGCGGCAACTTCCTCAACGCGGCCTGTTCGGCCCAACGGATGAATGGTACCAAGCCGTTCCAGTGCCTTCTCGGGCAAAGCGGCGACGAAATCGACATTGAGATCCGTATCGATCCAACCAGGCGCTACGCCATTGCAGCGCACCCCGTCTTGCCCGCCGTCCACCGCTACGGCGCGTGTAAGGCCATGCAGCCCAGCCTTCGAGGCACAATATGCCGCGTGCCCTGGGTTAGAGGCCAATCCCTCTATCGAGCCAACATTGACGATTGAGCCACGGCTTCTGCGAAGATGAGGCATGGCGCGACGGATCAGCAGGAAAGGAGCATCAAGATTCAGCGCCATTGTGCGTCGCCACTCGTCAAGCCCGGTATCATCTACCCTTGCTTCAACCATGCACCCAGCGTTGTTGACCAGGATATCGAGGCGGCCAGCCTGTCGAACGACATGGTCAATTACCATGTTCGGAACGCCGGGGTCGCAAAGGTCCGCGACTATCCCTTCTCTATGACCGGTCGCCTCGAGCTGAACCGCAAATACTCTGGCCCCGTCGCTGGCAAGTCTGTCGGCGATTGCCGCCCCAATGCCGCGGCTAGCCCCGGTCACTAAGGCGACCTTCCCCATAAAACGCTTCATTCGGCTGCCCTTTCGCCATTCACCGTTACAAGCATGCCGACGCGAGACGCACGCGCAGGCCGGTTTAATCCGGACACCTTCTCCCGCGTGGTCAAGGCCTACTCCACCCCGTCGGCGATGCGACCATTAAGCGGCCGCAAGATGAATAGGCGTCTCTGACTCCGAAGGCCCAACCTGATGGCCGTGCGCGACGCACGAGCCCGGTCCGGCGCCGCGATTCGTTGCTCTTAGTCGATTTGAACTGAAATGCGAGCATCTGCGCTGACGCTTCTTTCTTCGTTAGGTGCCCGGGCTTTGTCCCATACCACCATGATTTCATGGGTTTCAAAGGCATCCTCAGAACATGTTTAGTAACACCCTGTATATTGATGCCAATTCAGCTGCGATGGACCCATATGCCTGAACGAATTGGCCCGTAAGCCCTTCTTGCTATCAAACCCTTTTATGCTTTCTCCTCGGCCCGCCCTGCGATCGTGCCTTCAGGACATTGCTTTGCGGAGCCGCACAGAGGGCGCCGTAATAAACCTCCTCACCCTTGTAGTTGGCTAAGGCCTGCAGCAAGTTCGGTAGAAGGTGTTGTTTCAGCTCGTCCAGCATAGGGTCCGCACTGTCCAGCGATTTCAGTGCGAACTCGATTAGCTCAATCGCACGATCTTGGTTGCCGCTCTCGTGATAGTATCGAGCCACCGCCGGATAAGTCCGGAACTTGTGGCCGTCGCCTTGGAGTGGATTGCGTGCCAGGATATGCTCGGCCAACTCTTTGCCGAGCGCGAAGCGCTCATGAGACGGAAAGTGCGAGTGGTCGTGCGCCGGACCGAAAAGTTGGTCTAATGTTGCCAGCAGCCAATGCTCGGAGTTCCTTTCGATCGCGTCGCGAGCCAATTGGCGTATGACAGGCAACCCGGCCGGCATGTCTTGCATTCTGTGAAGCAATACATGCGCCTGAGCCAAGCGGAAGTTGATGTCGTCGGGCATCAAGGCGCTGCCCTCTTCGACTGCTGAGAGTGCCGTCTCCCAGTCCTCTTTTCTCACTGCGGCCCAAAATCTCCTATTAATTGACTTGGTCAACGCTTGTTCGCGCTCGGCGATCCGCTTCGAGTCGACTTTCGATGCGTCGCTGGTGCGCCAGCGGCCGTTGAGCACTCTCGCCAAGACCTCGTTAAGTCGAGTAGCGTGACCGATATAGGCGATACGACCGTCTGCATCGATTACAAACAAGATCGGAAATTCGCCAGAAAAGCTTGCTTCCATCCAACGCTTTTTCATTTGGCCCGTATGGTCGAACGCGATCGGAAAATTCAGGTTCGAGCACTTTTCGGTCAACCACGCGTCCAGCTTGACCCGCGCCTCAACCGTCGATAGCGCGCCTTCATGAGCCGCGACC
The DNA here is from genome assembly GCF_003997415.1 of Mesorhizobium sp. M7A.F.Ca.MR.245.00.0.0. Taxonomy (NCBI): domain Bacteria; kingdom Pseudomonadati; phylum Pseudomonadota; class Alphaproteobacteria; order Hyphomicrobiales; family Phyllobacteriaceae; genus Mesorhizobium; species Mesorhizobium sp. M7A.F.Ca.MR.245.00.0.0. Next base: position 12,031 of record NZ_RZTE01000070.1, on the reverse strand, counting down.
ACGATGACCTCGAGCCCACTGTGCTTGAACCTTTCCTGCATCTGCATCAGATGGTGCATCGCCGCCGCACATGGTTCACTCCCAGTTGCCCAAAATTCGACGACGTATACTTTGCCGGGCTGGAAATGTGCGATGGGCTCGCCGCGCACCCAAGTCTCCACATTGATCGAAGGAGCCGGCGACCCCATCTGCAAAACCATATTGCTCTCCAACGCCATCCCAAAGCTGCGCGGCTTTATGGCAAGCTGTTCCCTGAGAGACGGTGCACCGAGTCGACTGAAAGGAGGCCTCTATCGTCAGGCGGGCTTCGATGCAGTCAGCCGTCAATCAGTTTTGCCGCATTTCAACCAGCAAAGGCCGTGCCAGCGCGCTGAACGCCCGCTGACGGCATTAATTTACCTTTGAAAACATCCATGTGTAATGATGCGGACATTTTTGTCAGGTGTTTGTTTCGAATCCGCCATTTTGTCAGTTGCTGTCGGTCTGGGCGTTTAGAGTCCTCGCGCCAGACTGCGATGGGGCAGCAGCACCTGAATACAGACCTGCCACTGAGAATTTCCTCCATCTGAGACTAGAGTCAGGGTCCTTGATTACGGACTGATGAAGACAAAGCGATTTACGGAAGAGCAGATCATCGCGGTTATGCGCGAGCATGAAGAGGGTGCGAAGGCTGGCGATCTTGCCCGCAAGCACGGGATCTCCGAGGCGACGCTGTATAGCTGGAAGGCCAAGTATGGCGGGATGGACGTCTCCGACGCCAAGCGCCTGAGGCCTTGGAAGACGAGAACGCCAAGCTAAAGAAGCTGCTCGCCGACGCTCGAAGCCTCGGCAGTGCGCGAGCTTCTGTCGAAAAAAGTTAGGACCCGCCGCCAAGCGCGAATCCGTAGCGCATCTGCAGGCCGTCATGGGCCTATCGGAGCGTCGGGCCTGTCCTTCGTCGGCGCCGATCGCAAGATGATTGATACCAGTCTGGCCGACCGCCAGAGACACAGCTGCGTGGTCGGCTGCGCGACCTCACGCACGAGCGTCGACGCTTCGGTTACCTGCCCGTCGTCCACGGTGGCGGCAATCTGTTCTTCCAACTCGCAAACGCCCGCTACGAGAAGGGCGCAATGATTGTTACCTCAAATCGCGGCTTCGCCGAATGGGGCGAGGTCTTCGGCGACCCTCGTCGCAACCGCACTTCTCGATCGCCTGCTTCACCATGCGGTCGTCGTCCAGATCGAAGGATCGAGTTATCGGCTCCGCCAGCACGCCGAGCTCATGCCAGAACACTTGCGATCAAAAGCCTCCATCACATTGCCGACATTAAATTCACCATCGCGACCGCGCGGCCGGCCACCGAAAAATGGACACCCCCACCGGGACAGCCTGAGCGGCGAAACTGGGGAATTTTACTTCGGCACTTTTGGGGACGAGTGGCATTGACAGGTGACGCGCAGGGGATTGCACAGATTGTGCGCACACGTTGGTTCAAGGCAGTTCATCTGAAGTCCGCTACTGGCCAGAGGCCGCGCACGCTCACCGCGGCGCGCAACACTGTCAGGGCGGCACTGCCAACGAGCAGGTCATCCGACGCATGTTGCGTTCCCTGGGGCTAAGCAACCCTATCTCTCTCTTGGAAGGTGCCTTGGGTTTTCTTGAGGTACGGTGCGTAAAAACCCGATACGAGCAGAGGATGATCGCGAGGCAATGTGGAGAAGCCTCCGGCTGAGCCTCGGCAATTTCTAGACGAACAAAGACATACCGATACCCCAATGCACTCGAATTCCGATGTAGCGTAGTTCCACGTCACTTCGGCGCCAGAAGAGATATGCTGAATGGCGACGAAGTCGTAGGCCCCGAAGCGATTGGGCACAATCGCTAAGTTTGGATCACAACAATGATTCACAATGACAGCCGGCTTATGAAAGAGAGCATGGACATTCCAGTCCAGTTGAAAGGAGTTTGTCGTTCGAACCGTTTCCATACGGTCAATTAGCCCGATGACGACAATTTCCCCCGGCAGGAAGTCGCGAGCAGCGAATACCCCGCGCCCCCTTTCTCCTCCCGTGCTGAGGATTTTTACGTTGCGGGCATTGAGCTGCTTTGCGCACGCGACGTCATCCGTCAAAATAGACAGATCTTGGTTTATGTGAGTATCAGACATACTGTTTCTTTCGCCTGCTCGATTGAGGGATGAGTACTTTTCGCCAGAGGTCGCTTGGAATTTCGCTGTTTTCGGAACGTCCTCCTAAAATCCCGATGGTTCCAAGTAATTTACGAAGTTGGGGGCTTGTCCATGTTTTGCGCCTTAGGTCCCAGTCAGCGGCGCCTACTGTCTCTCCCAGGAAACACTCAAAAATCGTGCCGATTCACCCGCCCGGCAGCCGAGGATTTTGATTTCTCTCGGCTATTTGACTGAGGCTAACGAAGAGATTGCCTATCACGCGTGTGTAGCGAATCCGACAGACCAGCAGGCGAAGTGGTGACAACGCGTCTGCAAGCGAGCAGTTTATCCTGCTGCGGATGGTGCGCGTGACACGCCAGCCGGGGGTCCAGGTCTCGAAAGCGTTAGCATACCGCAGGAAGTGGCTGCAAAACCCCTGTTGCCGCCAGATGCCGCGCACATTGAGTTTCAAAGGCGCGGTCAAGGGACTAATGCGTGACAATACTGTCCCACCTATGGCGTTTTCTGAGTTCGACTGGGCCGCTTCGACCCCGCAGTGTATTGTCACGCGAGTAGGCGGCGGCCCGCTCTCTCATGCTTTGGCCAAATGAGCATAACTTGCTGCGAAACGCCCGAGTTTGTGTTCGCCGCAAGTCACCGGCCGGTAGCGCAGAGGGTTGCTGTCAGTGACACATGAGGCCAATGGCTCAATGATCGCATCGAAATCAGCATCGATAAAGAAGGGGATTGAGTATCGCTCACGCCCTGAGCTATTCACTACGCGATGTAGGTTGGCCAGATAGACACCGTTGGTGAGCCGCTGAAGCAGGTCCCCGACGTTGATTATGAAAGTACCGTGGATCGGCGTGCCTTGTACCCAATCGCCGTCTCGGTTCATGACCTGAAGACCGCCGACGTCGTCCTGTGCAAGGATGGTCAAATTGCCGTAGTCGGTGTGGGCGCCGATTCCGATCATGTCTTCGCTGATATAACCACTCTGCGGCGGGTAGTGAAGCAGCCGCTGAATGCTGATCGGGTTCCGCATGAGGTCCTCGAAATAGCTTTCCGCCAGGTCCAGACTGAGCGCAATTCCCTGCAAAAGTTTTTTCGATAGGCCCACCATCTCTTGATGGTATCTGTATGTCAGCTCCCGAAACTCGGGCCAACCTGAGGGCCACTGGTTAGGACCAAAAAAGGGACCTTCTAAGGTCGAACGTTCAGGTCCGAAGTCGAAGCACTCCTTGAGGTCTTTGGTCTTGCCCGGATCGGTGTTCTCGCCGAACAGCTCAATGTAACCGCGAAAGGCCGAATCGGAATTGCCAATATGCAGTGACGACTTCTGCGACAATGGCAAATTAAAAAACCTGCGGCTCACATCAAACACCGATTGTATGAAATCCTGCGGGACTCCGTGGTTCTTCACATACATGAATCCAGTATTGGAAAGCGCCCACCGTATCTCCCTGGCCACCACCTGTTTGTTCGTACCGTTGAGGAGCGGTCCGATGTCGACCACCGGTATTTTGTCAAAGCTTTCGCGTTTTGCGCGCAGCTTATCGTCTAGTCTGGCTACTAAACCTTTGGACATTAGTACACCTTTGTTTTGCCGATTGAAGCCGACGCATAGCTGCCGGCCATTTGGATTTATCGTGACGCGAAGTAGTACTGAAACGCGCCACCGTGCTGGAAATACCCCTACTCGTCTTTAGGTCATCCACAACAGGGTTTCGCTCCCGAGGCAGAGCATGATCACAACCCCTGTCGCTCTGCCGCGCTGACCTTCTCGGGCACTTGAAAGACCCAATAGTCCGCACGCTCCTCGGCCACGTATCTGCCGTTGCTTAGACACTGCGCCAGTAAAAGAACGCCCTCATCCTGCAGACGCCGCGCTTCGTCCTCGAAGAATGCGGCCTCGGCGTAGCTCTTGCGGATGCTTGTGATGATGAATCCTTTCGGGCGCGTGACGCGAGCCAGCTCGCGCAGCCCGTCTGGTCTAACGTGCCCAAGTGTAAAGACACCGCAGCAAACCGTGATATCATAGCCCGCGTCGGCGTACTCAGAGAGTACTCCGTTAAGGTCGACACAGTCTTGGACATGACGGTAGACTCGGGTTTGCCGCGCCTTTTCGGCCATCTCTTTGGAAAGATCGAACCCATCGATCAGCCCGAAGCCGAGGCGTTCCAGTTGCACGCCGACAAGGCCTGTTCCGCAGCCAGCATCCAGGATTGTGATGGCAGTTCGCTCGCTGCTCAAATAGGCTGCCTGCACGGTGCCCGCTAGTTCCGCCACGATCATCGGGCCGTAGTACCCCTCGGAGCCAACATCCACATCGTAGGCCCCAGCCCATCCCCGATAGAATTGGGTTAGGCGATCGGCGTCGCCCTCGAGTACGAGGGCGTCCCTGATGCGCTGTCGTGCGACTTGTTCCAGTGTCGTCTGCTGATCGACGGTATTCATGGCAACTCCTCTGATAGGCATAATCGGAAGCGGCTATTCGGCTCCTGATGCCAACTCTCAAATGTGAGAATCAAAGCTCGTGCCAATTGGCCAAAAGCCCGAAGAAAAGCAATTTTGATGAATTCTGCTATCAGGCTGAGGCACAACAACACAACATTGCTCCAACGAAGCCTGTCCGCAAACAACAAAGCCGACAAAGTGTCGGGTTGTGAACTTGCGACCCAGCGTACAGCACTGCCCGCGAACTCATGAAAATCCCGCGCGCCTCCTACGTTGTCAGCTCTATCAATTCCAGTGGCCTGCTATGTGGTGGGTCCGGAATGAGCTGGTACGGGTTGATCAGCCCGGTGCTCGATTGCCATTGGCAATGCAGATGCGGTCGAAGATTTGCGGCCGAAGGAGGCGTCCGCTGGGACTATCGCCGTTTTGGGGCAGGTCAGGATTGCCCTGGCGCTGGAGTCAGTGATGAGGCGCTAAGCTGGGCTTTGGATGGTGTCCTCTCGGACAGCCCAGGACGTCATCCAGCGGCAGACGACGATGGCTTCTTCGGTCGACGTCAGGCACGGTGCTCTTCGACGCCTCGGCTCCCATCGGAGCATCGGCCCGATCGCGTTGAGCGCGAAAGCCAGGCTGCCGAGGTGCTTGCCAATTGATGGCACGTGGGTTTTGCGGGGCTCGTAAGGGGGCGTCACCGAGTATGGGTCAGCCGCGACAGGTACTGGGGTTGGCGCCGAAGGCTTCGCGGAAGCACTTCGAAAAATGTGAGGCCGACACGAAACCACAGGCGACCGCGATCTCAATAATCGGCAACTCTGTTTGTGCAATGAGACGCTTCGCGCGGCTAAGTCTCAAATGCAGGTAAAAGCGCATGGGAGACAACGAAACCGATCGCTGGAAGAGCCGTTCAATCTGACGCTGTGAGCGGCCGACACATCTTGCGATGTCGCGTAAGGGCAGCGGGTCCTCAATATGCTCCTCCATAATGCGAATCACTTCGGCGACCGGCTTGCAGATGCCGGCTTCGCCGCCATTCATGGTCCATTGTCTATCAGAGGCAGGGCGCCAATACCCGGCAGTCGTATGTCGGCAGACGGTCAACGCAATGTCTCTGCCGAGGCGTTCGCTGATCAGCTCCATAACGAGGTCGAACGACGCAAATTCTCCTGCGCAAGTGAGGAGGTGACTATCACGAACGAATAGCCGGTCAGTGACCTGAAGCCGGCCAAATTTTTCAGAGAAAGCGGCTCTCTTGTCCCAATGGATTGTGCACGCGGTGCCGTCCAGCAACCCGCTGTCCGCCAACAGCCATGTCGCCGTACCCAACGCTGTGATTGGAACACCATGCCGCTTGCAAAGCCGAAGAATCTTGCTGAGAGCAGCAGACGTCTGCCTTTCGACCCGTTCGCCTGCACAGACAATGACCATGTTCGTACCTTTGCCAGCCGGAACGCATTCGCCGGTGCTAGCGAAGTCGCTGCCGACCGACAGGACGAACCCGCTGGCGCATTCAACCGGCTGGCCATCCAGGCTTGCAATCGTCCACTCGAAGAATGATCGACCGGACACAGAATTCGCGATGCGAAGGGGATCTACAAATGACGAAAGGCTGAGTAGCGAAAATCCGGGAAGTGCCAGGATAACCAGTCGGTATACGTCCTGCGTGTCGATCACCTGCCGGCTGGGGTTCCATCCCACGATCCGCGAATGATCTCCTGTTGAAAATGGCGCATTCATAAGGTCATACATCCTGGTTGATGGTGATCAACATCGAGCGGCCGCAAACGACACCGGCGCCTTCAGGGTTGGCACCGCAGCCATTCAACTACGGGTGTTATGCTTGCGCTTCATGAAGTCCTTGGCGGTCTCGACAGCCACCGCCGCGTCGCGGCAATAGGCATCGGCGCCGACGGCCTTGCCGAATTCCTCGTTCAGCGGCGCACCGCCGACCAGCACGACATAGTCGTCGCGAATGCCCTTTTCCTTCATCGTGTCGATGACGACCTTCATGTAGGGCATGGTGGTGGTCAGCAGCGCCGACATGCCGACAATATCAGGTTTATGCTCTTCAATCGCCGCCATATACTTCTCGACCGCATTGTTGATGCCGAGGTCGATGACGTCGAAGCCGGCGCCTTCCATCATCATGCCGACGAGGTTCTTGCCAATGTCGTGGATGTCGCCCTTGACGGTGCCGATCACCATCTTGCCCTGCTTTGGCGCGCCGGTGGCGATAAGCAGCGGGCGCAGGATGAACATGCCGGCCTTCATCGCATTGGCCGACAGCAGCACTTCCGGAACAAACAGGATACCGTCGCGAAAATCCTCGCCGACGATGCGCATGCCTTCGACCAGCGCCTCGGTGAGCACCTTGTAGGGCGCCCAGCCGCGCTCCAGCAGGATGGCCGTGCCTTCCTCAATTTCTTCCTTCAGCCCGTCATAAAGGTCGTCGTGCATCTGCTGCACGAGTTCCTCGTCGGACAGCTCGGAAAGGATGATCTCTTCGTCAGCCATGTTGGTTCACCTGATGCTCAATTCAAAGGAGGTCGGCGCCCCATCTCGATGGGGCACCGATCAGGCTTCCGGTTCGAAGCCTTGGGAGTTGATTTTCAGGCTGCCAGCCACTATTCCCGCAGGTGAATCTGGGAACCGGAAGACTGGCCTGTGCGGCGCCGGATTGCGGGAATATCAGTGTCCATCATCGCGTCACCCTCAGCGGAATGACCCGCATCCCGCGTCAAACATCAGTGGCCCGGCCGTCCAATAGGGGCGGACCCTAGCTTAATCTCGCGCTGATGATAGGCGCCGGCAATTGTCCTGAGAATGCGCAAAAGCTTTCGCTTGTCTTAAATCCAGTTTATATCCAGAGGCGGATAGGGTGAGGGGCAATTCAGGTCACGGGCGGAGTTCTTCAGACTGGACGAGAAACCAGTCAACCAAAATCTTGCATCTCTTGTTCTTGCTGGCATCCTCGCTGGCCAACAGAAAGAAGGCCCTGTCGGTCTGGATTTGGGTTGGCAATGGCTTGACCAGGAGGCGGTTGTCGAGCAACTGCTGGGCGGTAAGGGACCACCCCAATGCTATTCCTTCACCAGCCAGAGCCGCTTGAAGCGTTAGCTGGTAGTCATTGAACACGATATTGGGCTTGATGTCGCTGGCATCGCCGCCTGCCAACTCGACCCATTCGGGCCAATCCAGGCGCTTGCGAAAAGCATCGGACGAATGAATCAGTTGATGGTGGATCAGATCTTCGACGGCTTGGGGAGCGGGGTGCGACAGAAGATATGCCGGTGAGCAGACGGGAAAGATGATCTCGTCGCAAACGAACCAGCTGTTGGCCCTTTCAAAATTCCGGGGCCGCACCCAAACCGTCACGTCGATCTCATGATCTGGCTCGACATCGCGGTCGGTGGCGACCACCTTGATCCTGACGTCCGGATGCTCTTCCTGGAAATGATAGAGTTGAGGCGCGAGCCAATGTGCCGCCAGAGATGTCGAAGCTGCGAAAGTTATGTACTTCGTTCCGCGATCAGTGATGGTCTCAAGCCGCTGTTCCAGACGGCGGAAGCTGTTGCGCACCTCATCGTAGAGCTGCCTGCCGGGCTCGGTCAGCTGCACTCCCCGATTGTCTCGGACAAAGAGTGCCGTCCCGCAATGCTTTTCGAACATTTTGATCGAATGCGAGATACTTGGCTGCGTCACGTTGAGTTCGCTGGCCGCGTTCTTGAAACTCAGCGTTCGGGCCGCCGCTTCGAAGACGAAAAGCGAATGCGTCGATGGGACAAGATTGCGAAGCTTGGACATGAAGCAGGTCTATATCAGACCGCATATTTTCCGTCTACGAGACGAACGACACATCGTTTATTCGAAACAGGAACAAGCCAGAGCGAGCGGTGCACTACCCACCGGCCGCCTTCACCGAGCGAGTTGGCAGTGAACTCTTTGAATCAAACAAAGACAAGAGAGCGTATTGTCGTCCAAGCACCGCATCCGGAGCCAACAGTCTCAGGGTGGTACCGCACGTCGGGACCGGAGCTACCCTTAGTGCCGCAGCAAGGCGATGTCACATGCGATTGCCTGGTCATTGGCGGCGGCTGGATGGGGCTTCACGCGGCCCGCCGATTTGCCGAACTCAACCCCCAGTCTTCGGTAATCCTCGTCGACGCCGGACGTATCGGGGACAATGCATCGGGGCGGTGCATGGGCTTCGTCATCGATCTCGCGCACAATCCCCGAAAACGCGACTTCGTTGAAGACATTAGGGGAAACAAGGAAGAGCTGTACGTCAACCTTGAGGGCATCGCCTACATTCGAACCGCCGTCGAGGAGCATGGGGTAGACTGTGATTGGGACCCGCAGGGGAAATACCACAGCGCGGCCACGTCTCACGGCGTTGCCGATCTACACCGCTTTTCGGAGGCGCTCGATAAGCTTGGACAGAAGTACAGCTGGGTTGAAGCCCCTGAAATTCAGTCGATCACCGGCAGTAAGCACTACGTCAAAGCTTTGCATCACCCTGGCACGATTCTGGTCCAGCCTGCGAAGTATCTCAAGAACGCCGTAAACAGCCTCCCCGAGAACGTTACCATCCATGAAAACACCGCCATTGTGGCGGTCCAGTTCGGTGCGCCGAAGCACATCTGCGAGACGCCTGCTGGAACAATCAGGGCTTCGAAGGTCATCATCTGCGCATCGGGTTATCTGACGAGATTTGGCTTCTTCGAAAACCGAGCCATACCACTCTACACGTTCGCGAGCATGACCAGACAGCTCACTGAGAGCGAGCTTTCCAACGTGGGCAACAAGCGAACATATGGGCTTATTCCGGCCGATAGCTTTGGGACGACGGTGCGACGTACTATAGACAACCGTCTTTTCCTTAGAAACGTTTACTCGTATGCGACTAATTTCAAAACAACCAAACAAGATGTCCTTAGGGCGCGGACCCAGCAGCAGGTAGCATTTGACCGCCGATGGCCCGGGCTTTCGTCAATCGGCTTTGAGGCCAGCTGGGGTGGTCTGCTTACGCTCGCGCAAAATGGCGGCATGGTCTTCGGCGAGTTGGCGCACGACGTCTATGGTGCCGCCTTCTGTAATGGAACCGGCGTCGCTCGAGGGGCTGCCTTTGGCAAGGCTGTCGCCGAACTGGCCACGGGGCAATCTTCGGCTGTGATCGATATCCTGAAGACGCGGGCCGCTCCGAGCAGGACTTATCCGAGACTTGTCACATCAATGGGCGTCCGGTTCGTGACCGCTCTTCGTTTCAGGCAGGCAGGCGCGGAAGTCTAGCAATAAGAGGAACGGCAATGGCGGACCTGAAGGGCATCAATCTTGCAATGCAGACACCGTTCGAACCTACCGGTGCGATCGATTACGGCCTCTTCGAAGAGTTGATCGAAAAATACGTATCGGCGGGAGTTCACGGCTTGGTTCTTGGGGCAGGTACAGGCCAGCACCCTTACCTGACCGAGTCCGAATGCAATCGGCTCTACGAGCTCGGGGCGAAGCGCATCGCAGGACGCTGCAACGTTGTCTGCCAGACCTCGGCCCTGAATATGGACGAAGTCATACGGCGGTCACAGCAAGCTGAATCGGTCGGCGCGGACGCGCTGATGATTTTGCCGCCGTATCTCGAAGGTCCGTCAGACGAGGATGGAATTTTCAATTTCTACAGGGAAATCGACGCGGCGGTTGGCGTGGATATTGTGGGCTACAACATCCCGCAGGCTACCGGGATCGCGGTTTCGCCACGCCTTTTTGATCGACTGAGCGGTCTCAAGCATTTCAATTACATCAAAGATAGTGCCGGCGACTTCACCGTGCATCAGGAGTATCTGCAGACGGGAGGCAAGGTGCTAAATGGTTGCGATACAACAACCCTCTATGCGCTGATGGCAGGCGCGCGCGGTGTTATCTGGGGCGCAGCAAACTACATGCCTCTTGAGGCTGTCGAATTGTACAACCTTGTGGCAGCGAAGGATTTGGAGAGGGCTCTGGCACTTTGGCAGCGGATGCTGCCCTCGTTGCTTTTTATCTGGCGGGCACCATATACGCCTTCTGTTCTGAGAGCCGCGCAACTGCGCGGCCTCGGAACCGGGAATGTCCGCAAGCCATTGGCAAAACTCTCGGCGGACCAGGACATGGCGCTTCGCGCCGCACTTGCCCCGCTGTTTGAGGTCGCCTCCTAGCCGTCAGGATATCCAGGGGAGTCCCTATGCGAATTGTCCTGGTTGGTTCGACTGGGATTGTCGGGTCGGCCGTAGCGGCCGAACTTGGCAAGCGGCACAACATTATAGGAGTCGGGCGAACTAGCGGCTTATTCAACGTCGACATCGCCGAGCCGAACTCTATCGACCAATTATTCGACAAGATCGGTGCATTTGACGCGTTGATCTGCACAGCAGGGGCCGTGCACTACGCCCCGCTGAACCAATTCACGAATGAACAGTTCGAAATCGGGCTGCGCAGTAAGTTGATGGGGCAGGTCAATCTCGTAGCGAAGGGTCTCAAGCGTATCCGCGACCACGGATCATTTACCTTGACCTCGGGTCTAACCAACGAAGATCCCATCCGGCAGGGAAGCTCGTCCGCCCTGGTCAATGGCGCGTTAGACGGTTTTGTACGCAGCGCGGCAATCGAGCTTGGGCGGGGGCTGCGGATCAATCTGGTCAGTCCGACTCTCGTACAGGAGTCGGTTCAGCTCTACGGCGACTTCTTTCCTGGCACCGCGGCGGTGCCGGCGAGCGAGGTGGCGCTCGGCTACGTCAAGAGCGCAGAGGGCAGTCAAACGGGTCGAGTTTATCGCATGGGTTGGGTCAGAGACGCCTAATCTGACCAACAATGAACGTCGCGCTAACGGAGGACAAGCATGCCCAGGCAACTCTGCATCGGAGGTAGGTGGGAACTCGGTGGTAGAGCGGCCCAATTTCGATGTGACAAACCCTGCGCATCGTTCTGCGGAGGGGGCATCAACTTGTGGATGTCGCTCCATGAATAGGCAGCGGGTGGTCGGCTTAGAAAATGCCCATCAAGGCGCACTATCGTCGTTGCAGGCGACAGGTGAATGTGACGCAGGGCGCCACTTCACCCCCGTGCCAGAAGGCCATATCCGCATCAGCCTCTGCCAGCCCGAACCTATGCTGCAAGAAGCAGCGCTCCGGCTGCGCCGTTTCGCTTCCAGCTACCGCCGCGAGGCCGCATGACCGCCAAAGCCATTCCCGCCAAAGCAAGAGCGGTCATCATCGGTGGCGGCGTTTCCGGCTGCTCCGTCGCCTATCACCTGGCCAAACTCGGCTGGACCGACATCGTGCTTCTGGAGCGCAAGCAGCTGACGTCAGGCACGACATGGCATGCCGCCGGCCTGATCGGCCAGTTGCGCGGCTCGCAGAACATGACCCGGCTGGCGAAATATTCCGCCGACCTCTACGT
>NZ_RZTE01000006.1:234231-236469 GCF_003997415.1 Mesorhizobium sp. M7A.F.Ca.MR.245.00.0.0 | reverse complement strand
ATGAGGGGCAGCGCCAAAGTCGTGAATTTGTCAAAGCGTGAATGGGTGCGATCGTCGCCGAAGTCGGCACCGCCCCTCATCCGCCTGCCGGCACCTTCTCCTCGTATAGTGACGGGGAGAAGGAAGCTCAGGCTTCTCCAAACACCCGCTTGAAGATCGTGTCGACATGCTTGGTGTGATAGCCCAGGTCGAATTTCTCGCGGATTTCGGCTTCCGGCAGCGCTGCGGTCACTTCCTTGTCGGCCAAAAGTTCCTCAAGGAAATCAGCGCCTTGCTCCCACACTCTCATGGCGTTGCGCTGCACCAGCCGGTAGGAGTCTTCGCGCGACAGGCCGGCTTGGGTCAGCGCCAGCATGACGCGCTGCGAATGCACGAGGCCGCGGAACTTGTTCATGTTCTTCAGCATGTTGTCGGGATAGACGAGCAGCTTGTCGATGACGCCGGTCAGCCGTGACAGTGCGAAATCGAGCGTCACGGTGGCATCCGGGCCGATCATGCGCTCGACCGAGGAGTGCGAGATGTCGCGCTCGTGCCAGAGCGCCACATTTTCCATCGCCGGCAGCGCCATGGAGCGCACCATGCGGGCAAGACCGGTGAGGTTTTCGGTCAGCACCGGGTTGCGCTTGTGCGGCATGGCCGACGAGCCCTTCTGGCCCGGCGAAAAATACTCTTCCGCCTCCAGCACTTCGGTGCGCTGCAAATGCCGGATTTCGATCGACAGCCGCTCGACCGACGAGGCGATGACGCCGAGCGTGGCAAAGAACATGGCATGGCGGTCGCGCGGGATCACTTGCGTCGACACCGGCTCGGGTTTCAGGCCGAGCTTCGCCGCGACGTGTTCCTCGACATAGGGGTCGATGTTGGCGAAGGTGCCGACCGCGCCCGAAATCGCGCAGGTGGCGATGTCTTCGCGCGCGTGCACCAACCGCTCGCGGCAGCGCGAGAATTCGGCATAGGCCTGCGCCAGCTTGACGCCGAAGGTCGTCGGCTCGGCATGGATGCCATGGCTGCGGCCGATGGTGACGGTGTCCTTGTGCTCGAAGGCGCGGCGCTTAAGCGCTGCAAGCAGGCCATCGATATCGGCGAGCAGGATGTCGCTGGCGCGGGTAAGCTGTACGGCAAAGCAGGTGTCGAGAACGTCGGACGAGGTCATGCCCTGGTGGATGAAGCGGGCGTCCGGTCCGACGAATTCGGCAAGATGGGTCAGGAAGGCGATGACGTCATGCTTGGTGACGCGCTCGATCTCGTCGATCGCCTCGACATCGAATTTTGCCGCCACGCCCTTTTCCCAGATGGTTTTTGCCGCTTCCCTGGGGATGACGCCGAGTTCGGCCAGCGCGTCGCAGGCATAGGCTTCGATCTCGAACCAGATGCGGAACCGGGTTTCTGGCGACCAGATGGCGACCATTTCAGGCCGGGAATAGCGAGGGATCATCGGTCAGTCCTGACATATCGAGAAGTTTGCCCGCGTCCTAACAGAGGCGAGCAAAATGCTCAACGCTGCTGGCGCGCAAACCAGACGCCCGCGGCAAACAGAGCGATGAAACCAACTGGAAAATAGAGCCGGATGCCCAGCACCACGAACTGGTAGAGCGCAATCAGCGTCGTGAAGATGAACTGCAGGACCCAGGTGTGGGTGAAAGCAGGGGCATGCCACTCGGCGTAGTAGGAGCGGTACTGCAGGGCAAACAGCCCGGCGGTCACGCCGACCGTTGCGGCGGCGAGGCACACGAAGGCCGCTGCGAAGGCGACTTCCCAGCGTCTTCCCTGCGAGACCAGCCGCGCCGCGAACAGGCCGATGGGAAAAGCCAGCGCAGCTCCCACCGCAAACAGCGCGGTGACAATGCGGATTTTCGCCGGCGTCTCCCAGTCGTCCAACGACAGGCTGACGAGCGCGCTGGCGCCCATCGTCGTGGCCCATAGCAAGGCGCCATAAAACGCAGTGCGCGGCGTGGGTATCGCGCGGCGAAGGCGGTTCAGCGAACGATCGCACGGGGCGGGTGGGACAAGCGGTGTCACAGGCGGCCGGTCACCGCGATCCAGCGAAAGTCCGGGCCTTCAAAGCCGTATTGGCGCACCGCGATCAGCACGGCATAGGCGCTGAGACTGTCCATCGAAAAGGTCTGCACAGCGCCGATGCGGTAGCCGTTCGGGCAACCCCGGCTTTTCGGTATCGACTTGTCCTCGTGCAGCAGCTTGGTCGTGCCGCCATCCTGCGCCTCGATACGCAGCAGCCGA
>NZ_RZTE01000006.1:228986-234188 GCF_003997415.1 Mesorhizobium sp. M7A.F.Ca.MR.245.00.0.0 | reverse complement strand
GAAGATCGGGCGCGGGTTGACTGCCATCCGGTGCGGATCGGCCGAAAGTTCGGTCACCGGGTTGAAACCGGCGGTGATGCCGCGATTGGCGTCCAACTCGGCCTGGCTGACAATGGCTTCGCCTTTTTGCCGAGCCTGAAGGCGCGCCGCGTCCAGTTTGGCGTTCTCGTCCTCAAGCCGGACCCGGATCGGCGTGCCCTTGAGAAAGCTGTCGGTGCTGGTGTCGATGTAGTAGCGGTCGGCATAGGGAAAACCCGATCCATCCTGCACGCCATATTCCTCGAAAGCAAAGACGCTGCCGTCCTTGGTGAAGCCGAGGATTTCAAGTTCGGCGACATCGCCGGCATGAGCCGCGATCGAGGTGGCAAACTGTGCAAGCAGGCCAACGGCAAACAGAAAGAGCATTCGCATCGGTCTTCACCCCCGTGATCGTCTCAATCCCCTAGCACGCCGAAATCAAAACGTCGTGCGGTGCGAAAGCCGATGCATCCAATCGGCCCGTCATTTGTTATCGTCGGCAGTCCCAATGGAGACCACCATGACCGACACCAGCAAAATTCGCGAGCATATGGAAGTCGTCGGCGCCGACGGCGTGCATGTCGGCACTGTCGACAAGGTCGATGGCCAGCGCATCAAGCTGACCAAGGCCGATAGCGGCGAGGGCGCTCACAAGGGCCATCATCACTATATTCCCCTGAGCCTGATTGCCGAAGTCGACGGCAAGAAGGTCTGGCTGTCGGCGAATTCCGATGTTGCGGTGACGTTCGAGGAAGAAAAGTCCGATCGGGTCTGATTGATCGCTTCACCTCAGGCGTGACGACCAGACCGGAAACAGATCGTTTTCGGCAGGGGTTGCCGCATAGACGCCGCGACTGATGGCGCGCGCCATGGTGGCGCCGGCTGCGGCGTAGAGATCGATCGCCGCATCGGCGGAGAGTTCGATACCGCTCGTGCCGGTCGCCAGCGCGAACACAAGGTCGCCATCGGCCGGTGTGTGCGTCGGCCATATCGCGCGCACGAACCCGTCATGAGCCGATATCGCCAGGCGCTTGGCGGCAGCTTTTGTGAGCACCGCATCGGTGGCAATGACGGCGATGGTGGTGTTGCCGCCGGTCTCCATCTGCCTGCCAACATGCTTGTCGCGGTGTTTCAAAAGAATCCGTTTCGCATCGTCCGGCATCGGCGAGGGATAACCAAGCCCGCCGAATTCGTTGCCGATTTCGAACGGTGCTGCCCAGAAATGGCGGGTTCGGCCTGTGGTCACCGATCCGGTCGGGTTGACGGCGGCCAGCGCACCGACGGTGACGCCGCTATCCAGCAGCGTCGAGGCGGAGCCGAGGCCGCCTTTCAGCCCCGAGGTCAGCGCGCCGGTGCCGGCGCCGATCGTGCCAAGCTGGAAATCGGCGGCGGCAGTTTGCGCGGCCTCATAGCCAAGCTCGCGGTAGGGCGGATAACGGCCCCAATCCTTGTCGCCGCCATTGCGCAGGTCGAACAGGATCGCCGACGGCACGATCGGCACGCGAAAACCACCGACCTCCAGGCCGATGCCGCGTTCGCGCAATGCCGCCTGCACGCCGGACGCCGCGTCGAGGCCGAAAGCCGAACCGCCTGAAAGCACGACGGCGTGCACCACATCGACGGAATTGTGCGGTTCGAGCAGGTCTGTCTCGCGCGTGCCCGGCGCGCCGCCCAGGATCTGAACGCCGGCCACTGTCGGCGTGTCGCAAAGCACGGTCGTGACGCCGGACTTCAGGCTGGCGTCGGACGCATTGCCGACGCGCAGGCCGGCAACGTCGGTGATCAGGTTGCGTGGGCCGGTGCGAAACATCAGTTGCTTTCCAAGGGCGCAAAGCGCGTGCCGTCGAAACGGAAGACGCGGTAAGGTCTCTGGCTGAGGTCGCCTTTTGCATCAAAGCGGATCGGCCCGATCGCCGTGGTGAAATCCTGTCCGGTCAGGGCCTCCGTCAGCGGCTTGCCCGAGCTTTCGGACAAGCCTGATGCTGCCTTGGCGATTTCGACCGCCGCAAAGGCCGGCAGCGCATAGCCGTCAGGCACGATCTTCTTAGCGTCAAATGCCGCCAGCACTTTTGGATCGGCGACATCGGCCCATTCCGGCGGTGCGATCATCAGCGTGCCCACGGCATAGGGTACATCGCCCGGCGGTGTGCGGAGATTTTCACCGCCGGCAAAGACGATGCCCGCCTGAAGCTGTGCGGCATCGCGGCCCATGATGGCGATGTCGTCGCCGTCGCCACCGGCAAAAACATGCGTCGCGCCAGCCTTCTTCAGCCGGCCGATCATGCCGATCTGGTTGTCGAGCTGTGGCCGGAACGTGTCGACGAATACCGGTTTCAGCGCTGCCTGTTCGGCCGCTGCCCGCCACGTCTCGGCGATCTCACGTCCGTAGATGGTGCCGTCGTCGATAATGGCGAACAGCTCGTTCTGCCATAGATGGGTGAGGGCGGACGCGATGGCGTTGCGCTCATCGTCGCCGCGCGGCCCGAGGCGATAGACCGGCCAGCCGGTCTTGGCGCGGCGGTCGGTCAGGCTTTCGGTCCGCACGCCAATGGTGATGACCGGAATGCCGGCGTCCTTCAGGATCGGCATCGCCGCCTCGATCGCCTCGGTGCAGAGAAAGCCGACCACGACATTGACCTTGGCAGCGGCGAAATCCCTGGCAGCAGTAGCGCCGCCATCGGCGGTGCAGGCGTCATCCACGGTCTTGAGTTCGATGCCGTTCGCTTCGGCCGCCAGGCCGGTGCCGGCCTCGATCTGCTTGCCGAGAATGGCAGATGGTCCCGATAGCGGTGCCGCGACGCCGACGAGCAGCGTCTGGGCATCCGCGGCACTGGCCAGAAACAGCCAGAACAGCGCCGCTATTGTTCTTGTCCTGGGTCGCATTCGAGCGATGGGTCCCTCCGTGCCGGCTCTATGCTCCTGGCACTATTGCCGCCAAGACCTAAAGGCTGCCCGGCCTTGGTGCAACACGGGAATTTCGGGATATGGCTCAAGCACTTCGCTTGTGGCGGGCTATATCTGGCCATATATGTCGGTAGGATCCTGACCATGGAAAAAATACGGTGCTGAAGAAGAACGACATTGGGCCGCAGGCCTATCGCGACGCGATGAGCCACTTTGCCGGCCACGTCCATGTGGTCACCACCGACGGGCCGGCCGGCAAGCGCGGCACGACGGTGATCGCCGCCTGTTCGGTGTCGGACACGCCGCCGACCATCCTGGTCTGTCTCAACCGCGAAAATGCCAAGAATGAGTTGTTCGTGAGAAACGGCAGGTTTGCCCTGAACACGCTGGCCTCGCACCAGGAGCCGCTGTCGGTCGGCTTTTCCGGCATCACCGGCCTGCCGGTCGAGGAACGTTTCGCGCTTGGCGAATGGGATGTGATCTCCACCGGCGCGCCGACCCTGAAAGGCGCGCTCGCCGTGTTCGACTGCGAATTGATCGACACCAAGGATCTGGCCACCCATCGTGTGCTTTTTGGCAAGGTGACAGGTCTGCGTATGGGCGATAATTTGCGGCCGCTGATCTACCACGCCCGCGGCTACCACGTTCTGGACAGCGGAGCGGCGGCGTTCACGGAGAAAGAATGACCGAGCTGAAACCGCGCGCCGCGCCACGGACGATCGACGAGACGCTCGATCTCCTGACCGGTGCGGACTATGTGGCGGACCGGTCGCTGGCGACCGTGCTGTTCCTGTCGTTGCGTATGAAGCGGCCGCTGTTCCTCGAGGGCGAGGCCGGCGTCGGCAAGACCGAGATCGCCAAGGTGTTGGCACAGGCGCTCGGTCGCCGGCTCATCCGCCTGCAGTGCTATGAAGGCCTCGACGTTTCGTCCGCCGTCTATGAGTGGAATTACGCCGCGCAGATGATCGAAATCCGCATGGAGGAGGCAGCCGGCACGGTCGAGCGCTCCGCCATGGAGCGCAACGTCTTTTCCGAAAAATACCTGATCCGCCGCCCGGTGCTCGATGCGCTGACCGGAAAGACGGGCGCTGCCCCGGTTTTCCTGATCGATGAGCTCGACCGCACCGACGAGGCCTTCGAGGCCTTTCTGCTCGAAATCCTGTCCGACTTCCAGGTGACGGTGCCCGAACTCGGCACCATCAAGGCGGAAGAACCGCCGATCGTCATCATCACCACCAATCGCACCCGCGAAATCCACGATGCGCTGAAGCGGCGCTGCCTCTATCACTGGGTCGACTATCCCAACGCCGAGCGCGAGCTCGAGATCGTGCGCCGTAAGGTGCCGCAGGCCAACCAGCGGCTTTCGGCAGAAGTGGTCTCCTTTATCCAGAAGCTGCGCCAGATCGAATTGTTCAAGGTGCCTGGCGTCGCCGAGACCATCGACTGGGCCGGCGCGCTGACCGAGCTCGACAAGGTGGCGCTCGATCCGGAAACCGTCTCCGACACGATCGGCGTGCTGTTGAAATACCAGGACGACATTGCCCGCATCGAACAGGGCGAAGGCCGGCGCATCCTCAACGAGGTGAAGGCCGAGCTTTCGGCGGCGGAGTAGGCGATGCCGCGCCCCGGACCGAACGAGGCCATGCCGCACGGGCGGATCGCCGACAACATCGTCTATTTTGCCCGCACCTTGCGCAAATCAGGCATGCGGGTCGGGCCGGCCTCGGTCAAGGACGCCATCGAGGCGGTGCTCGCCGCGGGCATTGGTTCGCGCGACGATTTCTACTGGACACTGCACGCCGTGCTGGTGTCGCGGCATGAGGACCACGCCACTTTCGACGAAGCCTTCCGGCTGTTCTGGAAGTCGCGCGAACTGATCGAAAAGATGCTGGCTATGTTTTCGCCGGTGGCACCCGACACCAGGGAAAAGCAGAAGCCACGCGCCGCTGAAAACCGGGTCAGCCAGGCGATGTTCGAGGGCCACCAGAAGAACCAGCCGCTACAGGAAATTCCCGAGATCGAGGTCGACGCCCGCTTCACTTTTTCCGGCAACGAGGTGCTGCGGGCCAAAGATTTTGCACAGATGAACGCCGCCGAGATGGCCGACGCCAAGAAGGCGATCGCGCAGTTGCGGTTGCCTTTCGACATGGTGCGGACCCGGCGCTTCAAGGCCGATGCGCATGGCCGCCGCATCGATCCGCGCGCCATGATGCGTTCGGCTGCGCGCACCGGCGGCGAACTGATTCTGCCGAAGTTCCGTTCGCCGCCGGTGCGCGCAGC
>NZ_RZTE01000006.1:165748-228976 GCF_003997415.1 Mesorhizobium sp. M7A.F.Ca.MR.245.00.0.0 | reverse complement strand
GCTGGTGGCGCTGGCCGACATTTCCGGCTCGATGAGCCAGTACACGCGCATCTTCCTGCATTTCCTGCATGCGCTGACGGAAAAAAGGCGTCGCGTGCACACCTTCGTCTTCGGCACCCGGCTCACCAACCTGACCCGGCAGATGCGCCATCGCGACCCGGATGCAGCACTTGCCGACTGTTCTGCGGCGGTCAAGGACTGGTCGGGCGGCACCCGCATCGGCGACACACTTGCCGAGTTCAACCTGATATGGTCGCGGCGCGTGCTGGGGCAGGGGGCGGTCGTGCTTCTGATCACCGACGGGTTGGAGCGAGACGATGTCGCCGGCCTGTCTGAAGAAATGGAGCGCCTGCACAAATCCTGCCGGCGTCTGATCTGGCTGAACCCGTTGCTGCGCTTCGACGGCTTTCAGGCGCGCGCCCGCGGCGTCAAGGCGATGCTGCCGCATGTCGACGAGTTCCGCTCGGTGCACAATCTCGATGCGCTCGCCGATCTCTGCGCGTCATTGGACAAGAAGTCGGCACAATCCGTCGATCCGCGCCGATGGCTGGACGCTGGCGCGAGGCACGCCGCATAACCATATCTTTCCCACCCGGAAAACAGATCCCGAGAAAAACAGACTTCTGGAGAAACGGTCATGGAAAACAGCATTTATCTGGATGAGGCCCGCGACCCGCTGATCATCGCGGAGGGCTGGATGAAGGACGGCAAGGACGTGGCCATCGCGACAGTGGTCGAGACCTGGGGATCGGCGCCCCGACCTGTAGGCAGCCATCTGGTCATCGACGCCGACGGCAATTTCCACGGCTCCGTCTCGGGCGGCTGCGTCGAAGGCGCTGTGGTCAGCGAGGCCATCGACGTCATCGACAGCGGCAAGGCCAGGATGCTGGAGTTCGGTGTTGCCGATGAAACCGCATGGCAGGTCGGCTTGTCCTGTGGCGGCCGCATCAAGGTGTACGTGGAAAGACTGGGCTGATCTCGGATGGATCCCTACGCCTTAAAAATTTTGAACGCCGAACGACGCGCTCGCCGTGCGGCGATCCTTGTCACCGATCTCGGTGACGGCCGCGACCGCATCGTGCGCGAAGGCGATCAGGTCGCCGGCGATCTTGGCGCCGCGATCGCCAGGGCGTTCCGCACAGGCAACTCCGGTTCGGTCGAAGCAGAGGGGCGGAATTTCTTTCTCAACGCGCATCTGCCGCAGCCGCGTCTGGTCGTGATTGGCGCTGTCCATATCAGCCAGGCGCTGGCGCCGATGGCGAAGATCGCCGGCTATCCCGTGGAGATCATCGACCCCCGCACCGCTTTCGCCACGCCGGACCGCTTTCCCGATGTGGCGCTTCATGCCGAATGGCCGGAGGATGTGCTGAAGCGCCAGCCGCTCGACAGCTACACCGCGCTTGCCGCCGTCACCCATGACCCGAAGATCGATGATTTCGCGCTGAAGGCCGCGCTCGACGCCAACTGTTTCTATGTCGGGGCGCTCGGTAGCAGGAAGACGCATGCCAAGCGGGTCGAACGCCTGCTGGCGCTGGGCGCGAGCGCCGATCAGATCGCCCGTATTCACGCGCCGATCGGGCTCGACATCGGTGCTGCCAGCCCGGGAGAGATCGCCGTTGCGGTGTTGGCCCAGGCAATCCAGGCCTTCCGCTCGCGCGGTCTCGATGCCTCCGCATCGGCTCCAAAATCGAAATCGACTTTGGAAAAGCACGATGCGTAGATTCAAAATAGCAGAGCGTCCGTTGCGCGTCCAAAAGGACGCGCGGCGCTCTGCGGGCGCTGCGGCGTGAAATTCGGCCAGATCCCGGTCGAGACAGCGGAAGGCGCGGTGCTGGCGCATTCGACCACCGCCGGCGAACGCCGCTTCCGCAAGGCGCACAGGCTGAGCGCCGAAGATGTGGCGCTGCTGCGGGCCGCCGGCATTTCCGAGGTTGTTGCGGCTGTGCTGGCTGAGGACGACCTCGGCGAGGATGCCGCCGCGCAGACGATCGCCGAGAGCATGGCCTTTCGCGGCATCGAGGCCAGGCCTGCCGCGACCGGGCGGGTCAACCTCCATGCCAAAGCGCCGGGCATCTTCACGGTCGATGCCGCTGTCATCGATGCCATCAATGCCATCGATCCCGCCATCACCATCGCCACGCTGGCGCAGCATGCGCCGGTCGAGAAAGGCCAGATGGTCGCGACCGTGAAGATCATTCCCTTCGCGGTCAGTTCAGCGCTGGTCGACGCTGCGACGAAAATCTGCGCCGCAGGCGAGATCTTTGCCGTCAATGCCTACCGGCCCTTGCGTGTCGGCGTCATCCAGACGGTTCTGCCCGGCATCAAGCCTTCCGTCCTCGACAAGACGCTGCGCGTCACGGAAGCGCGGCTGGCGCGCACGGGCGGCAGGCTGACTGCGGAGCGCCGCACGTCGCATGAGATCGCTCCGGTGGCGGAGGCCACGGCTTCGCTGGCGCGCGACAACGACATGGTGGTGATCTTCGGCGCTTCGGCGATGAGCGATTTTGCCGATGTCATTCCCGCGGCGATCGAGAAGGCGGGTGGTGCAGTCATCCGCGCGGGCATGCCGGTCGATCCCGGCAATCTGCTGGTGCTCGGAACGCTCGGCGGCAAGCACGTCATCGGCGCGCCCGGCTGCGCCCGCAGCCCCAAGGAGAATGGTTTCGACTGGGTGCTGGACCGGTTGATCGCTGGCCTCGACGTGACGGCCAGGGATATTGCCGCCATGGGGGTCGGCGGGCTGCTGATGGAAATCCCGACACGGCCGCAGCCGCGCGAACCGCTGCCGGCCAAAAGCCAGCTCAAGGTCGGCATCGTGCTGCTGGCCGCTGGCCGCTCAAGCCGCATGGGCGGGCCGAACAAGCTTTTGGCGCTGTTCGACGGCAAGCCGCTTGTGCGCCGCACCGCCGAGCGGGCGCTCGGCTCGAAGGCGTCCGGCACTGTCATCGTCACCGGCCACCAGCGCGAGCGGGTGCGCGCTGCGCTGGTGGGCCTCGACGTGACCTTCGCCGACAATCCCGATTTTGCCGAGGGCCTGTCCACCTCGCTGAAAGCCGGCATCGCCTATCTGCCGGAAGATTCCGCCGGCGTGATGATCGTTCTCGGTGACATGCCCGATATCACGTCCGATGATCTCGACAGATTGATCGATGCTTTCCGCAAGGCCGGCGGCAATGCGGTGGTCCGCGCCTCGCATGACGGCAAGCGCGGCAACCCTGTGCTTTTGCCGCGCTCGCTGTTTCCGGCGATCGCCCATCTCGAAGGCGACACCGGCGCGCGCCATCTGGTCGAGACGGAAGGGCTCGATGTCATCGACGTCGAGATCGGCGCGGCGGCGTCAGTCGATGTCGACACACGCGAGGCACTCGAAGGCGCCGGCGGCGTGCTGCAGGATTGACAAACCCAAGCCGAATTACGCATGCCTTGGGCATGTCTATTCGCTGCCAAATTTTCTGTGCCTTTGCAGTCGCGACCGCGTTGCTGTCTTCGGCCGCGCAAAGTCAGACGCTGTCCCTAAAACCCTTCAAGGACGATCTCTTCGCCTATCCGCCCACGCTGTCGTCTGACATCAACGGCACCTACACGGTCATCGACTACCGCGAGATGCGCGACATCAACCAGCGTGACCAGGTGCCGGAGCGGCGGGTGAACGCCCAATACACCGACACCAGCGTCCGCAAGATGCAGCAGGATCTGTTGCTGAAGACCGATGCTGGCGATGTCAG
The DNA here is from genome assembly GCF_003997415.1 of Mesorhizobium sp. M7A.F.Ca.MR.245.00.0.0. NCBI lineage: Bacteria > Pseudomonadati > Pseudomonadota > Alphaproteobacteria > Hyphomicrobiales > Phyllobacteriaceae > Mesorhizobium > Mesorhizobium sp. M7A.F.Ca.MR.245.00.0.0. The sequence goes on along the minus strand of NZ_RZTE01000006.1, from coordinate 225,251 downwards.
GCATGTCGCCGTCGGCAAGACCGAGGGCGCCGGCATCATCGTGCTTTATCTGCACGGGCAGGGCGGCAGCCGCAAGCAGGGTGTCGACGACTTCACATTCGGCGGCAATTTCAACCGGCTCAAGAACCTGATGGCCAGCAATGGCGGCCTCTATCTCAGTCCTGATTTCCCCGATTTCGGCGATACGGGAGCGGCGCAGGTGGCGGCGCTGATCGGTCATTATGCCGAACAGTCGCCAGGCGCGAAGATCTTCGTCGCCTGCGGCTCTATGGGCGGCGCGCTGTGCTGGAAGCTGGCCGCGCGCAAGGACATGGGCGGCCGCATCAACGGCCTGCTGCTGCTCGGTTCGCTGTGGGATGAGAGCTTTTTCACCAGCCCGGCCTTCAAGCGCCGCGTGCCGGTCTTCTTCGGCCAGGGCAGCCATGACGTGGTCTACCCCGTGGCAAAGCAGGAGGCGTTCTTTCGCTCGATCCTGACCAAATCGAAGACCTATCCGACCCGCTTCGTCCGCTTCGAGACCGGCACCCATGGCACTCCGATCCGCATGACCGACTGGCGCGGCACGCTCAACTGGATGCTGTCGAAGGCGCCCTGATCGACGCAGCCTGCAAGCTCGTGTGACGCTCAGGGCGCGGTGTTGTAGTCGATGACAGTCTCGGCATTTTGCTCGCCGTCATAGGACGCATCGACGTCATACTGGACCAGCGAGAAATTGCCATTGCGGAACAGATACGTCCCTGCGTCGGACGCATCGCCGATGCCGCGCCACTTGTTGAACGTGGTGATCGTGTGGGCAGCCTCGTCATAGGCGGAATTGACCGCCCAGCCCGACGTCTGGAAACCGACGATACTCATGCCCAGCAATTTGCCGTTGCTGTCATTGTTCTCGTAGCGGATGTCCATCTTGGGCTCGGCGAACTGCAACTGCTGCACGCCCGACACGTCGTCGGTCATGTAGTAGATCGAGCTTTCATTGTAGGCCGCGGCCGAGCAGGAAAAATGGAACAGCCGCGTCTCCTTGTCGGGATCGCCGGGCTGCGCATCCTTGTCCTTGTATTTAATCGAAAAAACGGTCGGCTCATTGGCAAGGAACTGCTTGTCGCACTGGTCGCCATAGGTTGCCAGAAAGGCCTTCTTGGCCTGCTCCAGTGCGGTGTCTTTCTTTGGCGGTGGCGGGCCATCGCCACAGCTTGGCGGCAGCGCCTCCTCGAAATCGGCAGTGGAGGGCTTCAGTGCCCCTTTCTCGATGTGGATCGGATCGAAGGGTGGCGCCACCTGGGTCTGGGCATTCACCTGGCGCAGCGTATAGCACCCGGCAAAGACCTTTTCGCCGCCAGCCTTGTCCGTCGCGCGGATGGCGACGGGGACGTTGTAGAAAATGCTGCCAGCCGCGCCTTCGTCGGAAACCGTCCCGGTCTGGACTTCGACCTTGTCCGTCCCATCATAGCCCTTGACGAAACTATCGAAATCCTTTGCGGGCTTTGTATCGCCGAAATACCCCCATGCGCGGGCGAATTCGTGCCGGCTGATGGCGCTGTACAGCGAACGGACAACCGCGTCGGCGCTCGACCGATCGTCGATATAGGGCGCTTCGGGGGCATCGTCGGCAGCCAATACCGTCTGGCCGATCGGTGCCAGGGAGAGAAAGGCAGTCGCTGCGAAAAGGGCGCGTCTCATCGGGAACCTCCGCTCGATAGAGGATTCTACGACGGCGATTGCGGCAACGTGGTGACGCAGGCTCGGCGGACTTGAAGAATCGCGCGCGAAGGCGCTACGTCGCGTCCGCCGGCGTTCGGCCGGACAGGAGATTTGACGTGACGATATCGATGTATGAGGCGTCCGTGCCGGTGTTTTCGGCCAGGCTGAAAGCGCTTTCCGATGTGCTGGCGACCGCCGAACAGAATGCGCTTGACCGCAAGATCGACCCGCAGGTGTTTCTGACGGCGCGGCTGGCGCCAGACATGTTCGCCTTGACCAGGCAGGTGCAGATCGCCACCGATCATGCCAAGGGCGCGCCGTCACGGCTCGCCGGCCGCGAAGTGCCGAAATATGAGGACAACGAGGCGAGTTTTGCCGAAATTCAGGCGCGCATCACCAAGACCCTGGACCTTCTGGGCACATTTTCGGCTGCCGAGTTCGACGGCTCCGACGACAAGATCATCGAGCTGAAGCTTGGCGGACGGGAAAGTTCGATGCCCGGCCTGCAGTATCTGCTGCATGTGGCTATGCCCAACTTCTATTTCCACCTCACCACGGCCTACGACATTCTTCGCCACAATGGCGTGCCGTTGGGCAAGGCGACGTTCCTGGGATCGAGCTAGGGAATTGAGTTTTTGGAGATGTCCCGGATCGATCCGGGACATCACCGGAAGTACCTAGCGAACGGACATTTCGCGCGCGATGCGGGGGAAGTCGGCCGGCTTGATACCGATGTCGGCACGGTCGGCATTGCTCATCGAATGAAGCAGCGCTAGCGCCGAGCGGTATCTCAGATGCTCCTGCGGCCGCGGCCGGGCGAACATTTCAGTGAAGAAACCCATGATTCAAGCCCCAAATTGGTCCTCCACGCCAGCCAATATAGTTGAATCGTGACAATTGTGCAGTGCAGCATTTGCATACCTGCCATGTCTTGGCGAATTTTTCGACATTTTCTCTAACGGGCGAAACTTTTGGCCGGTGCGTATCGTAGCCTCGAATGCTGGCTACATGGCCGGTTTTTCCTCGCCACTCCTGGCGAATTCCGGACTGCGTGAAAATGCAGTCCGGCTTTTGTTTTTGGGATTGCGGTGGGTCAAGCGGTAGACGAGGCGAAGGCTAAATTCGTTAAGATCGGTGCCATGCATTTTTAACGAGCCGGTTCTATGCTTCGATACCCGAATGGTCGGGCGAGGGGGAGGCTGACATCGCTACTGGCGCCAAGCGGGATTTCGCTTCGTTGCTCGAAGACCTCTTCATCGCCCCCGACAAGAATGGCGAGGGCGAAGAGGCCGGCGCTCGTCCATCCATCCCGTTTGACTATCTTTCGGTGGCCGATGAACTCCATTCCGGCCGCATCAAGGTTTCCGCTGCCGAATATCGCGAGGCGGGCGCGGATCTGGCGACGGAATTCGCCGCCTTGCTCGATCATGCCAAGCTGGCTCTCGCCGGCGAAGAGCCAAAGCCCGAGGAAAAGCTGCCGCCGATCGATCCCGAAGCCATCGCCGTCGAACTTGGCCTCGATCAGCCCAAGCAAATCGCCGACTTCAGCCGCATGCGCCGCCGCTTTGCCTTTGCCAACCATCCCGACCGTGTCGCCCCGCATTTGCGCCAGCGCGCCATGATCCGCATGCAAGTGGCCAACATGCTGATCGACGAGGCCAAGCGCCGTGCACTAGCCGGTGCTCGCCGCTAACCCGGCTGGTTCACGCAAAAGTCGGTCTGGCGAGGCTTGGAGAGCGGCTCTGCTTTGCCTATAGATGCGGTTTCCTCCGCGCAGTCGCGCCAGCCTTCCTCCGGAGCCGAATTCCATGCACAAACGCCGTCTCGGTCGGACCGATCTTCTTGTGACCCAGATCTGCCTGGGCTCCATGACCTGGGGCCAGCAGAACACCGAGGCCGAAGGCCACGCACAGATGGACCTGGCTTTCTCCCGCGGCGTCAATTTCATCGACACCGCCGAGCTCTATCCGATCCCGCCCAAGGCCGAGACGCAGGGACGGACCGAAAAGATCATCGGCAGCTGGATGAAGGCCAAGGGCAACCGCGACAAGGTGATCCTGGCCTCGAAGGTCGTCGGCCGCACGGCCAACGCATGGTTTCGCGGCGACAGGCCGTCGCAACTGGTGCGCGCCGATATCTTTGACGCCATCGACAAGTCGCTGGCCAAGCTCGGCACCGACTATATCGACCTGTACCAGATCCACTGGCCGGAGCGGGATATCCCTTGGGGCGCCAACCCGACGCGCGTCGGGGCCGTGTCGCCGCGCGCCGATTCCGTCGGCGCACCGGCCGACGAAACACCGATCGCCGAGACGCTTGGCGTCTTCGACGAACTGGTGAAGGCGGGAAAGATCCGCCATTTCGGGCTGTCGAACGAGAGTTCCTGGGGCGTGATGCGGTTCCTTGCCGAAGCCGACAAGGGCATCGGCCCGCGCGTCGCGTCGATCCAGAACGCCTACAATCTCGTCAACCGCACTTTCGAGGTGAACCTCGCCGAGGTCTGCGAGCGCGAGCAAGTGTCGCTGCTGCCCTATTCGCCGCTGGCCCAGGGCTATCTCACCGGCAAATACGACCATGGCGCGCGACCGCAGGGGTCCCGCTCGCAGCTGTTCAATCGCGGCCAGCGCTACGAGACGCCAGGTGCCGCTGAAGCACAACTTGAATACAATGAGCTGGCGCGCTCCTTTGGCCTGGAGCCGGCACTGTTTGCCAATGCCTATGTCTCGAGCCGGCCGTTCGTAACCTCCAACATCGTCGGCGCAACGACGCTTTCGCAGCTCGACATGGCGCTGTCTTCTGTCGACGTCACCTGGACCGAAGAAATGCAGAAGGCGGTGGACACAATCCACCAGCGGGTCGGCAATCCCTGTCCTTGAACGGGATTTGCCGCAGGCCGAATACTCGACAATTCCAAGGGAGCGAGCAGCAATGATTTTTCCAGTCGAGGCAGTGCGTGAAAAATTTCCGGCTCTCTTCCTGACCGACAAGGGCCGCCGCCGCATCTATCTCGACAATCCGGCCGGCACGCAGGTGCCGCAGGCAGTGGCGGACGCGGTGTCGCGCTGCCTGTTGACCACCAATGCCAACCTTGGCGGCTTTTTCGAAACGACGATTGCCGCGCAGGCCGTCGTCGACGACGCGCACCAGGCCATGGCCGATTTCCTTGGCGCCGCAAGCCCCGAGGAAATCATCATCGGCGCCAACATGACGACGCTGACCTATCACATGTCGCGCACGCTCGGCCGCACGATGCAGCCCGGCGACGAGATCATCCTCACCCGCATGGATCATGAGGGCAATGTTTCGCCTTGGCTGCAACTTGCCGAGGATCTCGGGCTCGTCGTGCGCTGGCTGCCGTTCGATGAAAAGAGCTGGCAGGTCGAAGAGGCGACGCTGGCTGGTCTGTTTTCGGAGAAGACACGGCTGGTCGCGTTGAACTACGCCAGCAACCTGACCGGCTCGATCAACCGGGTGAAAGCGCTGACCACCATCGCCAGGAATGCCGGCGCCCTTGTCTATGTCGACGCCGTCCAGTTCGCGCCTCACGGTCTGATCGACGTGCAGGAGCTCGGCTGCGATTTCCTGATCTGCTCGGCCTACAAATTCTTCGGTCCGCATATGGGCATATTGTGGGGCCGCCGCGACGTCATCGACGACCTGCAGCCCTACAAATGCCGCTGTTCGTCCAACGGTCTGCCGGAGCGGTTCGAACTCGGCACGCCGCAGATCGAGCTGATGGCCGGCCTCACGGCGGCTGTTGACTACTTCGCCGACCTTGGCGCGGCAACCGGCGATGGCGGTTCAAGAAGGCAGAAGATTGCCAAGGCGTTTGCGGTTTCGATCGCCTATGAAAACCCGCTGGCGCAACAGCTGATCGATGGCCTGTCCGATATCGAGGGCCTGACCATCCAGGGCATTACCGATCCGAAGCGGCTCGGCGAGCGCGTGCCGACGGTTTCCTTCACCGTCGATGGCATCGTGCCCGAAACGATCGTGCGGCAGATGAATGCCGAAAACATCTTCCTGTGGTCCGGCCATAACTACGCCTGGGAGATCGTCCACCAGCTCGGCATTCCAGCCGAGCATGGCGTCGTGCGCATCGGCATCGCCCACTACAACACTGCAGCCGAAATCGACGAGACGCTGGAGAGCGTACACCGTGTGATCGCCATGCTCAGGCAGCAGCGCTCCTGACGCTGGCTTGAGCACTCACCGCATCTTGCCGCCGAAGCCGGTGAGGAACGCGGTGAGATTGTCGCCGAGTTCGTCGCAGAGGTAGCCGCCCTCCTGGACGATGACCGTCGGCAGGCCGAGCTTTGCGATAGCCTCGCCGATGCGCAAGAAACCCGGCGTCGTCACCGAAAGTCCGCCGAACGGATCGCCCTCGAACGCGTCGAGGCCGAGCGCCACGACCAGCGCGTCCGGCGAAAAGGCACGGATGCGCTGGAACGCCACCTCGAGCGCCTCGAGAAACGCCGCGTCGTCGGATTTGCGCGGCAGCGGCAGGTTGAAATTGTAGCCGAGGCCTGGCCCTTCGCCGCGCTCGTCGGCATGGCCCCAGAAGAACGGATAGAAGCGCACGGGATCGGCATGCAGCGAGACGGTCAGCACATCCGGCCGTGCGTAGAAGATGCCTTGCGTGCCGTTGCCGTGATGCAGGTCGACATCGAGGATCGCCACCCGTGCGGACTGCTTACGCAGAACCTGCGCCGCGACGGCCGAGTTGTTGATGAAACAGAAGCCGCTGGCGACATCGGCAAAGGCGTGGTGACCGGGCGGGCGGCATAGCGCGTAGGCGGCCGGTACGCCTGAGATCACCGCCTCGGCCGCATCGACCGCGCTCCAGGCGCTCCACAGCGCGCTTTGCCAAGTCTCGCCCGATATCGGGCAGGCAGTATCGGCCATGTGGTAGCCGGCCTGGCCTACTGCCGAGGCCGGGTAGGAGCCGTTGCGCGCGATCGGATGGATGTTGGGGATCACTTCGGCCGAAGCGCCCTCGATGCGCTGCCAGCGCGCGTAGATATGCTCGAGGAAATCCAGATATTCGGGCGTATGCACCGCCGCGACCGGACCGAGCCCATGATTGCGAGGCCGCTCGATCGTGCAACCCGCAGATAATGCGCCGGCTAACAATCTCTCGACGCGCTCCGGCTGTTCCGGATTGGGCTGCGGCGCACCGCTTGACAGGAAGGCCTTGGGGTCGTGACGCTTTTGTTCCTCGGCATAGAAGGCTTTCATTTGTGATCCCCGTTTTCCGGCGCGTCGGCGAAGGCAAAGAAGGCCTCGCCGATGATTTTTTGGGTCTGCTCATAGCTCGACCAGGCGATGCCCAGCCTTTCGTAGAAAGTCTTGGCGCCTTCATTGTCGGTGTCGACCGACAGCCGGAGATAGACGCCGCCTTCGTTCCGGCACTGCGCCGCAACATGCCGCAACAGCCGCTCGCCGATCTTGCGGCCGCGAAACCGGTCCTCGACATAGAGGTCCTGCACATAGACGCCAGGCCGCCCCATCCAGGTCGAAAAGATCGGGAAATGCAGGCAAAGCCCGGCAAATTCCCCGCCGATTTCGGCGATCAGGGTCGAAAAGGCGGGTTTTTCGCCAAAGCCGTACGTTCTGAGATCGTCCGGCGTCGAGATGATCTCCTCGGGCGCGCCGATATGCGTGCCGAGCTTCAGGATCGCCGCGTGGATGGTTTCGACGTCGTCGATCCGGCCGGGGCGTAAGAGGACGTCATTGGATGTTGGATTGATCACGGTCGTCTCTCAAAACGCCACCCGGTCGCCGCCCTTGAGCGCCAGCATGTCGCGCGCTTCGGTTGGCGTTGCAACCTCCAGAGACAGCCCGTCGAGAATGCCACGGATGCGGCGCACCTGGTCGGCATTGGATTTCGCCAACTGGCGGCCATCATAGAGACTGTCTTCCAGCCCGACCCGGACATTGCCGCCCATCGCCGCGGCGATCGAAATCAGCGGCATCTGCTGGCGGCCGGCGGCCAGCACCGAGAACTGGTAGCTGTCGCCGAACAATTTGTCGGCGATCCGCTTCATATGGACGAGGTTCTCCGGGTCGGCGCCGATGCCACCAAGAATGCCCAGCACGAACTGAATGAACAGCGGCCCCGACACCAGCCCGCGGTCGCGGAAATGCGCCAGCGAATAGAGATGGCCGACATCGTAGCATTCGAATTCGAAGCGCGTGCCGCAGCCCTTGCCCAGCCGCTCCAGCACGCCCTCCATGTCGGCGAAGGTGTTCTTGAAGATGGTGTCGCGCGTCGCTTCGAGCAGCTTGGGTTCCCACTCGTGCTGCCATTCCCTCGGCTTGTCGAGCATCGGGAACAGCGCGAAATTCATCGAACCCATGTTGAGCGAGCACATTTCGGGTTCAGCCCGCAAAGGGGCTGCCAGCCGCTGATCGAGCGTCATCAGCGACGAGCCGCCGGTAGTGATGTTGATCACCGCATCGGTCGCCTGTTTGATGCGCGGCAGGAACTGCATGTAGACGTCCGGATCGGCGGTCGGGCGGCCATCCCTCGGGTCGCGGGCGTGCAGATGCAGGATCGACGCGCCGGCTTCGGCCGCCGCGATCGCCTCCGCCGCGATCTGGTCCGGCGTCACCGGCAGATAGGGCGACATCGACGGCGTGTGCACCGAGCCGGTGACAGCGCAGGTGATGATGACTTTTCGCGAGACCATGCTTTTACCCTTCGACCGGCAGGTCGAGCTCGGAGGCCAGAACCTCCAGCGAGTCGCCGATGATGGAAACGATCTCGCCGACCTGTTCGCTGGTGACGATCATCGGCGGCGCGACCATGAAATTGTCGCCGTCGACGCCACCCTTGACCCTGCGGCCATAGATGATCAGCCCGCGCTCATAGGCGAGGTCGAGCAGCCGTTGCGTGGCTTTCTTGGTCTGGTCGATCGGCCTCAGCGTCTCGGGATCGGCAACCATCTGGGCGCCGGTGAGCAGGCCCTTGCCACGCACGTCGGCGATGAACGGAAACCGCTTCGCCAGCCCCTTCAACCCGTCCATCAGCACGTCGCCCATGGCAGCCGCATTGGCGATCAGGTCGAGCCGGTCCATTTCACCGAGCACGGCAAGCCCGGCGGCGCAGGCCAGCGGATTGCCGGCATAGGTGTGGCCGTGCTGGAAGCCGCCGGAGTCAAGCAGCGGCTGCACCAGCCGCATCGGGGCGGCGAGCGCGCCAAGCGGCGCATAGCCCGAACCCAGCCCCTTCGACAGCGCGACGATGTCGGGCTTGCAGTTCCAATGGTCGCCGCCTAGGAATTTGCCGGTGCGGCCGGCGCCGCTCATCACTTCATCGTGGATGAGCAGGATTCCGTAGCGGTCGCAGATCTCGCGGATGCGCGGATAATAGCTGTCCGGCGCGACCAGTGCCGCGGTCGCCGCACCGCCGATCGGCTCCATGATGAAAGCGACCACGCTGTCTGGACCTTCCGCAAGAATCTTCTCCTCCAGCATGTCGGCATAGCGGATGCCGCGCTGTTCCATCGAGAGATTGTCGCGGTCGCGCCAGGCATTCGGCGCCGGCACGGTCGGCATCGCCCGCATCATCGGCTCGAACGTTTCGGCCAGCGCATCGTCGCCGGTGATCGAGAGCGAACCCAGCGTGCCGCCATGATAGGAGGGGAAGCGGGTGATCACCTTCCAGCGGCTGGCCTGGCCGGTGGCGACGGCCCATTGCCGCGCCAGCTTGATGCAGGATTCGGTCGCTTCCGAGCCGCCCGAGACGAAGAAGATTCGGTCCATGCCTTCCGGCAGCTTGCCTGCCAGTTCGCGTGCCAGCTCCTCCGCCGGCTCGTTCTCGAAATGCAGCCGATAGGCAAAGGTGGCGCGGTCCATCTGCCGCTTCATGGCATCCAGCACATTGCGGTTAGAATGGCCGATATTGGCGACCATCGGGCCGCTCGAGCCGTCGATGAAGCGGCGGCCGTCCTGCGTCCACATATAGATGCCCTCGGCGCGGTCGATCAGCGGCCGGCGCAGGCTGGACAGATAGAACAGATGCGAGTCTCGCCGGGCGTCGGTGGCTTGCGCGGCGGTCTGGAGTTTCGACATGTCAGGACTTTCCGAGATAACGATCGAGGACATTTTTGGTGACGCGTTCGACCATCGGGTCCTGTCTTAGAAGGCCGGCGACCCATTCGCAGCTTCCGGCGTGGAACACCTCGCCCTTGCCGCGCGGGAAATTGACGATCATGCCGTTGCCGCGTTTGACCTTTTCCAGATTGGCGTCGCTCGCCTCGCCGAACAGCGTCTCGGCGGTGAAGCGGCCGTCTTCGTCGGTGAGGAACTGGTCCTCGATCGGGATATCGGCGCTTTCCTCGACCTGGGATGCCATGCCGACCGCGAGAACCTGCAACCCCTCCGTTGCGCCGCTGGTGGCGGTTGGGTAGGGCAGGCCGCCGCGTATCTCGAAGTCGAGCCCGTCGACCTCATAGCCATAGACATGGCTGTCGGCGCCCAGCAGGTCGCCATAGTAGATGCCGGTGCCGGCAAAGGCCCAGTGCTCCGGCCGGTAGACCGGGAAGCCACGCACGCCGCGCGGCGCACAGCCGCCCCAACCGGTATAGACCCCGCGCGTCGCATTGAGCCCGAAGGTCGCCGAACCCGGCCGGCCGATTTCCGGCGCCTCCCAGGAATTGGTGGCGCGGGTGACGTCGCCGCCTGGGAGATAGGCCGGGTCTTCGGCGCGCGAGCGATATTTGTAGCAGACCTGCCGGCGGCCCTCGTCCTCAAGCCGCGTCTGCCACATGAAATTGCCGGCAAAGCGCGCCGCATGGCCGCCGCGCTCGACATAATTGTCGACGGCATCGCGCATCTCCCAGGTCCAGTATTCGTCATGGCCGACGAAGACGGCACAGTCGTAGCCGTCGAGAATTTCCGGCGAAAAATGCAGATCGTGCTGGCTGGCGAGATCGACTTGATAGCCGGCTCGCTCGGCAAAGCGGAAGAAATGGCTGTCATAGCTGGCCCAACCCGACGAGGCGTACTTTTTCGAATGGCCTGTGGCGAGCGCCCATTCCATGTGCGGATAGCGCGGGATCGTCTTGGGCGGGACGGCGACTTCCAGCGGCACGCGCGGCGCATCTTTCGGCAGCACGACGAAGCCACGGCACCAGGGGCGCTGTGTCGACACGATGGGCGAGTATTGGTTGCGGTCCGGCCCGGTGATGCCCTGGTAGTGGTTGGAACCGCCCCAGGTGTTGTAGGCCAGCCAGGTGCCCGTCGCAGCCACCTGCAGCACGCGGCCAGGTTTGCGGCCCGGCTGCGGGCTGACGATGAAAATATGGTGGCATTGGATCGGCTTGCCGTCGCGCCCGTCGGCGGTCAGCGTGACCCGATAGGCGCAGGACGGCCAGTCCGCCCCGACGCGAAATTCGAAGGATGCGTCCCAGCCGCAGCCTTCAGCCGAACACTGGTCGGGTGTGTCCTGCCGGCGTGCCGCGATGCCCGATTTCTCGAACACTTTGGTTTCGCTGCCGCCATCCCGGGTGATTGTCATGCCGAAGTTCGGAGCTGTCGAACTGACATGCAACGCCACCGTTTCGCCGGCGCGATAGGAAAACCGGTCGCTGTAGCACCAGATCTCGCCGCGCTCGCCATCCATCCCCGGCCATTCGTAATAATGGCCACGCACCGCGTGGCGGCGCTGCTCCGGCGTCAGTCCGAAATCGGGGAATTCGGTCGGCAGATGGGTCATGAACACCTGAAAAGGTCGAGGGCCGCCATTTCGGCGATCTGCCGGTCACGCGTCAAATAGAAACGATCGGGCCAGCATTCGCTAGCCGCACCCTTGGCCGCCTCCATCAAACGGACTATCTCAGGGGAGGCGGCGTTTCCGCCACGGGGGTCGGAATGCTCAGAGTGCAAAAGGTCAAGGTCGACGAGATCTACGTGCCGACGGCGCGCAAGAAGACGCTGCATCCCGAGACCGTTCGCCATCTGGCCGAGGACATTTTGGAAAACGGCATGAAGACGCCGATCCAGGTCCGCCATGACGGCAAGCGCCACATCCTCGTCGAAGGCCTGCACCGGCTGGAGGCGGCAAGGTGGCTCGGCGAGACCGAGATCGAGGCTTATCTGGTGCAAGCCAAGCGCCACTGACACGTCCGGTTTCTCGGCGCAGAGGTTTTTATCGCTTCGTCATCCTCGGGTCTGCGCTGCGTCACTGCGCTCCTGCTTCGCCCATTGATGACGAAGGTGAGTGACGCCTCGGCCCATCGAGACGGTGTCGACATTTTCTTTGCGGGCGATGTCGGTTTGCGGTTCATCGGCTCGTCCTTGGGACGGAAGCCAGATCAAACGCAGGACGCCATCATGACCATCAAGCTCGACATCGCCCCCACCAACGACCGTGAACTGGTTCTCGCCCGCATCATCGATGCACCGCGCGAGAACGTCTATCGCTGCTGGACTGACCCGAAACTGATTACGCGCTGGTTCTCGCCAAAGCCGTGGACGACGCCGCGCGCCGAGATGGATGTGCGCACCGGCGGCTCGAGCCTTGTCGTCATGGCTAGCCCGGACGGCAACGAATTCCCCAACCCGGGAGTCTTCCTCGAAGTCGTTCCCGGCAGGAAGATCGTCCTCACCGACGCCTACACAGAGGCTTGGCAGCCTTCGGAAAAGCCGTTCATGACCGTCGCGCTGACCTTCGAGGACGAGGGCAATGGCAAGACCCGCTACATCGCTCGGGTCAGGCACTGGAGCGTCGCCGACCGCGAACAGCATGAGAAGATGGGTTTCCACGAGGGTTGGGGACAGTGCGCCGACCAGCTCGAAGAACTCGCCAAAACGCTTTGATCCGCATGACGCTCTGATACCGGCATGACGAGAGGAGATCGATATGTCCAAAACCCTGTTTTTCGCCATTCTTGCTTCGGTTGCAGCGCTCGTTGGCTGCCCAGGCACCACCAATGCGGAGGAGACAAAACCCGCCATGACGGCTGAGACGAACGCACTGCCGAAGCCGGAAAAGTCCGGCCTGCTGCCGATCAACGGCCTGAATTATTATTATGCCATCTATGGCAAGGGCGAGCCGCTGCTTCTGCTGCATGGCGGTCTCGGCACCACGGATATGTTCGCGCCGATCCTGCCGAAACTTGCCGAAAACCGCACCGTCATCGGCGTCGACCTGCAGGGTCACGGTCGCACCGCGCTGGGCGACCGCCCATTCACCGTGGAGGCGATGGGCGACGACATGGCCGCCATCGTCAAGGCGCTCGGTTACGATCAGGTCGATGTCATGGGCTATTCGCTGGGCGGCGGCGTCGCCTTCCGCATGGCCGTCCAGAATCCCGAAGCGGTGCGCCGCCTCGTCCTGGTATCGACCGGCTACGCCACGGACGGCTTCTATGACGAGATGCGTCCCCAGCAGGCACAGGTGAGCGCGGCCGCGGCTGAGTTCATGAAGGACACGCCGATGTACAAATCCTACGTCGCCGTGGCGCCGCATCCTGAGGAGTTCCCGAAGCTCCTCGATGCGCTGGGCGGCTTCATGCGTCAGAACCGCGATTACTCGGCCGACGTCGCCAAGCTGAAGATGCCGGTCATGCTGGTCTATGGCGACAGCGATATGTACAAGCCCGAACACGAGATCAAGTTCTATCAGATGCTCGGCGGCGGGCTGAAGGATGCCGGCTGGATGCGCGAGAACCTGTCGCAGAACCGCCTGGCGATCCTGCCCAACCGCACCCACTACGACACTTTCTTCGCCCCCGAACTGACGGCCGCCGCGCTGCCGTTCCTCAACGGCCAGACCAAGGTCAAAACCTGGGACGAGGTCGTCGGCGAAACGGAGTGAACGCCAAAGCCGCCGGCTGTTAGCGGGCAGCCGGCTTTCCGGGGCAGCGATGACGGCTTTCGGCGTCATCGCTTCACCCCCACTCGCATGGCTCGACGATCCCACGGTTTTCAAGCCGCGAATGCATATTTTCACGGGCTCGAGGCAGCCCCGGATGGTGCTCGATGACAGCCTGCCGAAATACGAAGGCGCCCCTCCGCCAGGCTAATTTTTCCCTTCTCCCCTTGTTGTGGAAGGAAATGGATCGACGCGCAGCGCCAAGGGCCAGGGGAGAGCGCAAGCATGGCCAAAATTTAATCCAAATCGACACGAGATAGCCGGCAAAGCGTCATTGGCGAGCCATCTTTGTCGTCCTATTTAAGGGTCGCGGGTACGGCATTCGAGGAGACGACGGATGAACGACAGCATCAGCACCCTGGACGAGCTTTTGAGCGATCCGATGGTCCTGCTTGTGATGGAGCGCGATCGTGTGCGCCCCGAACAGGTGCGCATGCTGCTCGAACGGGCTCGCCGGCCTTCGACCGATGAGCCCGAAGTGCCGCCGGCGCATGTGATCGCCAGGACATGCCAGAAACTCTGGCTCTGCCCGTAGTCGCTTTGCGATTTTCGCTGTGTATCTCAAGCCGGCTCCAAGGTGGGCCGGTTTCGAACGGCTTGCACTTCGGCACGCCAGCTTACAAATCCGTAAATTGATTATCCGGCCCATGACGATAAGGCTTGCCCGGGATTGACCGATGGTCGGTCCAGGCAACTCCGATCTCTCATGCACGGAATTCGATTTTGGCCGATATCTGCACACAAGGCCTGGATACGGGCTTCGTCGGCCTGGGGTTCGCCAAGGTGGCGTTCCTCGGCGTGGTGCAAGGCATCACCGAACTGTTGCCGATTTCCTCGACCGCCCATATGCGCATCGTGCCGGCCGTGCTCGGCTGGCAGGATCCTGGCTCCGCCTTCTCCGCCGCCATGCAACTCGCGGCCCTTGCCGCGGTGGTCAGCTATTTCTGGAGTGATGTCAGGAATATCCTGTTTGGTTCTTTCAACGCTCTGGCGCGACGCGATTTCGCCGACCGGCATTTCAAGCTGGCGCTCTGGATCGTGCTGGCGACGATCCCGATCGTCATCGCCGGCGTGGCGCTGGCTGGCGTGCTCAACGCCTGCAATTCGCCGCTACGCAGCCTGACGGTGATCGGCTGGGCCTGCATCGCAATGGCGATCCTGCTGGCGCTGGCCGAGATCTTTGCCCGTCACCGGCGCAGCATGGGCGGTGCGTCGCTGACCGATGCGCTGCTCGTCGGTGTTGCCCAGATCGGCGCGCTTGTTCCCGGCGTGTCGCGCTCGGGCTCGACCCTGACGGCGGCATTGGGGCTCGGCTTCAAGCGGGTCGAGGCGGCGCGCTTCTCATTCCTGCTCGGGCTGCCTGCCATCGCGCTCGCCGGCCTCAAGGAACTCTGGGAACTGCACAAGGTCCATCTCGACGCCCATGGCTGGTCGGTGCTTGCTGTCGGGCTGGTCGTTGCGTCGATCTCCGCCTTCTTCGCCATATGGGGGCTGATGCACGTGCTGGAGCGTTTCTCGGCCTGGCCGTTCGTCATCTATCGCGGCCTGCTCGGCATCGTCTTGTTGTTGAGCGTCGCCATGGGATGGCTTGCCTAAGTCCAGAGCCTTTCACAGTCTCGCTTGAAACAGGTTATATCCGTACCGGACCTCGAACTTCGATTCCGGTAAGCGCATGGATTTCCTGACCCTCCTGCAATCATTGCCGTTGCTGCTGGCATTGGCCAAGGGCGCACTGCCGTCGGTGGCGGCATTTGGCATGGGATTTGGCCAGTGGACCGCTTCACTGCCGCCATGCCGGGACTTCACCTTCGAGGCGACCAGCTATCTCGTTTGCGAGGTCGATCCAAAACGATATCAGCTCGAGCTGTTCTGGAAGGATGCGGCGGGCAAGCCGTTTCAGTCGCTGCACAATCTGCATGCCACGCAACAGGCGGCAGGGCGCACCATGCTGTTCGGCATCAATGCCGGTATGTATCACCCGAACCTCGCGCCGGTCGGCCTCTATGTCGAGCGTGGCCAGGAGATGGCCTCGGTGAAAACGGGATCGGGAAGCGGCAATTTTTCCCTGCAGCCGAACGGCATTTTCTACATGCGCAACGGCAAGGCCGCGGTCCGTGCCACCAGGGATTTCGTGAAAAGGCGCCCGACAGTCGACTATGCGACGCAATCGGGGCCGATGCTGGTGATCGACGGCAAGCTGCATCCAAAATTCCAGGCTGACGGCACTTCACGGAAAACCCGCGACGGTGTCGGGGTGCGAAAGGACGGCGTCGCGGTCTTTGCGATTTCGAATGGCTCGGTGACCTTCCATGCCTTCGCCCGTCTGTTCCGCGATGCGCTCGGCTGCGACAACGCGCTGTTCCTCGACGGCACGATATCAAGCTTGTTTGCGCCTGCCATCGGCCGCAAAGACGACTATTGGAATCTCGGGCCGATGATCGGCGTTTTCAAAAAATCCTAGCCGGTTTCCATCGCGCTTGCCCGCACGCGGTATGGGCGAAAAAAACTTGATTCAAACTTTATTGGTAATTTCTCATTCATAACTGATCTGGTTTGTCCGTCGGCTGTCGTTTTGCCCTCGGTCTGTTGTGTTTTGAGTACAGGTCCAGATGCGGATTCCGGGCGTCGTCAGTTTTTTGATCGCATCGCTATGCCTTGCCGGCTGCTCGTCGACGGCCGGCGTCGACGCGCTGGATTTGCAGAAACCGTCCAACGAGACCACCAGTTCCGTGATCCGGCCGCCGGCACCGATCGCCGCTGCTCCGGCGGCAAGGGGCAACAGAGCGGCAAGGGCCGGATTGGCTCCCATGTCTGACAACGGTCCGGGGGAAAAAACGCGCCCGTTCGGTTTGGCGGAGGAGGAAGAGACAGGGGTGTTTGCCGCACCCGACGTGCCTGATCCCCAAGTGCCTGATGTCGGCGGGCTGCCGGTCGAGCCGGCAGCCTTGGTGTCGCCGCCCAAGCTGTTGACCCGGGCGGCACCGGCCATGCTGGCCGGGCCGCTCACCCGTTACGGATTTCGCGACGCCAAGCCGATCAATTTCGGCAAGGGTTCGCCTCGCCGCCTTGCAGTGCACGGCGTCGACGTCTCGCGTTGGCAAGGCAACGTCAACTGGGACAAATTGCGCGCCCAGGGCGCCAACTTCGCCTACATCAAGGCAACCGACGGTGGCGACCACCTCGATCCGATGTTCATGAAAAACTGGCGCAGCGCCGACGCCGCCGGCTTGAAGCGCGGCGCCTACCATTTCTTCTACTGGTGCCGCACGGCCGGCGAGCAGGCGGACTGGTTCATCCGCAACGTGCCCAGGGTCGAAGGCGCACTGCCGCCGGTGATCGACGTCGAGTGGAATGGCGAGTCCAGCTGCAAGCGGCGGCCGTCGCGCGAAAAGGTGCTGGAAAAGATGCAGGTGTTCATGGACAAGCTGGAGCGGCATTACGGCCAACGTCCCATCATCTACACCGCGCCCGATTTCTACCGCGACAATCTCAGGGGCGAATTCCTCGACTATCCGTTCTGGCTGCGTGCCGTGGCCCAGCATCCGTCAAAAGTCTATCCCGGCCGCAAATGGCTGTTCTGGCAGTATTCCGGCTCCGGCCTGTCGCACGGCGTCACCGGCCGCATAGACCTCAATGTCTTCCATGGCGACGAACGGCAATGGCGCGCCTGGGCCGGCGGCCGGCAGACTGTAGCCGACGCCAACTGAGACAGTCGTCAGTCCCGGCGCGCTCCGCTCTGCCTGATGCCCGCCGTCTGGGCAAGCGCGATATCGGACTGCTCGATGGACACGCTTCCGCCGGCAGCATTGGCTGAGGAAAGTGTCCGGCTCTTTGACCGACATGGACGCATGGGAGGAAAAGATGGGTGTGTCATCGGAGGCTCTGGCACAGAGCCGTCAAACGATCAGCGCTTACGAGGATTATGCGGAACAATATGATGCCATCGTGCGCCATGTTCCCAACGAGAGGGAGCAGGCATCGCTCAAGCGCCTGGTGGCAATCGCCGGTACAGGCGGCCGGATTCTGGAAGTCGGGTCCGGAGCCGGATACGACGCGGATTTTCTGGAGACTTTGGGTGTCAAAGTCCGGCGCACCGACGCGACCAAGCGGTTTCTGGAACTGCAGGCCGCGCGTGGCAAGCATGGCGAGTTGCTCGATCTCATCACCGATGATCTTGGCGGCCCCTACGACGCGGTCCTGGCCCTATGCGTCCTCATCCATGTGCCTCGCGACGAGACCGACCAGGTGCTTGCTAAGATAGCCGGGTCGCTGCGCCCGGGCGGCGCCTTCCTCGTCTCGATGCGCAATGGCGACGGCGAGACATCAGACAAATATCACATGGTCTACTGGCGCAGGGACGACTTCGCGGCCCGTCTCGAAGGCGCCGGGCTCGTCCTCATCAGGGACGATTTCAACGTCGGCCGCGATAGCGAAGAATGGAACACGTTCCTGGCCGTCAAGCCTGCATGACCCGCCGCACGCTGTCGCTGTTGCGCTGCTCAGCCTTTTTCAGATTTCGCGAATAAGCAAGACATTGCCGCCGCCATGCTGTCTATGTGCAGGTTCCTGCACTCCTGGGGGGAGACGAGTTGGAACTCAAGATCATGCTTGTCGGCTTTGCCTGCGTGGTCGCGGGCGCGCTGTCGTTCATCACCTTCATGAAATGGCGAGAGGTGAAGGCACTCAGCCGCTGGCTGCCGACGCCGGGAAAGATCATTTCCTCGCGCGTCGAGGCACGTGAGGTCAGAAACTCGGGCGTTGGTTCGGACAGCACTGACACCACCGAAATGCGCAATTTTCCGGCGATCACTTTCGAATACAAGATCGGCGGCAAGAAATTTCAAAGCTCGCGCTACAGCGTGAAGGAAAATCTGGGGAATTTCGAAGTCACGGAGACCCTTGCCCAGTTTCCCCGCGGCGCGAACGTGACTGTCTTCTACAATCCGGCCGATCCGAGCAAAGCGGTGATCGAGCGCACCCTGCCGGACGGCGCCTTCAAGTTCATGGTCCAACTCTCGGCGGGATTGGCGATCGGCGCGGTTGTGCTGGTGTTTTCCGTCGGCGGTGTTCTGGAGGCGATCGGGCCGCATTTGCCCAAGCCGCAGAATCTCGGTGCCGCGGCGTTGCTGCTTTTTATGGGCTTGTTCATCCTGAGCATGGGTTTCGCCCAGAAAGCGTTGGCCGAGCAGGCGGCAAAATGGCCGATCGTGGTTGGCTGCATCGACACTTCAGGTCTGCAGGCGCTCCGAAACCATTCAGGCTATGGCCGCTGGCGCACCGTCTTCAAATCCCGAATCGTCTACTCCTATGGCGTCGCCGGCCAGCGCTACAGCGCCGATCGTGTGACCTTCGGCGCCACCGTGACCGCCTCGCTGCCGGGCCTCGTCGGCGGCCAGGCACGGCAGTATGTCGAAGGCAGCAAGGTCGACGTGCACTATGACCCCGCCAACCCCGGCTCGGCGGTGCTCGAATGCCGGGTCCGGGGGCTTTGGCTGCTATGGATCTGCTCGGCAGGCTTTCTCGGTGGCGTGGCCTTTCTGCTCGGGCTGGTTTGAGCGTGCCAGCCGACTTCCCCAATGCCAATCCAGACGGCTCCTCATGGATGCCTTTACCTAAACAGGATGCAGCGATGAATAGCGCCATGAGATCGATCATCTGGGCCTGCGCCCTGCTTGCATCCGCGACAATGTCCGCGATGGCAGACGAACCGGCGCCGTCGCGCCCGCCGATCGACAAATGCGTCTGGGAAAGGTTGTCTGACAAAAATATCGGGCTGACCGCCTGGACGCAGCGCTGCGACTTCGGCTTCCGCCGGATCCATTTCGAATTCGCCGGCAATGCACTCGCCGTCAAATACAGTGATGGCGGCGCGGCCGATCCTCTCGTCGAACTGTTCGACATCATATCAGGTGAAACCGCCGAGGCTGCTTTGCGTCGCCTGTTCCTGGAAAAGACCGACAAGGCGGCCAGCGCCCGCTGTGTGCTGACACCTTACACGCAGGGCACGGAGCCTGCCGGCGTCAAACGCTACACATTCAGCCCTGACGCCGCCTATGCGAAAGAGCTGAAAGCACTTGCCGATCCCAACCAGATTCCGGAGCCGCCCTGCGGCGTCTGGGGCGAAATGCCTGACGGCATCCAGTATTTCGAGGTGCCGGCGGGTGAGGGGCACAGGCTTCTGTTTGTGCGCATCGGCCAGGACGAGCCATTGTTTGACGAGCAGACGCTTCGCGTTTTCCGGAGGGGGTGAGACGCGCTTTCTTGCCGACTTAGGCGGATTCGGTCACGGCGCCGATCCGCCGGTAGACGAAGGGTTCTCTCGAAGGAGCTGTGGCAGTGCGCTTGGCTTCGTCGATCAGCATTGCCATGCGAGCATGGACCGGCGATTTCGCGCAAGCCGGGTCCGTTGCAGCGGCATCGCCGGCGATCGCCATCGCCTGGCAGCGGCAGCCGCCCCAGTCGATCTCGCGCCGCTCACAGCCGCGACAGGGTTCCTTCATCCAGTCCGTGCCGCGAAAGGCATTGAACCCCGGTGAATCGGCCCAGATCGAGGACAGCCTGCGTGGTTCGAAACGCTCGAAGCTGAGCGACGGGATCGTCTGTGCGGCATGGCAGGGCAGTACGGTGCCGTCAGGCGTCACCATGAAGGCGTCCCGCGCCCAGCCGCCCATGCACGGCTTGGGATAGATCGCGAAATAGTCCGGCGTCACAAAATCGATGTTGATGATGCCGGCCAACCGCTCCTGTGCCTCCGCGACCATCTCCGCCTGCCTGTCGACCGCTTCCCGCTCGGGCATCAGTTGGTCGCGATTGGTCAACGCCCAGCCGGCATACTGCACATTGGCGATCTCGAGCCTCTCCGCGCCCAGCGAAAGGGCGAGATCGATGAATTCCGGCACTTCCTCGATGTTATGGCGATGGATCGGTGCGTTGATGGTAAGAGGCAGACCGGCAGCGCGTGCGCGGCGTGCCGTTTCCAGCTTCTTTTCGTGAGCGCCCTTGTGGTTGCCGATGCGATCGGTGGTCGCCGGACGCGCGCCCTGAAAGCTCAGTTGCAGATGGTCGAGGCCGGCTTCGGCAAATGCCTCGATACGGCCCTCGACGATGCCAACGCCCGCGGTAATCAGATTGGTGTAGACGCCGCGCCCCGCAAGCCCGGCGATCAATTGCTCGAGGTCGCGGCGCAGTGTCGGCTCGCCACCGGACAGATGCACCTGGAGCACTCCCAGATCGGCGGCCTCCGAGAACAGGGCGAGCCAGGTCTCAGTGTCGAGTTCGCGATTGGCCTTCAGCAGTTCCAGCGGATTGGAGCAATAAGGGCATTGCAGCGGGCAGCGATGCGTCAGTTCCGCCAGCATGCCGATTGGAGGGAGGAGGGGCGTGCTCATAGCCTCACCAGCAGCTTGTCCGACCATTCCTGCAGGAAGGCGATGACGTCGGTCGCCACGGCCTCCTGTTCGGCCTCATAATCCGCGGCAAGGCCGGCAATGATATCGCCGACCGTGGACCGTCCATCGCAGCGGCGCAATATGTCGAGACTGACATCGTTCGGCCAGAATATCTTTTCCGGTGAAAGCACGGCGAATGCCTGCCGCACGGAATCGTATTGTATGCGCACGTGTTTCGGCAGCGAAGGTACCGATCGCAACGACACCACGGCTCTTTCGCGCAGCGCCATCATTGGGCTGCCTCGGGCTGGAAGGCGCCGGGCGGTATGTTTCCCTGCTCGCCATAGGCGTGTTGAAGCGCGTCAAGCATGGCCCAGAGTATATCGCATTTGAACACCAGTGCATCGATTGCCTGCTGCTGGCGCTCCGCCGTATCGGCATGGCTGAGCACGTAGGCGAGGGCGAAGTCGGCGTCACGCGAGGCCTGTTCAGGCCGTTGCCTGAAATAGGCCAGCGTGTCCTCGGTGATGTAGTCGTATTTGGCCAGCATTGCCGGCACCCGCTCGCCGATGATGATTGGCGAGAACATCTCGGTCAGCGAGGACGCGACCGCCTCGAACAACGTCCGGTTTGTGCAAAAGGAAAGGTAAGCGCCCACCGCGAAGCGCGTCGCCGGCAGTGCCAGCCTTTCGCTCTTCACGGCCTCGGCGTCCAGGCCGAGCGAAGTTGCCAGATGCAGCCAGCGCGCGATGCCGCCGCTCCAGCCGTCCTCGCCGTCATGATCCTCGATCCGCTTGCGCCACGCGGCGCGAAACGCTGGATCCTCGGCATGCACGAGTATCATGGCATCCTTGCGCGGGATGACCGCCTGATAGCAATAGCGGTTCAGCGCCCAGGCCTTTATCTCGGCCTTCGACAATGCGCCGCTGGTCATCCTGTGGTGAAAGGGATGGCGATTGTGATAGCGCTCGGCGCCAACCTGCCTCAACACGGCTTCGAGAGCGCTCGTGGAGAGTCCGCCCTTGGCTGCATCGCGGAAGTCGCTCAAAATTCCATCTCCATACCGTCGCTTGCGATTTCCCAGCCGGCCGACTTGACCGCCGCGTGCTCGGCGGAATTCTCGTCAAGGATGGGATTGGTGTTGTTGATGTGGACGAAGACGCGACGGCCGACCCTCACATCGGCCAAGCCTGCGATCGAACCCAATTCTCCCGAGATCGCCAGATGCCCCATCCGCGCGCCGGTTTTCTGACCGACGCCGGCGACGATCATCTCGTCGTCGGTATAGACCGTGCCGTCGAACAGGAGACAGGCGGCATCGGCGAGACGCGCGCGCAAGGCCGCATCGATGCGCGCGCAGCCTGGGATATAGAAGACGGAGCCGCGGCTGCCGATGCCGGCGATTCGGACTCCGATCGTATCACCTGCGTCGGAGCTGAAATTGGCATCCGGATGGTCTCTATCCTCCAGATAGAGTGCTATCTTCCCGGGCACTGGAAAGGGCTCGATCATTACGCCGGTCTCGCGGCCTTCTGCGTCGCAAATGGCGAATTCTTTCGCCGGCGGCAGGATGCGCCGCGGCACAAGCGCTGGATCGAGAACGTTGAAAATCGAATTCGCCTCCAGCGTCGCCAGAACCTGCGCCGTTGCATAGATGGCGAAAGGCTGCCGCTCGCGCAGGCTGAGCAGTCCAGCGATATGATCGACATCGGCATTGGTCAGCACCACCGCGCGAATAGGCGTCGAGCGCAGCGGCGCATCGCCCGCAGGCTGCAGTTCACGTGTTGCAGCGATTTGCTGGCGAATGTCGGGCGAGGCATTGAAAAGAACCCAGCCGAACCCGTCCGCCGAGGCGGCGACACTTGACTGGGTTCGCGAATGCACGCCGGCCATGCCGGTGCGAGCCGCACGACTCAGACGGTAGTTGCAGTTCCATTGCGGAAAGCCGCCGCCCGCCGCCGATCCGATGATCCTCAAATGCATGAAAATGCCCGCGCGCCGGCTTCTCTGACCTGCAGGCAATTTGCAGTCACAAAAAACGCTTCGCGCGCTTTGCGTGCGTCAAAATCTTTCACGAAAATCCCATGGGGCGAGGGGATGCGCGCCCCTGTCGCCAGGGACGCGCACCTCTGCGGCCTACTTCTTGGGAGTAATTTCAGCAGGCAGATACCGTGAAATTTCGAAGCCAGCGGCAACCTGACACATGGTCGGTTTTTTCCAGTTCTTCTTCATGACATTTCTCCTCTTATACCAGCCCGAAGGGACCGATTCTGTCGTTAGCCAACCATTGCAGGGCACCGACGCAATGGCTCGTCCATCAAGTCTCAAAATGGACAAATGAAACAATAGGCTTTGAAAAGTTGAAAACAAACTATCGAGAATAATTGCAGTCCTTACTTCAATTGTTCGTTGTGTAGGGTTTCTTCTCCTCCAGTGGAAGGTTTGCATCTTCCCACCCATCAGCGCCGAGCGGATACCAGATTACCGAACTGTAGCCCCACTCGACGGCCCGTTTCGCCGCATTCCACGACATCCAGCAATTCGTCATGCAGTAGAACAGAATCGCGCGCGACTTGTCCGTCCCGGCCTTGGCCTCGAGGCCTTGGCGAAAATAGCTGGCGGTCTCCTGCGAAATAGCGCCGTATCCCACATTGGCCAGCCATATGCTGCCTGGGATGTCCTTTCTGACCTTGTCCCTCCATATGGTTCCTGCCGGCAAATTGGTCGGTTTGGGCGTGTCCGGCATCACGTCGAAGAAGATCGCCTTTTTCGCCCGCCACAGCGCTTCCGCTTCCACCGTCGTCACCACCCTCGCGCCTTGCAGCGTCCGCGGCACCGGCGCCCGATAGTCGTCCATCCGGAAACCGCTGGGTTCGGCGACATCGCCAGCCCATGTCGGCTCGGTCAGACCCAGAAGGCTCGCGGCGACCAGCAAGAAAATAGTCTCCCTTCCATTCATTGGGTAATCAGGTTGTCGTGTTCGTCGATCAGCGGCACGTTATAGCTCAGCAGGATCCTGGTGATCTCCGCCTGGTTTTCCCTGATCACCCGGTTGAGCGTCCGCTTCCATTCCTGGTCGGACGGACGTACGCCCATGGTAATGCGGTAAGACATGCGCGAGCCGGTTTTTTCCTTCACCAGTGGAACGATCGTCACATCAGCTCCGAGTTCCTTGGCATAGTAACCTGCCATCGGTCCCCACAGCACCGCCGCATCGATCTTGTGTGCCAGCATGTCCTTGATCATGACCTCCCCCATGGATGGGGTGACGCGCGTATCCACCGCAAGCGGATAGATCTTGGCGGTCCGCAGGAGCTTGTTGGCGGCCATGTTGGCGGTTGGCGGCGTGCTTTCAACGACGCCGATTGTCTTGCCCTTGAGTCTGGGATCCTCGATCGTTTCCACGCCTTCCATATCGTGGCTTTTCGGATGCACAAGCACATAGGCGGAGCGATAGTAGGCGTTGGTGTTCTGCACCAGCTCATCGCCCTGGGCATAGCCCATGATGATGTCGCATCGGTTGGCCCCCAACGTATTGCGCACGAAGCCGGTGATCGTGGGAAACCAGGTGTAGGAGACGGACTTGCGCCCGGTTTTCGCGGCAACCAGCTCTGCCAGCTTGTTTTCGAATCCTTCGCCGCTCTTGTCGGTGAAGGGCATATTCGAGGGATCGGCGCAGACGCGCAAGATGTCGGGGTCGACCAGTTCTCCCGCCGCACCAAGGCCGGCGCTTTGCGCATGCGCGTTTGACGGCAGCAAGGCGAGCGTGCCGAGGATCGGCAGAACGACGCGCAGCTTCAATGCATCGCGGCCAATCATGTCATCCACCCATGCAGGATGCTTCGGCATCCTTCGCCGCCTGGGCCTTGTCTTCGTGCTTGGGCGGCCGTCCGCGGGGCGCCGCGCCATCTGCGCGCGCGCGCAGGTAGATGTAGAGGTCGTCCATGTAGCAATAGACATTCTTGTTGTCGCCAAAGGCAGGCATGACGTTTTCCTTGCCGCCGCCGACATTCTTGCGGCCCTCGGCGACGATCGAGAGGAACGTGCCGTAATCCATGTTTTTCAGGCTGTTGACCAAAGCCGGCGCATAGCTCGAACCTGTTGCATCCTGTCCGTGGCAGACATGGCAATCGGAGTGATACCGGCGGTAGCCGCTGAACGTGTACCAATCGACGGTTCCGTTTTCGATCTTGTAGGTCGGATTTCCATCCGCATCCAAATACTTGCCGCCTTCTTCCTTCACCGCCTTGGCTTTTTCCATGCTGTCGTCGGCCTGGGCGACGCCTGAGCTTGCCAGAGGCAGCAGAGCCAGGACCAAAGCCGAAATTACAATGCGAACGGACATTCAAACTTCCTTCATTTGCCAATGGACACGGTTTTGCTGGCGCGACCGGCATTGATCGGTGTTTTGGGTGCGTAACCGAATCGAGAGCCCGGCCATGGCTTCCGGATGATCCGGGCTCTCGTTCTTCAAGCCTTTGGTCTCACAAGACCTGAGGCGTTCTCAAGGTTCCCAGCGCATCAATCCGGGAGACCGAAGACGGTGAGCTGACCGCCCAGCGTCGTGTAGTCGGCAAGTGCCGCGTAGCCACCGACGGCACCAAGACCAGCGGTGCCAACGACGGCGGCCTCATCGCCTTGGGCACGGCCCTGATCGACGGCGCCATGCCAGGCAGCGGCGTTATCAGGCGAAAGCAGGCCGCCTGCCAGGCCAATACCTGCCCAGCCGCCAACACCCGACAGAACGGCGATGTACTGCTTGCCGCCCTGCTCGTAGGTCGTGATGTTGCCGATGATGCCGGACGGGGTCTTGAACTTGTAGAGTTCCTTGCCGTCCTTATCGACCGCCTTGATATAGCCTTCGAGTGTACCGTAGAAGACGACGTCGCCATCCGTGGCCAACGCGCCAGACCACACCGAGAACATCTCGGGCTTCGACCAGACGATCTCACCCTTGGCTGCATCCCAGGCAATGAAGTTGCCCATGCTGCCGTCGCCGCCAGGGGCCGGGTACATCGACACGGTGGCGCCAACATAGGGCTGACCGGCGGTGTAGCTTACCTTGTAAGGCTCATAGTCCATGCAGACATGGTTGGTCGGGACATAGAACAGCCCGGTCTTCGGCGAGTAGGCGGCCGGCTGCTGGTCTTTGGTTCCAAGCGCGGCCGGGCAGATGCCGGTCGAGTTGGTGTCTTCGCCGTTTTGCTGGGTCGAATATTTCGCCACGACCTGCGGGCGGCCATACTGATCGCTCTTTGGGTCCATGTTGACTTCCGTCGCCCAGTTCACCGACGGATCGTATTTTTTGGCGACGAGAAGGTCGCCGCTGGCGCGATCCATGGTGTAGGCAAAGCCGTTGCGGTCGAAATGCACCAGCACATCGTGCTTGGCGCCGTTGACCTCCATGCCGTCGACGAGGATCATCTCATTGACGCCGTCATAGTCCCATTCGTCATGCGGGGTCATCTGGTAGAGCCATTTGGCAACACCGGTGTCCGCATCGCGGGCCATGATCGTCATCGACCAGCGATTGTCGCCGGGGCGTTGTACGGGGTTCCACGTCGAGGGATTGCCGGTGCCATAGTAGACCAGGTTCAGCTTGGGATCATAGGAATACCATCCCCATGTCGTGCCGCCGCCTGTCTTCCACTGCTCGCCTTCCCAAGTGTTCGTGCCGGAGTCCTTGCCCACCGGCTTGCCGAGATGCGTGGTCTTTTCGGGATCGATCAGGGTGTCTGCGTCCGGACCTTCCGAATAGGCTTTCCAGGCGAGTTTGCCATCTTTCAGATTGTAGGCGGCCAGCCAGCCGCGAACGCCGAATTCGGCGCCGGAGACGCCGATGAGCACCTTGTCCTTGACGACGACGGGGGCAGCCGTACCGGATTCGCCTTTGCCGCCATCGGTCTGGTCACCGTTCTTGACCGACCAGACGACCTTGCCGGTCTTCGCATCGAGGGCGACGACCGTGGTGTCGGCCTGATTGAGAATGATCTTGCCGTCACCATAGGCAACACCGCGATTGACCGTATCGCAACACATGATCGGAATGACGTTGGGATCCTGCTTGGGTTCGTATTTCCAGAGGATCTTCCCGTCATTCTTGAGGTCGAGCGCAAAGACATTGTTCGGGAAAGGCGTGTGGACATACATCACATCGCCGATGATAAGCGGTCCACCCTCGTGACCTCGCAGCACGCCGGTGGAAAAGGTCCACTTGACCTGCAGGTTCTTCACATTGTCCGCAGTAATCTGGTTGAGTTTGGAATAGCGGGTGTTGGCGTAGTCACCCGTCTGCATTGCCCAGTTCTTCGAATCCGAAGCCAGCTTTGCAAGGTCCTCGTTAGCCGACGCCGTATAGGCCGCGCCGAGCGACAGAAACGCCGCAGTGGTTAGAATATAGGTAGCTTTCGTAAGTACACGCATCCGAATTCCTCCCGAGGTTCATAGTGATGAATCATTTGCTGAGCCCACAAGGGCTTGCCCAAGCGATTCACGGGGGGGAAATATTTCCGGCAGCGTGTCACGACCTAAGCCAGATGTGCAGAGGGCACCGTTACTGCCCACCTCACCTTGGCCTACGAAAGACTGTCGCCGCTCCCTAATGACGGTGACGCCCTTGAAGCCGGAAACAGGGTGAGGCTATGTCATCGCAAAACGCTAGGCAAGCAAAAAAGCCTGAGTGTCTTTTTGCACCGCAATATCGTAAATGATGCGGTGCAATATAAGGAAATAACTAGGATAGTATTTGTTAGATAAAGTATTTCTACTATCTAAATAACGGTTGGTCGCTTAAAACTTGATTATTCTTTAAGTTTTACATTTCACCTAAGCAAGGATTTTATTTAGCGGTATTCACTTCGAGGTCCCGACCTGGCCATCTACGTGCTGCATGGGGAATCGATAGTGGGCCAAGCATGAGATGATCGTTGGAGTTGGGGTGTGGAGCGGGCCGTCAGGCCGCCATGCGGAACCACGGTCGATGAGTACCGCATTCCTCCTTTGGTCGTATACGGAAGCCATGGGCGCTTGACTGACTCTGCGGCTCGTTGCCAACTGCCACGGTGATCCCGACTTGGCACATCGCGCCCAGGCTAACCGGAGGTTTTCCCATGATCAGATATGTTGGATTTTCGACCTTGCCGCTGCTCCTGGCCGCGCCGCTGGCCTTCGCAAACCCGGCGGGCGCCGCGGGAGATTACCCGACAGCAACGATTGCCGATTACGTGCTCGGCTGCATGCAGACGAACGGCCAGACACGTAAGGCGCTGGAAAGCTGTTCCTGCTCGATCGACGTCATCGCCTCGATCCTTCCGTACGACCACTATGAGAGGGCCGAGACTTTCAAGAGTATGTCTTTGACCACAGGCGAAAACGCTGGGCTGTTTCGCGAAAGCGCACCGGCGAAGGCCGCCCGTACCGAATTGAAGCGCGCGCAGTCGGAAGCCGACGTGCGCTGCTTTTAGAGCCTGCTCCCTCCGCAAGCCGGATAGAGTTCCATCCTTTGCCTGGACATGATCCTCCCGAAATGAGCTTCACTTCGGGGATCGAGCTGGCAAGCACCCGGCATTACGGCGCAAGAGGGATACTTTAGAGACCTGCTGTCTCCAGGGGCCACTGATTGCGGAATGTTTTGCCATCCGTGTCGGTCGCTTCCACCTGGATTTCGCCGTTGCCATGCACGGTGAAATCGAACCGGAAATTGGGGTCTTCCGAAATCGATATTCCACCTTCCATGGAGAGGATCGGCCGGCCGGCTTGCGAGATCGACAGTTTCTGAACAAAATGCGCCGGTATGAAATACTGGGTCAGCGGATCGCGCTGCAGGCCCGAATTGTTAGGGTGCCGGATCATCAACTGCAGTTCCTCAGTCTTGGTCATCGTCTCTTTGGGCGGGAACTGGCGCAGCTTCATCTGACCCATCGTCGCGTTGGCCTCGTCCTGGTTCTTGACCGCAGGGGCGGAGCATCCGCCTGATGCCTTAACGAAGGTCTGCATCATATGGAGCTGGCCGCTCTGCGTCTCAGCGATGGCACGCAGATAGGAATAGTCGTTGACGCGCACGCGCGTCGAAAGATGCGTCACGCCGGCATCCTTGCCGAGCTGGAACGTTGCCGCCACCGGTGCAGGGTTGGCATCGATGATCAGGGTAACGGATTTGATGCCGTCCGGCGCCTTGGCTGGATCGAGATAGATGTCGACGGGCACGATGGCGGCATCCTGCGCCCGCTTCGGCGCTTCGATCCTGACGACGCCGGTATCGACCAGAATTGCCCGATCGCCGAACACGTCGCCCTTCAAGTCATGCCAGATCGTGTCCGAGGACGCGGTTGTTTGCTGTGCGCTGGCGGTTCCGGAGGAACCGAGCAGCGTGCCGATGGCCAAGATGATCGCGACAAAAACGGATGCGAGCGGCAAAGCGAGCTGCCGGCTCGAGTAAGGGTGATTTTGCATTTCGATGCCTCCACCAATGCAGAGAGGTGGTGCCCAGGCTGGCGTTGAGGATAAGCCTTTGGCGACGCCTTGGCAAATCGCCGTGCCTTACAGCTGCTGGACGCATGTCGGCATCGTCTATTCCCACTCGAGTTCGGCAAATGCGGCCGTTGCGTTGCGCTGGTTGTAGTCGTCGAACAGGTGCCAATTATCCCGTTCGGTTTCGCCAGCGGTTTTGACTGCTTCGCGCAGCGGCGTTCCGTCGGCGATCGCCTTTCGGATATCGCGCGCCAGAATCTCGAAATAGCGTCGCTCCCCCGCCAGCGCCTGTGGCCAGTCGGCCGTTACAGGACCATGACCTGGAACGACGCGCGTGGCGTCGATCGCGGTGAGCGCATCCATCTGGCGGAGCCATCCAAGCAGTGATCCGTCGAGCGTCGGCAAGGAGCCCATGAACACGAGATCGCCGGCAAAGAGCGTTCTGGTCGCGGTATCGAATACGGTCAGGTCGTTGTCGGTGTGCGCCGCCTTCCATGCCCGCAGTTCGATCATGCGCCCGCCGAGGTCGAGTTGCAGGCGATCGTCGACCAGCATGGTCGGCGGCACGATCTCGATCCCCTCCATCAACGCCCCGCCAAGCTGTTCGCGATAGTTGTGGAGATAGAACGCTCCACGCGCCTCGAGAGCACGCGGCAGATTGCGGTGACCGACGATGGTCGCGCCGATCTTCCGGAATGCCGCATTGCCGAAGATGTGGTCGGGATGCATGTGGGTGTTGACCAGGAAGCGAACCGGCTTTGCTGTCAGCTTTCCGATCGCGGCGAGAAAGGCCTGCGCCTCGATCAGGCTGCCACCGCTGTCGATGACGGCAACCGCATCGGTGCCGATGACGGCGCCCAGATTGCAGATCGCACCGTTGTTGGCGGCGGTCATCAATTCATCCGCGCCCTGGAAGGCGAAGACGCCGTCGGCGATTTGCGTGGTCGAGAACCGCAAGCTGCCGCCTGCGGCCAGAACGGCTCGTCCGAGGCAGCATGGCAGCAAGGCGGCGCTGGCAGCGGTGCAGGTGAAGCCACTCACAAGCCTGCGTCTTAGCCGATCAACCGACATGAAGGCCTCCGATATGCATTTCGCCAGCAGGCGATCAGGTGACGTCCGGAAATCTATGATGGAACGACCGCAGGAGGTCGCTCATCACCTGCGAATTGCGATGTTGCCGTGGCAACCGTACGTCGAACACGCCGAGCACATGGGTTGGCCGTGGCGCGAGCACGATGATGCGGTCCGACAGCATCAGTGCCTCGCGTAGATTGTGCGTCACCATCAAGGCGGTCGTTGGCCGTGCCGACCACACGGTCAAAAGCAGATGCCGAAGCCGCTCGGCGGTCTGTTCGTCGAGCGAGACAAAAGGTTCGTCCAGGAAAAGCACCGCCGGCTCGGTGGCGAAAGCCCTGGCAAGTGCTGCCCTGCGCGCAAGGCCGAGCGACAGTTCGGCAGGATAGAGCGAGCGCATGCCGGCGAGGCCGAGCGTGTCGAACAGCCCGTCCAGATTTTTCGCTCTCAAGCTTTTCGGCAACGCCAGCCTGACATTCTGTTCCACCGTTCGCCACGGCAGCAGGGTCGGTTCCTGGAATACGGCAGCGATGCGGTTCGAACCTCCTTGCGGCAACTGAAAGGAGCCGGAAAAGTCTTTGTCCAAGCCAAGCAGGATACGCAGCGTCGTGGTTTTGCCGCAGCCCGACGGTCCCAGCAAGCAGGCGAATTCGCCTTGCCGGACCTCGAAGGAAAGGTCCTGAAGCGCCGTGATCGAGACGCCTCGCGTGGACCTGAAGGTCTTTTCGGCGATGTCGACCTTAAGCGGGACGACGGCGCCAACGGGTTGCATGTCGTTCAACGGGCTGCACCAGGAGAAGTTCAATGACAAGCATCACCGCCACGAAAGCCAGCGTGTAGGCAAGGATGGCGGCGACATCGAAGAGCTGGAAATAGAGATGGATCTGGAAGCCGACACCGTTCGAGCGGCCGAGCAGTTCGACGACCAGGACGATCTTCCAGATGAGGGCAATGCCGGATCGCGATGCGGCGGCAAGATAGGGCTGCAATTGCGGCAGCAGGATATGGCGGATGCGTTCAAGGCGGCCGAAGCGATAGACGGTGGCCATTTCGGCGTAACTTGGATCAAGCGCCCTGGCGCCTTCGCGCATCGTCACCACGACATTCGGGATCTTGTTCACCGCCACCGCGCCGATCGCCGCCGCCTCGTTGAGGCCGAACCAGATGTAGCCGAGGACGATGACCACCAGCGCCGGGATGTTGAGGAACAGGATCACCCACGGGTTGAAAAAACGGTCGACGCGACGATGGCTGCCGAGCAAAACGCCGATGACGGATCCGATGATCATGGCGACGATATATGCCGCGGCGACCCGGCCGAGAGTCACGCCGAGATGGTAAAAGAGGTCGCCGCTCGCAGCCTCCCTGAGAAGCACCTGCCAGACCTGCCCAGGTCCTGGAAAGGCACGGCTTGGCCAGACGCTTGCCGCAAGGTTCCACAGCAGGCAAAGCCCGAGCAGGGAGATCGCTACGGTCAGCGCGGGCACGAGTGCCGTCGCCAGACTGCGTCGGCCGGATATGCTCGGCGGGGCATCACGCGTGCCGTCGGTTCCCAATGCGGTCATTTCCGGGGATCCTGCCAGAACGTGCCGGGCGCCATTTCCGGCGCGCTGCCGACAAGCTTCGCGCCGCCGACCGCCGCCAGCACATGGTATAGCCTGCCGGCGTCGGCCGCTTCCTCGGCGACCGACCGTCTGGGAATGCCCTGGCGGTAGCGATCGCGCAGTTTTTCCAGTTCCTTGCCTTCAGCGCGAATGATCGGCGCCAGGCGCAGCCATTCGTCATCGGATCTGGCCAGCAAGTCCTTGGCTTGCGCGGACGCCCTCACGAAACCCCTGACTGCATCCGGGTTCTCGTTTGCCCATTGGTCATGGAAGACGTAACCGAGGGCCGAAACGGGTCCCAGAGCCCCGAGCGACTTTGCCGCGTCGTTCACGCCGATCAGTCGACGGAAGCCATTGGCCTCGAGACGGGCGCAAAAATGCCAGAAATTCAGCACCGCATCGAGTTCGCCCTGTATTGCCTTTTCCGAAATCAGCGGCGGCGCGCCAAAGACGATGTCGCTGGTTGCCGACAGGTCGACGTCGAGATCGCGTCTGGTCAGCGCTTGGATAAGCAGCCAACTCTTGTCGAGCGGGCCGCCGGCGACGCCGATTTTCTTGTCCTTGAGATCGGCGATCGTCCGGATCGGCGAGTCCTCCTTCACCATGATCGCCCCCACGGCGGTCGAATAGGGGGTCAATGTGACGTCACCGCCTTCGGAGCGCTGGCGCGAGACCCATAGCCAGTCGGAGACGATCATGTCGATCGCGCCAGCCAGCATCGCGACGTTGGTTGCATCCTCGCCGGCGAAGTCGATGATCTCCAGATCGATCCCGTTGGCGGCATCGAATTTGTGCCGCCTTAGCGTATCGAGTTCCCAACTCACGGTTCCAAACTTCAGCACACCGAGGCGAATCCTGGCTGCCGCAACGACCGGCCTGGTAGCAAGAACAGCGGCTGTCCCGAGAACCGCTAGACGCAGCGTCATGCGCCGTGAAACCATCATGACACCTCCTCCCCAGGGTTCCGCGCAGCCAAATCAGATGGCTCGTTCCTTGCTCGGAAATGCGCATTTCCAGCGCATGACCTTGAGGTTCGGGTGTTCTTGAGACCATTTCGCGATTTCGCTGGGGGCAAGGATCATGCATTGGAACAGAGTGCCGCGGCTCTCGAAATAGAGATGTTCGTCTCGGCAATTGCTCGGATTGGCGCTGAGGCAAACCGTCAATATGAGATCGACCATGTCCATTCAGCACCTCTTGCGCGTTCCCAAACGCCCATATCGGCGAGCCCAGCCCAACCAGGAGCGAGGACAAAATCACCGCTTGCCGGATTTCCCGAGGTGCCAATGGAGAAACCGGAATGAGGTCAAGCTACGCGCTCGCCGGATAGCCGTCAACAAAGACGAATGGACAGGTCTCTTGAGCACCCAGGCCTCTAAACCTTTGTACGATTGACTTTCACAACATGCCAATTAGCTTCTGAGCCACGCGGCGCGGCTCCACGGGAGAAGCGGATATTCCACTCCACCGCGTAAGGCGCATGCAGACGGATCAAAGGATCGGCATGCGCAAATCGTCCAGGGCACCCAGACGATCAATGAGGAAATACCATGCGCGCAATCGCATTTTTCGCAGTCATGTCCGTTGTGCCCTTCATCGCGAGCCAATCCCAGGCCCAGGATGCGGCGGCTGGTGAGAAGGTCTTCGCCAAATGCAAGGTCTGCCATGCCGCCGACCAGGACAAGAACAAGGTCGGCCCGTCGTTGAACGGCGTCATAGGCCGAACGGCTGGGACACACCCGGGGTTCAGCTATTCTCAGGCGATGGTCGCGGCTGGCAAATCCGGCGTCAAATGGGATGAGCCCTCGCTGAAGACCTATCTTCACGATCCCAAGGCCATGGTCAAAGGAACGAAGATGGCGTTTGTCGGCCTCAAGCAGGACGAAGACATCGCCAATGTCATTGCCTATCTGAAGCAATTCTCGAAATAGAGCGCAGCCGGCCGTTCGAATTTGCGTACGGCCGGCGGACGCCTTGATCACGCATCGGCTTGCAGCCTCTGCATGGCCGAAGGCAGATCGAAAAGGCTGTCGCAAACAAGATCGGCGCCGAGCTCTTCGACGGGAATTTGGCTATAGCCGCCGCGCAACAGAATGACGGCCATGCCGGCCGCGCGTGCGGCGCCCAGGTCGGCGCCACTGTCTCCGACCAGCAGCGCGTCGCCGGCGTCGACCCCAAGCTGTGCCAACGCCAGCAGCAGGGCGTCGGGCGCCGGTTTCAGGTATGTCACCGCGTCTCCGCCAACGATTGCGCCGAAATATTCCGTCAATCCGAAATGAAGCAGGATTTCGCGGGTCGCCAACTGCGGTTTGTTGGTTGCAACCCCCATGCTTACTCCGCCCAAATGAAAGTGGGTGAGAGCCTCCCTGACTCCAGGCATCAGCCTTGTCAGGCCGGTCAGATGCCGGCGGTAGATAGGCGCCATGACGCGGTTGGCCTCATCGAGAGCGTTGCCGAGCAGTGGCGCTCCCGACGCCGCGAGGCTCGCTCGATCAATTTCCTGACGCCGCCGCCGATCATGGCCGTGACCTGATCCAGGCGCAGCGGCGGCAGACCGCGACTGGCCAGCAGTTCGTTGACGGCGGCCGCTATGTCCGGTGCCGAGTCGACCAGCGTGCCGTCGAGATCGAACAGGATCGCCTTCGGCGATCGAAGCGGCCTACCTGCGCCGACGTTCATGCGGCATCCTTCCACTTGATCGAGCAGCCGATCGAGGCGATCTGGTCCAGCGGCCCGTCGCCGGTTCGGGCAACCTGCTTCATCGCCTCGAACAGGTCGCGTCTCAGCCCGGGCGCTCCGGCTTCTCGTCGCGAGGCGTCCAGCCGACCGCGATATTGCAGTCCCAACTCGCTGTTGAACCCGAAGAAATCGGGAGTGCACACGGCTGCGTAATCGCGCGCCACAGTTTGGCGGTGGTCGTGTAGGTAAGGGAAGCTGAAGCCGTTCGTCGTGGCGAAGAGCTTCATTTGGTCGAAGGAATCCTCCGGGTAGGTGTCGGCATCGTTTGAGTTGATCGCGACAAAGCCGATACCTTCGGCCTTGAGATCGTTGGCATCGCGCACGATACGTGAAATCACCGCCTTCACATAAGGGCAGTGATTGCAGATGAAGGCCACGACCAGGCCGTTCGGGCCGGCCTGGCTGAAGATCGAATGCGACCTGCCGTCGACGCCAGGCAAAACGGCATCGATGGCGCGCCAGCCGAAATCGCAGACAGGGGGAACGGCCGCCATGCTTGCCTCCGATGGAATTGTTTACGCGGCTTTCCGGATCGCACCGTCGGCCGTCTGTCGGATGGCTCCAATGTTGGCGCGATAAGCCGCCTCGGTGCCCCCCTTGAACACGGCCGACCCGGCGACCAGCACATTGGCCCCGGCCGCGGCGACCAGCGGGGCGGTTTCGGCCGTGACGCCGCCATCGATTTCGATGTCAATCGGGCGGTGGCCAACCAGTGCCTTGATTCGCCTGATCTTCTCGATGACCGCGGAAATGAAGGCCTGGCCGCCAAAGCCTGGATTGACCGTCATCAGCAGCACCAGGTCAAGCCTGTCGAGCACATACTCGATGACGCTCTCCGGCGTCGAAGGATTCAGCGATACGCCGGCCTTCTTGCCGAGATTTTTGATCGCCTGCAGGGAACGATCGAGATGCGGCCCGGCCTCTGCATGCACCGTGATGATGTCGCAGCCCGCGTCGGCGAAGGCGGCCAGATAGGGGTCGGCCGGCGCGATCATCAGATGGCAGTCGAAAATTTTGTCCGTTCGGTCGCGGATCGCCTTGATCACCGGCGGACCGAAGGTGATGTTGGGCACGAAATGGCCGTCCATCACGTCGAGATGGATCCAGTCGGCACCCGCTCGCACGACAGCTTCGACCTCGTCGCCGAGCCGCGAGAAATCCGCGGAAAGCACGGAGGGTGCGATGATTGTCCTGGTGACCATGGTCGTCGTCTCCAATTCTGTCTGCGGGTGTTGGTCGCTGCGCCAGCCGGCTCCATCCCGTCAGCGCATCTTCGTCTCCGGTTCGCCTTCGAGTTTCCCTTCCGTGAACACGCGGCTGCCGCGAATGTCGGATTCCTCGATGGTGACAAGATCGGCTTTGGTCAACACCCGGCTGCGCGATGCGAAAAGCCGGTTGGCCTGCCGCAGCCGTGCCCGGTCGAGCCCATTGCGGACCGAACGCGCGTTGGAGAAATGCGGCAGCCTCATGCGGATCGGAAGATACTCTTCGAGCGCACGGGACGCCGCCTCGCTGAGGCGATAATTCTGCTCCGCGAGCATAATCTCGGCGATCGATTTCAGTTCGCTGACGCCATAGTCGGGGAAATCGAGGTGATGGGCGATGCGCGAACGCATGCCGGGATTGCTGTCGAAGAAGCGGTCCATCTTGTTCTTGTAGCCGGCAAGGATCACAACCAGATCGTCACGGTTGTTCTCCATGCACTGCAGCAGGATTTCGATGGATTCCTGGCCGTAGTCGCGTTCGTTCTCGGGCTTGTAGAGATAGTAGGCCTCGTCGATGAAAAGCACGCCGCCCATGGCACGCTTGATCACCTCGCGGGTCTTGGGCGCGGTGTGGCCCACATACTGGCCGACGAGATCGTCGCGCGTCACGGCGACCATGTGGCCTTCGCGGACATAGCCCAGACGATGCAGGATTTCGGCCATCCTCAGCGCCACGGTGGTCTTTCCGGTGCCGGGATTTCCCGTAAAGTTCATGTGCAGCGTCGGGGCGCCCGAAGTCAGCCCGAACTTGCGGCGAAGCCGGTCGACCAGGAGGAGAGCGGCGATCTCGCGGATGCGAGTCTTGACCGGCTTCAGGCCAACGAGCTCACGGTCGAGCTTGTCCATGACCTCGTCGATGTTGGACGCCTCGAACTCGGCCTGCAGATCAACCGTCGCGTCCTGTGCGGCAGCGTCCTTGGTCATCGCGTTCAGCATGGTTCAGCTAGCTCCGCTCGCCCTCGGGCCTGTCGGTCGCATAAGGCACGATCGAATAACCCTGGCTGCGGCCGTCGCGCTCCTGGCGCAGCAGCCGGAACCCGGGTTCGCTGGGCGGCCGGTTGACAATGAACGACATGCGCGGCGCTTCCCAGCCCTTGGTCGAATCGAAGGCGGTTACCCGCACATACATGTTCGGACAGGCTTTCCGGCAAGCGTTGACCTCGAGCAGTATGCCCGCCGGATCTTTCAAGTCGAACATCGGGTTGCCGTACATTTCCCAATAGGTATTTCGCGGATGCGGATCGTCCGTGTACTCGACGCTGACCGCCCAATGGTTCTTTAGCGCGTATTTGATCTGCGCCGAAATCTGCTCATCGGTCAGGTCGGGCAGGAACGAGAACTGTCCCTGCGTGACCTTGTTTCCCGGATTGGTCATCATGACGACGGTTCCTTTCGTCTAGAAGCTGGGCGTTGCGGTTGGCACGAAGTCGGCCGTGTCGGTCGATTCGTAGTTGAAGGTGACGTCCTTCCAGGTCTCCAGGGCAGCCTTCAGCGGCGTGCACCATCTGGCCGCCTGTTCGAGGATCTTGGTCCCTTCGCGCAAATAATCGCGCCCCTCGTTGCGGGCCAGGATCATCGCTTCCAAGGCGACGCGATTGGCTGTCGCGCCAGCCTGGATGCCGTCCGGATGGCCGATCGTGCCGCCGCCGAACTGCAGGATGACGTCCTCGCCGAGATAGTGGATCAACTGGTGCATCTGGCCGGCATGGATGCCGCCCGAGGCGACGGGCATCACCTTGTTGAGCGAGGCCCATTCCTGATCGAAGAACAGCCCGGTTTCGAGGTTCTGCGGCGTGCGCTCCTCGCGCAGCGTGTCATAAAATCCCTTGATCATGAGCGGGTCGCCTTCCAGCTTGCCGACCACCGTGCCGGCATGGATGTGATCGACGCCGGCCATGCGCATCCATTTGCAGATGACGCGGAAATTCATGCCGTGGTTCTTTTGGCGCGAATAGGTCGAGTTGCCGGCACGGTGCAGGTGCAGGATCATGTCGTTGCGGCGTGCCCACTTGGCCATCGACTGGATCGCCGTGTAGCCGATGACGAGGTCGATCATGACGATGCAGGAACCAAGCTGCTTGGCGAATTCGGCGCGCTCGTACATCTCCTCCATCGTGCCGGCGGTGACGTTGAGATAATGGCCTTTGACCTCGCCGGTGGCGGCCGACGCCTTGTTCACGGCCTCCATGCAGTAGAGGAAGCGGTCGCGCCAGTGCATGAAGGGCTGCGAGTTAATGTTCTCGTCGTCCTTGACGAAGTCGAGGCCGCCCTTCAGCGCTTCGTAAACGACGCGCCCGTAATTGCGTCCCGACAGGCCGAGCTTCGGCTTCGTCGTCGCGCCGAGCAGCGGCCGGCCGAACTTGTCGAGCCGCTCACGCTCCACCACGATACCGGTCGCCGGCCCCTGGAAGGTTTTGAGGTACGCCACCGGGATACGCATGTCTTCCAGCCGCAGCGCCTTGACTGCCTTGAAGCCGAACACATTGCCGATGATCGATGCGGTCAGATTGGCGATCGAGCCCGGCTCGAACAGGTCGAGGTCGTAGGCGATGTAGGCGAAGTACTGTTGTTCGGTTTTGGTTCCGGGACCGGTGTTCGGCACCGGCTCGGATCTGAAAGCCTTGGCGCGATAGAGCTCGCAAGCCGTCAGTCGGTCGGTCCACACCACGGTCCACGTCGCGGTGGAGGATTCGCCGGCGATGGCCGCCGCCGCCTCCTCGTGGTCGACGCCCGGCTGCGGCGTGATCCGGAACATGGCGATCAGATCGGTCTCCTTGGGCCTGTAGTCCGGCTCCCAGTAACCCATCTTCTTGTAGGGGATGACCCCTGACTTGTAGCGTTCCTTGCCTTCCTTGAGCGTCCCCGCTGGCAGTATGTCGATCTTGTTCATGACAGGTCTCCTGTTTGTTGCTCAGGCGGCTTTCGCGGTTGCGATATGGGGATCGAGTTTTCCCGCGGCGTAACGTTTCGCCATCTCGTCCATGGCGATGACCTTGATCTTCGAGGCGTTGGACGCCGTACCGAAACGCTCGAACCGGTCTCGGCAAAGGTCGCGCAAGGCGTCCATGGCGGGCTTCAGAAATTTACGGGGATCGAACTCGCGCGGGTCTTCCGTCGCGACGCGGCGGAACTGCCCGGCCATGGCAATGCGGCAATCGGTGTCGATGTTGACCTTGCGCACGCCGTAGCGGATGCCGCGCTCGATCTCCTCGACCGGAACGCCAAAGGTCTGGGGCATCTCGCCGCCGTATCTGTTGATGATGTCCTGCAACTCCTGCGGCACCGAGGAAGAGCCGTGCATGACCAGATGCGTGTTGGGCAGCTTTTCGTGGATCGCCTCGATCACCTGCATGGCCAGGATGTCGCCGTCCGGCTTGCGGGTGAATTTGTAGGCGCCGTGCGAGGTGCCGCAGGCGATCGCCAGCGCGTCGACCTGGGTTGCGGTCACAAAGTCGACCGCCTGATCGGGATCGGTCAACAACTGGTCGTGGGAAAGCGCGCCTTCGGCGCCGTGGCCATCCTCTGCCTCGCTTTGACCGGTTTCCAGCGAGCCGAGCACACCCAGTTCGCCTTCGACGGAAGCGCCGACCCAATGCGCCATGCGTGCGACGCGTTCGGTTATGGCGACGTTGTAGTCGTAGCTGGCCGGCGTCTTGGCGTCCGCCATCAAGGATCCGTCCATCATCACCGAGGTGAAGCCGTGGCGGATCGCGGAAAGGCAGGTGGCCTCGCTGTTGCCGTGGTCTTGATGGATGCATAGCGGGATGGTCGGGTGGATTTCGGTCAGCGCCTCCATCATCTTGGCCAGCATGATGTCGTTGGCATAGGATCGGGCGCCACGCGAAGCCTGGATGATGACAGGCGCGTCGCAGGCCTTGGCCGCTTCCATGATGGCGAGGCCCTGTTCCATGTTGTTGATGTTGAATGCCGGTACGCCGTAGCCGTGCTCGGCGGCATGGTCGAGAAGCTGGCGAAGGGTGATGCGAGCCATTGTGAATCCTCCTAGATGATGAGCTTCAGCGCCGCTGCAGCAACCGCTTCGGACGTTATGTTGAAATGCCGGTAGAGGTCGGGGGCAGGGGCGCTGGCGCCGAAGCCGGTCATGCCGACGAAAGCGCCGGTCTCGCCGATCCAGCGGTCCCAGCCCAGCCGGGCTGCCGCTTCGACCGCGACGCGCGGCGCCGAGCCGAGGACGGCCTTGCGGGTGGCGCTGTCCTGCTCCTCGAAAAGCTCCCAGCACGGCATCGACACGACGGCGGCGGCGGCGCCATGCTCGGTCTCCAGCCTTTCGGCGGCAGCAACCGCGATCTCGACTTCCGAGCCGGTGGCGATCAGGGTGACGGCGCGGTGCCTTGCCGGCTCCCGCAGGATGTAAGCGCCCTGGCAGGAGCGGTTCTCGTCGCTGTGCGACCGACGCAGCATCGGCAGGTTCTGGCGCGACAGCACCAGGACGCTCGGCCGATCCTTGCTCTTTAGCGCGAGTTCCCAGCACTCCGCCGTTTCGATGACATCCGCCGGGCGGAAGACGTTGAGATTAGGCGTGGCACGCAGCATCGCAAGGTGCTCGACCGGCTGGTGCGTCGGGCCGTCCTCGCCGAGGCCGATGGAATCGTGTGTCATCACATAGATGACGCGCTGGCCCATGAGCGCCGAGAGCCGCATCGCGCCGCGCGCATAATCGGCGAAGCACAGGAACGTACCGCCATAGGGCACGAAACCGCCATGCAGCGCGATGCCGTTCATGGCGGCCGCCATGCCGTGCTCACGAATGCCGTAGTGAATATAGCGGCCGGCATAGTCACCCGGTGCAATGCGGTTCATGCCCTTGGTGATCGTCAGATTCGAATGCGTCAGATCGGCCGAGCCGCCGACGGTCAACTCCGTTGCGCCGTTGATGGCCTCCAGCGCCATTTCGGAGGCTTTTCGCGTCGCCACCTTGGTTGCCTTCTCGATATGTTCGCGACGAAAGGCGTCGAGCGCTTCGAAGACCGTATCAGGCAGTTCGGCGGCGACAGCGTTTTCAAAAGCCTCGCGCCGCGGCGAGGCGGCAAGCCGCTGCTCCCAGGCGCGCCGCATCGCTTCGCCGCGACCGGCAATCTCGCGCCAGGCGAAAAGGATATCATCCGGCACATCGAACGGCGCGTGGGCCCAGCCGATGTTTTCGCGTGTCGCGGCGATCTCTGCTTCACCCAGCGGTGCGCCGTGCGTCTTTTCCGAACCGCCGAGATTGGGGGCACCCATGCCGATCACTGTGCGGCAGGCAATCAGCGATGGCCGATCCGATCGCCGCGCCGCCTCGATTGCCGCGGCGACTGCCTCCATGTCGTGGCCGGCGACGCTTTGGACATCCCAGCCGGCGGCCTTGAAGCGCGCCGGCTGGTCCATCGACGTGGAGAGGGAGGTCGGCCCGTCAATGGAAATCGCATTGTCGTCCCAGAAAACAATCAGGCGGGAAAGCTTCAGGTGACCAGCGAGGTCTATCGCCTCGTGACTGATGCCCTCCTGAAGGCAGCCGTCGCCCGCAATGACATAGGTATGATGATCGACCAGATCGGCACCGTGGCGGGCGGCAAGCATACGTTCCGCCAGCGCCATGCCGACCGCCGTGGAAATGCCCTGTCCGAGCGGTCCGGTGGTGGTCTCCACGCCAAGCGCATGGCCGTATTCCGGATGTCCGGCGGTGCGGCTGCCCAACTGCCGAAATCGCTGCAATTCCTCGATCTGCATGTCTTCATAGCCGAGCAGATGATGCAGCGCGTATTGCAGCATCGAGCCGTGGCCGGCTGAAAGCACGAAACGATCACGGTCGGGCCAGTCCGGCCTCGACGGATCGATATTGATGAAGCGGTTGAACAGCACCGTTGCGACGTCGGCCATGCCCATCGGCATGCCAGGGTGACCCGAATTCGCCTTTTGGACGCTGTCCATCGCCAGCGCTCGAATGGCGTTCGCCATGTCGCGCTCCGAGACGGGAGCGGTTGTGGTGACGGGCTTCAGTGCTGTTTGGCTGGTCATTGCATCCTCCTCACGACACACGGCTCTTGCGTTCAATCAATTGCAGGATGAGCGGCGTCAGGATCAGTTGCATGGCAAGATCGAGCTTGTTGCCTGGCACCACGATGGAATTTGGCCGCGACATGAACGAGTCGTGGATCATCGACAGCAGATACGGAAAATCGATGCCGCGCGGATTGGCGAAGCGAATAACCAGCATCGATTCGTCGGGCGTCGGGATCCAGCGCGCGATGAACGGGTTGGACGTGTCGACGATCGGCACGCGCTGGAAGTTGATGGCGGTCTGCGAGAATTGCGGGACGATGTAGCGGACATAGTCGGGCATCCGGCGCAGGATCACGTCCATCACCGCCTCGGTGGAATAGCCGCGTGTCGAACGGTCGCGATGGATCTTCTGGATCCATTCCAGATTGATGACCGGCACGACCCCGATCTTGAGATCCGCATGCTTGGCTAGATTAATCGTGTCGGTGACGACACAGCCGTGCAGTCCCTCGTAGAAGAGCAGGTCGCTGGGAGCGAATTCGCGCCATTCGGTAAAGGTTCCCGGTGGCGTGCCGTGCTGCTTTTCCTCTTCCTCATCGTGAATGTAGGTGCGGGTCTTGCCGGTTCCGCGGCGGCCATATTCCGCGAACACCTCTTCGAGAATTCCGAGTTCGTTGGCCGCGGCATTGAAATGGGTGAAGTTCGGGTTGCCGGCCTTTTCCTCCTCGGCCACCTTTGCCTTCATCGCCGCGCGATCGTAGCGGTGGAAGGCGTCGCCTTCGATGAAAGCGGCCTCGATGTTCTCGCGCCGGAAAATCAGATCGAAGATGCGCTTGACCGAGGTCGTGCCGGCGCCCGACGACCCGGTGATGGTGATGATGGGGTGCTTGGCTGACATGGTGCTGCTCAGGCTCTGAACAGGCCGCGGCGGCTGAACAGCGGCGCACGCTCGCCGATGTTGCTCGGCTCTGTGTGGTAGCGGGTGATGCGCGCGACTTCCCGCGCCGACCCGAAGATCATCGGCACGCGCTGATGCAGGCTCTCGGGTTCGATTTCCAGGATGCGGTTGATCGCATCGGTGGCGGCACCACCAGCCTGTTCTATGAGATAGGCGATCGGGTTGGCCTCGTAGACGAGGCGCAGCCGTCCCTGACCATAGCCCTTGCGCCGATCGCCGGGGTAGAGAAAAACGCCGCCGCGCATCAATATGCGGTAACAGTCGGCAACCAGAGAGGCGATCCAGCGCATGTTGAAATCCTTCTCGCGCGGTCCTTCGGTGCCCT
The DNA here is from genome assembly GCF_003997415.1 of Mesorhizobium sp. M7A.F.Ca.MR.245.00.0.0. Lineage (NCBI taxonomy): Bacteria > Pseudomonadati > Pseudomonadota > Alphaproteobacteria > Hyphomicrobiales > Phyllobacteriaceae > Mesorhizobium > Mesorhizobium sp. M7A.F.Ca.MR.245.00.0.0. The sequence goes on along the minus strand of NZ_RZTE01000006.1, from coordinate 181,850 downwards.
CCAGGCAGTCGTCGACATAGAGCCGCACGGCCTCGTCCCAGTGCCGGTAGTTGGCGGCGTTGATGGCGAATTCCTGAGTGCGTTGCGGAATGATCCGGCTTTCATAGGCCTGGACGAAGGTGCCGAGCCTTGTCGAGAAGACGAAGACATGCGTGCCGCTGCCGAGCGACAGGACGAGAGCCAGCTGCGGCCCATAGATGAAGAAACCGGCGCCTAGCTGGTTCACGCCCGCCTGCAAGAAAGAGGCGGCCGGATCAGCGTCCGGCGCGCCAGTTGCGGTCAGGAGCGAGAAGATCGTTCCGATCGAGACGTTGGTGTCGATGTTGGAAGAGCCGTCGAGCGGGTCGATCGCGATGGCGAGTGGCGCTTGCCTGTCGAGCAGGACCGGCTGCTCCAGTTCCTCGGAGGCGTAAAGCGCGACCGGCGCCCGGCGCATGGCGTCGAGGAAGATGTCGTCGGAGAAGACGTCGAGATCCTTCTGGACGTCGCCATCGGCATTGGCGCCACGGGTTTCGGCAAAGGCGGCGCCGAGCACCCCTTGATTGATGGTGTTGCGGACCTTGATGGCGGCCTGTGTCAACTGACGGACGGTCGTCACAACTGCCGAGCGGAATTCGCCAGGCTGGCCGAGATAGGAGTTCAGAAAAGCGTCGAGCGTTGCCGCTGGCATCGTAACCTCCCGGTCCGGCCGCATCTCCTCGGAGCGGCTGGACTGGAGGAATGGAAACAAACGTCGGGAGATAAGTAAAATTCAATAACTTTACTTAGCTAGTAAAAATAATTTAGCATGCGACATGAGGAACCTCACGCTCAAGCATTTCAAGACCGTCCAGGCAATCATCAAGTGCGGCAAAATTGTCAGCGCGGCCAAGATGTTAGGTCTGTCTCCTCCAGCACTGACAATCCAGTTGCGGCAAGTGGAGGAAGAATTCCAGCTGGCTCTGTTCGACCGAACGTCGGACGGCATGCGTCCCACTGCCGCAGGTCGGGCTTTCGTCGAGACAGCGCAGGTTATCGAGGAGCATCTCGGTTTGCTCGAAGACAAGATGGATGCCATCAAGGGCGTACGCACCGGCAGCTTGAGGCTCGGCGTCGTTTCCACCGCCAAATATTTCGCGCCGCGGCTGATGGCTGCGTTCATGAAGGACCATCCCGACATCGACATGCGGCTTGCCATCGGCAACCGTGCCCAGACGATCGACAACCTCAGGAACCACGACATCGATATCGCGCTGATGGGGCGCCCGGCGAAAGAGGTTCCGGTGCGTGCTTCGGTCTTCGGCGATCACCCGCTGGTCATCATCGCGCCGCCCGACCATCCGTTGGTCGCGGCCCGCGATATCTCCAAGGAGCGCATCGCCGAGGAGCATTTCCTTATTCGCGAGCCCGGCTCCGGAACCCGCATCTCGCTGGAAATATTCCTGAGCGACGTGCCTGGGCGCATCGACGACCTCGGTGTCGAGATGGCCTCGAACGAAACGATCAAGCAGGCGGTGATGGCTGGTCTGGGCATCGCCTTCATCTCTGCCCACACCATCGCTGCGGAAACCGAAGCAGGCCGGCTTGTCATCCTCGACGTTGTCGGCATGCCGATCCGCCGGCAATGGTTCTCGGTGATGCGAACCGATCACGCAATCTCGCCGGCCATGGCCACGTTCAACGATTTCCTGATGCGCAAGGGCGCGATGTATCTGCCCCTTTTCGGAAAGCTGTATCCAGACAAGGCGGGATGACATTGCACGAACGCAACGGATGAAAGTCCGGTGGAGAACGCCCGCGATCGTTGGTGTTATATAAGCGATATGTTATGTTGCAGTGCGAAAGAGCGGGGGCCACGTCCTTTCACACCCGTAAGTGATCTGTATGTGCAACCCCCTGCAGACTGTTCGGAAACCTCCCGGATAGGGTTCGGGAATTCGATGGGGAAAAGGGGTAGTGCTTTACACACTCGTTATGATGGTCTGCCTGACGGATGTACCGCGGACCTGCGAACAACGCGAACAAATGGTAGACGGTCTGGCCATGAATCCCGGGACTGCCTTCATGCAGGCGCAGCCGCTGGTGGCTCGGTGGATCGAGACGCATCCCGGTTATTTCGTGCAGCGCTGGCGTGTGCTGCCTGGCAGGGGGTCATGAGACAGGCGGCCCAGGTCTATTGCTTCACGACGAGCGTTTCCGAGACGGTCTTCGACAACTGGTAAAGCCGCTGCTCGATTATCGTGGGCACATCGCAGACATAAGTCAGCGACTGGACCCGTTCGGTGAAAATTCGCGTCGCGAAATTCAGCTGGTCGGTTCGCCGTTCGACTTCGTCCGGATCCGCATCGGCCTTGGCGCGCAGCGCGTCGACTTCGGATGCTTCCTTGCGCAACTGTGCCGCCATTTCGAGCTGTTTGTGCGCATAGCGGGAGATGCCGGAGATCACGTGCGAACGCTCGGCGTCCATATGGTCGAACATTCCCTGCACCAGCATCGTCATTTTTGGTGCGACCTGCTCGGGCGGCAGGGAAGTCGCGAAATCCTTGATCTCTTTTTGGGCTTCGGCAATCGGCGTCCGCCGGGCCGCCACCGCTTCGACAAGCGCCGACACACGGGCATCCTTCGCCCAATCTTTCGCGGTCGCAGGAAGCTCCGGCCCATTCCAGATCTGGCCAAGCGAGAGCCGTGGCACCTTACGCTGTATGCAGGGCCAGTCGGGATCGGTGTTTGCCGCGCCGGCGCCTCCCATCGAGCCAAGCGTGGCGACCACAACGAGAGTGTGAACAAGTCTCATTCGCGCCATCAGGCGTTTCCTCCCATGTCCTGCTTGCGGATCACCAAACCGCGCGAAGGGTCGTATGCGATAATGGCGCCGCCCAGAAACAGCAGCGTGCAGCCGGCCACGACGCCCAGCGACAGCCATTCGATCTGCCCGTAGAAGGCAAAGCGGATCAGTTCGACGGCATAGGTGAACGGGTTGCAGAGGCAGATTTTGTAGAGCAGCGGGCTCGCCTCCTGGATGCGCCACAAGGGATACAGCGCCGGAGACGCGAAATAGCCGGGAAAGATGACGAAGTTCATGATGCCGGCGAAGTTTTCGAGCTGCTTGATCAGCGAAGACAAAAGCATGCCGAGCGCGCAAAGCATCATGCCCGACAGGAACAGTGCCGGCAGCACATAGAGGTAGCCGAGTGGCGGCGCCTTGACGCCCCACAACCAGGCAACGATCAGGAACGCGTAGACCTGCACGATCGATACGGCCACGCCGGCGAGCATCTTCGACACCAGCAGGAACCAGCGCGGAAACGGGCTGACCAGCAGGATGCGCATGTTGCCCATCTCGCGGTCGTAGACCATCGACAGCGAAGACTGCATGCCGGAAAACAGCAGGATCATGCCGCAAAGGCCCGGCGTGATATAGACCTCGTAGAGCACATAGGTCTTATAGGGTGGGATGATCGACACGCCGAGCACCTGGCGAAAGCCGGCGGCGAAGATGAACAGCCAGACGAGCGGCCGGACCAGCGAGGAAATAAAGCGTTCGCGCTGGTGCAGGAAGCGCAGGCATTCGCGCAGGACGACGCCTTTCAGGCAAATGAGATAGTGGCGCAGGCCGAATGGTTCAGACCGCACTGGCATGATGCCGGCGAGCTTTCCAGGCATCGCAGGAGCGCTCATGGCGACGTCTCCGCCATGCCCGCCGCATCGACGCGGCTGAGCTTCGAAAAGGTTTCGCGAATCGAACTTCCACCATTCGCACGGATCACATCCGACACCTTGCCGCTCGCGACCAGATCACCCCGCCGCAGTATGACGACATGGTCGGCGTCTTCGACTTCGTCGATCAGATGCGTGGCCCAGAGCACGCCGATGCCCTCGGCTTGGACGAGCTTGCGGATGGTGGCGAGGATGCCCGCGCGAGACTCGATGTCGAGGCCTACGGTCGCCTCGTCAAGCAGGAGCAGGGAAGGGCGGTGCAACAGCGCCCGGGCGATTTCGATGCGCCGCATCTGACCGCCGGAGAGGCTGCGTGCCTTGTCATGCTGGCGGCCCTGCATGTCGACCGCTTCAAGCAGCGCGGCAATGCGCTGGCGAGCGTCGCGTCCGCCAATGCCATGCAGCGAGGCGTGGTATGAGAGATTCTGGTAGACGCTGAGGTCGAGGTCGAGCGTGCGTGCCTGGAACACGATGCCGACGCGTCTGAGTGCTTCGCCGGATGCGCGGCGAATGTCATGGCCGAAGATGCGGATCGATCCGTGACGCGTGTCGTAGAGGTGGCTTATCAGTGAGAACAGCGTTGTCTTGCCGGCCCCGTTGAGGCCGAGCAGAACGGTGAAAGTCGCCGGCGCGATCGAGAAGGAGACGTCGTTGAGCGCCCGCTTCTGGCCATAGGAATGGCTGACGGCACCGACATCGAGCGCCGCCACCTCTTCTCCCGGACCGCTTGTCCTCATATGCTGCATGCCGGGCCGCTCCTTCAGGACGCGTTGGCTATCTGGCGCCTTGATCGCCTTTTGTCTCACTTGATCGTAATCTTGCCCTTCAGTCCCTTGTCGGCAAGGTCGGGAACCGACCAGGTATATTCGCCCGGGCGAACGGTATGGAACTGCACCTGGATCGTTCCCGCGTCGTCGAATTCCAGCCAGGCTGGTCCGCCGTCCATATGCACTTCCAAATCGTTGATGACGATCTGGTCCATCCAGACATTGCGGAAGAGGTCGGTGACGAACTTGTATTCGAAACCGCCCTTGGAGGTGATCTTCCAGCGATAGCCCTGGCCGGCGATCAGCTCGAAATCCTTCTGATTGACGGCGTAAGTGGAATCGGCCGAACCGATAATCAGTTCCGGCAGGTTCTTGCTGGCACGCGACGGTTTTGGTGTTGCGTCGTCGGCGCTTGCTCCGGTCGGAGCAAGGACGAATCCGGCGAGCGCGGCGAAGAAAAACCTGCGGAAAAGTTTCATGTCTTGAGCCTCCCGATGATCAATGTCTGCTATTTGATCGAAATGACCACACCCCAGGGCTGCTGGCCCACGGTGAGCGATTGGACCGGCTCGTCGGTGGCCGTGTCGATGAAGGTGATATCGTTGGAATTGCCATTCGTGGTGATCAGCGTTTTCTGGTCGGGCGTGAAGGCCAGATGCCAGACACGCTGGCCGACGAGGATGTATTTCTCCACCTCGTAGGTGTCGGTATTGATCACCGCGACATGGTTCGCCGGGCCGAGCGCGACATAGGCTTTCTTGCCATCGGCGGTGATGGCGATGCCTACCGGCTGGATGGTTTCGGCCCGCAGCCCCTGAATCGCGAACTGGATCTTCTTCACCACTTCGCGTTTGGCGTTGTCGATGACGCTGACAGTGCCACCGACCTCGGCGCTGACCCAGACCTGCGAGCCGTCGGGCTTGAAGTCGGCGAAGCGCGGGCGCGTGTCGACCAGCACGTTGTCGGTCACCTCATGCGTGCCGGTGTCGATGAAATGCGCCATGCTGGTGGTTTCCGAGGTGTTGACCATGGTCTTGCCATCGGGGCTGACACCCATGCCTTCCGGTTCCACGCCGACCGGAATCTCGGCCAGGACCTGCTTGCTTTCGACGTCGATGGCGGTGACGAGATTATCGTCCTCATTGGCGACATAAAGCGTCTTGCCGTCCGGCGAGAGCACGAACAATTCGGGATCGGGGCCGGATGGCAGCGTACCGACGATTTCAAGCGTCGCGGTATCGATGATCTGGACCGTATCGTCATCGCTGGCGCATAGGTAGACGAACTTGCCGTCATGCGAGATGGTGATGCCGCGAGGTCTCTGGCCGACTTCAACTGTCTTCACCACCTGCATCGTCGCCGTGTCGACGACGGTCATCGTGTTGTCCTTCTCGTTGGAAACGTAGGCCGTATAGGCCGATGCCGGACTGGCCGTCAGGCCGGCCGCGAGAATGGCGAATGCGCAAGCTCGTTTCTGCACGCAAATTCCTCCCGATTGACTCTACTTGAGAGCGCATTTCGTTTCCGGCTGATCGACACCGAGCGTGTCGAGTTCGGAGACCTGGTGAAGATAGCCCTCTTGTGGCGATGTCGAGACGACGGACTTGGTATCGCCAAGCAAGATCGGCTGGCGAAGCTGGAGGTTCCATTTGCGGAAGGTCAGCTTCTGCCCCTTGAAAGCAGCAACCGAAAAGTCGTCCGAGCGCATGTAGTCGCTGATCTTTTTCGCATCGTCGCCCTTGGTGCGCGTGGTGGCCTCGCCGACGGCACGCACCGCCGTCCAAGCCGACATGTCCTTTGAAAGCATCCGCCGGCTCGCCGTCTTCAGGAAGCGGCTCTGCATCTGGATACCGCCCCATTGTTCGCTGGCGGGATGCCACGACGATGCAACCAGACCGGCCGTGCCGGCGACCAGCCGCGGCGTCCAGGTGCGATAGGGCACGTAGGTCCCGAAAACCTCGCTTTCGTCGGCGACAAGCACCACGTCATGCTCCGGGAGATCTTGCGTGAACACGGAAATCTGCTGCTGTATCTGCGTGGCGCCGGTGTCGGTGCGCCTGGCTGTGCCCGTATCCTTGAATTCCTTCTCGGCGACGATCTGGCCGCCGAAGCGGGTTGCCGCGCGGCGCAACGCATCGGCGTAGAGACGATCCTGCTCATGCGACCCATAGAGCAGCACCCAATTCGGCCACTTCTTCACCATGAGATACTGCGCCAGCGCATCGGCCAGCATGCTGCGCGTCGGCGCGACATGGAAAACGTTGACGCGGCAGTCCTCCTCGCGAAGGCTGTCGTCGGTGGCGCCGACGTTGAAGATCAGCACGCCTTTGTCGCGGGCGATGTCGGCGATCGACAGCAATTGTTTGGCTGAAAGATCGGCGACCACATAGCGGTCGCCCTTGGCGATCATGCCTTCGAATGCCTGAACCGCGTCGCCGTCGGGCTTGATCTCGGTCACGTCGAGGCTGAATTTCTGGTTGGTGAACTTTCCGGTCGTATTGTTGTCGCCGATCGCCACCTCGGCGCCGGCGACACCTTCGTCACGTGGCGGCAGGTCGAGCATGGAAAGCGTCAATTGCGGTGCGTAGGCCCGCAAATAGCCTATCTTGATTTCGGTTGTCTTTTTTTCCGGCTTCGCCACCGTTTCCTGGCCTGTCGCGTCGGAAACGTTGACGGTCAGGGAAAAAAAGCACAAAAAGGCAGCGAGAGTGCCTGGCACCGCGCTCGTCATCGATAGTAATTACCCATTCTTGCGCAAAGGTTCGACGGTTGCCGGACCCGCGCCAAGTCAAGGTGCCCATGATCAACTTAGCCGACCCGCAAAATTTATCAAACCCTATCGGAAGACTTTTCGCGCCTGCCAGAACGGTGCGGAAGGTCGCCGGCGTCGATTCGCATGGCAACACCGGCGAGACGTGGCGCAGGGGGATCGACTGCCTCGATAAAAACGTCTTGTCCTCCAAACTGGAGAAACTGTTCAAATGACCAGAATGCTGGCAAGCGTCACCGGCATCGAAGAGGCGGAGATCGCTCTTTCTGGAGGTGTCGACATCGTCGACATGAAGGACCCGAAGGCGGGAGCTCTGGGCGCGGTGTCCACGGAAACCATGCGCCGAACGATTTCGTTCATCGCTGGTCGGGCTCCGGTCAGCGCGGTCTGCGGCGACCTGCCGATGGAGCCCGAAACGATCCGCATCAAGGCCGAAGAGATCGCGGCGACCGGCGTCGACTATGTGAAGATCGGATTTTTTCCTTCGGCGAATATCTCTGCCTGCGCACAGGCGCTCGAACCGCTCGCCGCACGAACGAAGCTGATTGCCGTGCTGTTTGCCGATCTGGCGCCGGACTTCGAGCTTCTGCCGATATTCGCCAGGCATCGCTTCCATGGCGTGATGGTCGATACCGCGCAAAAGGGGAAGGGCCGGCTGCTCGATCATCTGCCGCCGGAGCGTATTCCGGGATTCGTCGACCGAACGAAATCGCTCGGTCTGATGGTCGGCCTGAGTGGATCGCTGGAAGCTCCGGATATTCCGCGCCTATTGCCTTTCGCTCCCGATTTTCTCGGCTTTCGGGGGGCGCTGTGTGGCCATTCCGGTCGCACGAGTTCGATCAGCGCCGAGGCGGTCTCGCAGATTCGAGAGTTGATCCCGGCGGAATCCGGGACCGGCGGTCAATCGAGTATCGACTATCGCCTGTTGGCGGCGAGAGGCTATTCGCCGGACACCGACCCGACATTGGGCACGGACAGGATTTTTGTGCGGGATTTTGTTCTGCCGGTCCAGATCGGTGCCTACAGCTTCGAGCATGGCCATACTCAAAAAGTGCGCTTTGATGTGGCCGCCGACGTGCTGCAAATCACCGACCATCCCGAGGACATGCGCCATGTGTTCTCTTATGACATCATCATGGACGGCATTCGCACCATCGTCGCGCGGGGACATATCCAGCTCAGCGAGGCTTTGGCCGAGCAGGTGGCAGCGCACGTCCTGGAGAACCAGCGTGTCGTGCGTGTCACGGTAAGGGTGGAGAAGCTCGAGCTCGGCCCTGGCGGCGTCGGCGTCGAGATCGAACGCAAGCGCCAATCGGCGGGACGCGGCGCTGCCTCCGGCACTGCCGGCCGAAAAGACCGGAGCGTTGTTTTCCGGCCGCGCCAGGAACGCCCCGAAATGCTCCGACGGGCCATCGTCAAGCTTGGCGGCAGCACGGCCCATGCGGCGGAGATGAAGAGCTGGATCGCAGCGCTGGCGGGTTCCAGGCTGCCGATCGTCATCGTGCCCGGCGGCGGCCTCTTTGCCGACCATGTGCGCGAGACGCAGACACGCATGGATTTTTCCGACGCCGCCGCGCATGCCATGGCGATCCTGGCCATGGAGCAGTTCGGCCATGTCATCCTCGACCGGGACGAAAGACTGACGCCGGCACGGTCGCTGGACGAGATCGGGCGAGCGTTGGAGGCGGGCAAGGTTCCGGTGTGGCTGCCGTCGTCACTGGCACTGCCGGCGCTGGATGTTCCGGCCTCGTGGGACATTACCTCCGATTCTCTGGCCGCCTGGCTTGCCGGCAAGCTTGGCGCAAACGCGCTGTTGCTTATCAAGCAGACCGGTGCATTCTTCGATGGCGATACCGCTGACAGCCTGAGGACCCGAGGCATTGTCGACCCCGGCTTTGCCGCCATGCTGCCCGACGGCGTCGATTTCCATCTCGCCGGTCCGAAGGATGCTGCCGAGGCCGGCGCGATGCTCGCGTTGGGCAAGCTGCCCGGCACCAGGATCGTGGCTTCAACAGGGTCGTCGGCAAAGAAGGCGGGATAGCCGATGGTGAAGCTGCATGTGCCGCGCTGGGCATGGGTTTTGACGGGTTCCGGGCATTTCTTTACGGAGAGCTTCGCACTTGTTCGCCAACTCGAACATTGCGATGTCTTCGTGTCGAAGGCTGCCAACGAAGTGTTGCGCATGTACAAGCTTAAACTTGATTTCCCGGAGACGACGCGCGTGCTGCACGACAAGACCGCGAGTGCGATCCCTGTCGGCGAATTCTACCACGGTGTCTATCACACGGTCGTGGTGGCGCCGGCCACGTCCAACACGGTCGCCAAATGCGTGCATGGCATTTCGGACACGCTCGCCACCAATGTCTTTGCCCAAGCCGGAAAGTGCCGTGTGCCAGCCATCGTCTTTGCTTGCGACACCGCGCCGGAACTCGAGACCCAGGCACCGCACGGGCTGGTCAAGGTCTATCCGCGCAGGATCGACCTGGAAAATACCAAGCAGTTGAAGAGTTTCGAGCGGACCCAGGTGGTCGAATCGCTCGCTGATCTCGAAGCCTCGCTCACACGGCGCCGGGCCGAACTCGCAAGCGATGGCTGAGCGGCTGGTTTTTCTTACCGGCCATCTGGCCAAGGCGCGGCTGGAGCGGCTGCTGGCCGGGCTGGGCAGAACCGCATTCGCGTGGGAAATCGTCGACGTCGGCGTCAAGGTCGCCGCGCTGATGAGCGAGGAAATTGTGAAGCGTCGGCTCACTCTGACAGGAGACGTCGACCGCGTCGTCCTGCCCGGACGCTATCGGGGAAACATCGAGCACCTGTCGGAGCATTTCAGCGTGCCCTTTGTGCGCGGCCCCGACGAGATCGCTGACCTGCCGGCCTTCCTTGGCCGGGCGGGCAAACCGCCGGATTTGACGCGTCACGATATGCGCATCTTCGCCGAGATCGTCGATGCGCCAATGCTGTCGGTCGAGGCGCTGATGGCGAGGGCCTCGATGTTGGCCGCGGCCGGCGCCGACGTCATCGATCTGGGCTGCCTGCCGGAGACGCCGTTTCCATTGCTGCCGGAGGCTGTGCGAGCGCTCAAGGCACGGGGATTTATGGTCAGCGTCGATTCGGCCAGCGTGGACGAACTGACGATCGGGGCACGCGCCGGCGCGGACTATCTTCTCAGCCTCGATGAGAACACGCTGCCGTTGATCTTCGACCATAGGGCTACGGCAGTGTTGATACCGTCCACGCCCGGCGATCTGGATTCGCTCGGCCGGGCCATCGAAGCCGCGCAAAAGGCCGGCGTTGCCTTCATTGCCGATCCCGTGCTCGACCCGATCCATTTCGGCTTCGCCGTTTCACTCGGGCGCTTCATCGAGGCGCGGCGCCGCTGGCCGGACGTCGAATTGCTGATGGGGACCGGCAATCTCACCGAATTGACCGACGCGGACAGTTCCGGTGTTACGGCCGTTCTAGCGGGACTCTGCTCGGAACTCCGGATCCGAAACGTGCTGGCGGTGCATGTCAGCCCACACACGGTGCGGACGATCGAGGAGCACGATATCGCCCGCCGCGTCATGTTGGCTGCTTGCACGGACGGCGCGTTGCCGCGCGGCTATCACCCAGGCCTGTTGCAGGTCCACGATCGCAAGCCTTTCACGGCCTCAACCGACGATATCGAGGCATTGGCGGCCCAGGTGCGCGACGCCAACTTCCGGATCGCGGTAGCGGAGGACGGCATCCATGTTTTCAATAGCAAAGGGCATGCGGTTGCCACGGATGCGTTCGAACTTTTTGCCGGGCTGGACATCAACGCCGATGGCGCACACGCTTTTTATCTCGGCGCGGAACTGATGAAAGCGGAGATCGCGTGGCGCCTCGGCAAGCGTTATGTGCAGGACGAACCGCTCGCATGGGGCGTTGCCGCGCCGGCTCCTGAAACCGACCGTACCCGTCTTGCCGAGCCGGGCCAGACGCTCCGCGCAAGGAAAGAGCGCTAGGATCATGCCCTACATTCGCGAATCGATCATCACGACGGTCAACAAGGCAGGCGACGTCCACATCGCGCCGATCGGTATCATTGCCGAGAATGACGGCTGGGTGATTGCGCCGTTCCGGCCGTCGGTCACGCTCGACAATCTCGCCGAAGTGCCGTTCGCCATCGCCAATTATACCGACGACGTGCGTGTCTTTGCCGGCTGCCTGACAGGCCGCAAGCATTGGCCAACCGTTCCGGTTGACGGGTTTCCGGTGCCGAGGCTGGAGGCGGCGCTGGCGTATTCGGGTCTCGAAGTCCAGGCGGTCGATGACAATGGCGTGCGCCCCCGCCATTTCTGCCGCGTGGTGCGGGAGGAAGCGCTTGCGCCGTTCACCGGCCTCAATCGAGCCAAGGCGGCGGTGCTTGAACTGGCCATCCTGGTCAGCCGGCTCGGCATGCTGCCGCGCGACAAGATCGAGGCGGAAATCGCCTACCTTTCGATTGCCATCGAAAAGACCGCAGGCGAGGGCGAAAAGGAAGCCTGGGGCTGGCTGATGCAGCGTGTCAGCGATCACTTGACCGCCAAAGATTCCGGGAGCGAGGACGCGCCGGCATAGGCGCGAGCGCCGCAACCTGCTTACGAAGGATATCCCGCCAAAAGCGCTACCGCGGACGCAGGTGCCGCGCTGCTCGCTTGCCCTCGAACGGTGTCATCCGCGGGGATGATGTCGGCGAAATCGACGTAGCTGCGTTCCATGCGTTCGGCCAGTCGCCTGATCTGCCAGCGACCGATTCCGGCCCCGACGATCGGGACATCCCGCGGCAAGGTCCCGGCAACCAGAGACGCTGCATCGTGCACTTTGCGCAGTTGCTGCTCGCTGAACCAGCGCGCGACTTCACCCCATTCCGGCGGGGTCAGGTCAGTGGCGTCGCGCCCCACCATGCGCGCCAGCCGCGCGATCGAGCCGTCCACGGTCTTTTCCTTGCCGTCGGCGGGAGGGTGCCTGTCGTCGTCCTCGTCGAGCACGCCTAGGATGCGGTGCGCGTCGGCGATCGAGGCGAAATACTCGTTCATCAGCGGCGTTAGCCTGCCATTGACGGGAGCCGACGAGGCTACGCCGAACAGGAATGTCCTGGTAAAGCCGGTATAGACCAATTCGCCGGTTAGAAGCCGTCCGGCATCGGTGTAGCCGTCATTGGCCACGGCGCCGTTCTTGATGGCAATGATATCGGTGGTGGTGGAGCCCATGTCGACGAACAGGGCATCGCCGGCGAGTTTTGCCACCAACAAGGCTGTCGCGTGCCAATTGGCAGAAGCCACATCGGCGCCTAGCTGCGCTGCCTGCTCGACCCCGACGAAACCGGATGGTCCGGCATAGACCAGCTTTTTGTCTGTGGGGAAATGGGTGGAAATCTGACCCAGCAGAGCCGCTACGCCGACATCGCGGGACGGAAAGATGTCCGACAGTTCGCCTGTCATGGTGAATGCGTTGAGATCCGCACCCGCGTAGATCGGAGCCGTTTCGTCGAGGGCTGAAGCCAGCTTGTGCAGGCCTTGCCAGAGCGGCGTTGCGATCGTTACCGCCTCGACGATGCGACCGTCTTGTGCGCGGGTCACCTTCAGATGCGCGCCGCCAATGTCGAAACCGGCAATGATGCCCTTTCTTTTTTCCACGCTTCAAGCTTTCATGACGGGGGCAATTGGTCGGTGAGAAAAGCGTTGCGTATCATTCCGGTTCTCGACCTGAAGGACGGCGTGGTGGTTCGCGCCCAGCAGGGAAAACGCGATCGCTACAGGCCGATCGTTACGCCTCTCAGCCGAAGCCCCGATGTCGTCGCGGTCGCTGAAGGACTGCGTGGGCTTTATCCTTTTTCGACCTTCTACATCGCAGATCTGGACGCTATCGAAGGCGGAGCGCCAAACAGCGACGCACTCGCCCGGCTGAGGACGATGGCGGAGCCGCCGGAACTTTGGGTCGATGCCGGCGTGGCCGACGAAAAGACACTTTTGGCGGCGCTTGCCGAACGCTCCCTGTCTCCTGTTCTGGGCTCTGAATCGCAGCGGGACGACATGTTGCTGCGGCGTTTTTGCGATCATCCCGATCTCATCCTGTCCCTTGATTTCATCGGCGATAGTTTTTGCGGACCGCGTTCTCTTCTCGAAGAGCCCGAGCTTTGGCCGCAAAAGGTGATTGTCATGACGCTGGCCAAGGTCGGTGCGGCCGCCGGCCCTGACTTCGGGCTGCTGCAGGAGGTCAAGGCCAAGGCCGGAAATCGCGCCGTCATCGCGGCCGGCGGCGTCCGAGATGAGGCCGACATCAGCGCCTTGTCCGCGATGGGTGTCGCCGCGGCGCTGGTCGCAACCTCATTGCACAACGCTACGCTCACACCCGGCCGCCTCGCGTCACTCGGCGCCTGATCATCGTTGCTCGTCACCTCCCGAAGGACGTGCGCCCTTCGGGAGGTGACGTTTCAAAAGCCCAGAACTTTTTTCAGCCGGCGCAACAGACCATCCGTCTCAGAAGAGGGTTTTTCCTGTGCGGGGCTGTCTCTTGTCTAGGCTGCGAACGGATGCTTGACCTTGTCGCGCTGGGCCGTTGCTTCGGCGGCGGTCGGGGTTCCTGCAACGGCGCGCTGGATAGCTTCCTTTGTCGCCTCGTAATTGTATTTCTGGATCTTGGCGTCGTCCGCCGCGTCCCAATGGATGAACACCCCGACGCAGATGAACACGTCGTCCGCTTCGTTGGCCGGAATGGTCCCGTCCGCAACGCTGTCCTGCACGGCCTTTGCCACGGCGTGCTGCGCCGGGCCGAACATCTGGACCGCCTGCTTGGCGCCCTTGATCGTGACCTTGTTGAACATCACGGTGTTGGGTTTGCATTGAAGATTGGGCGCGATCACCGCCAAAAGCGAAGTAAAGCCATCCTTGTTGTTGGTAAGCGCGTTGCAGAATGCCGTTTCGACCGCGCTCCCCCGCGGGCCGATGAGCAGGTCGACATGCGCGACTTCGTTGCCGTCTCCCACCAGCGATTCACCGACCATAACCTTTGATATTTTTGCCATGCCAATTTCCTCCAAGACACAATTATGATGTCCACGGACGCTGCAACCGAGCAGGCGCTCGATGGACAGCTATCCTTGTTGGCAGCGTCCGGATTTGCCCGGACCGGTTGGCTAGATAGCCGCGGAAGCACAGCTTCCGCTTTTGGAAGTCAAGCACCAACGCCGCGATTATGCAAGGTGAGGGCGAGGGTGTGGACTAAAAGAGTAGCCACGGTGAGGTCGGCCGAGGTGCCGGGATTGATGTTGTCGGCCTTCAGCCGGCGGTCGAACTCCATGAGCAGGCGAATGCGCGACGGCTCGTCGCCCTCGGCATGGAGCGCCGCCTGAACGGCAATGGCTTCCTGCCGCGCTTGATTTGCGACGTCAACGCCGTGCTTGCGCATCACATGGCTGTCGGGGAAGCCGGCGAGAAACGCCATGTAGACGAATACCGTCGGCCACATGCCGGTTTCTCCACGTGCCAACGCTCCATCCAGCGCAACGAGCCCGACCCCGAACACGTCGCCGAAACAGCTGCCGTACTGGCGGGCGATCATGTCGCGGTCGGCGGCCTCCCGCATCGCGTCCAGCAAATGGACCTTCGGCTCCTGCCGCACATCGTTGGCGGCTTCTCCCAGGCCGCCTGGCGCGGCCGTGACGATCGCCTCGAATACCGCCTTGGTATCCTGCACGCTCAAAGCCCGAAGCAGCAAGTCGAGATTGTCCTGCAGTCTGTCACCGCCCATTTCGGCGGCGCATATCAGTGGCCCTGCCAGAAGGATGATTCCGAGATTGGTATTGGTTGCGACCGCCAGTCGGGTCGCGCGCACGGCCTCCAGCATGCGCTGTCCGACCGGCAGACGAGGATCGGTCAGCGGCCCGGAGGAAACCTCCGCACTCATCATGAACTGGGCGGCGGACATTCCGTGTCCGTCGGCGAACAGATGGACGTTGCCCGGTTTGAGGGCTTCGATCTCCATCCTGCAGGCATCCTTGTAGCTGGCCCGGAGGCGTTCACGCGACAGCGCCATCCTACCGGCCCTCACGAATTCGCAGGCGCGGCAAAACGGTAGGGCCGCGGCGCGGCGGCCGCTTCGGCACGGTCGGCCAGGAGTTTCAGCAAGGCATCGGCGATTGCCTCGGCGATATTCACGGCGACCACCGATTGCAATCCCGACCAGGCGGGCATGCTGTTCACTTCGAGTATGAACAGATTGCCGTCGTCAGCCCGCACGATGTCCACGCCGGCAAAATCCGCGCCGACCGCGGCTGACGCAGCGACAGCCAGCGAGGCCAGTTCCGCCTTGCCATGGTCGGAAACCTGTTCCGGCACGCCGCCCCGGTTGACGTTCGTGATCCAGTCGTCGCTGATGCGGCTCATCATCGCCACGGTCTCGCCGGCGCAGACAAAGACGCGAAAATCCCGGAAAGGCGGACCGGCACGCGACACATATTGCTGAAGGTAGTAGACGTTGTTTACTTCGTCTGCGGCCGGCAGGTCCGAGAGCGTGCGGATCAGCTTTATCCCGCGGCCTTGCGCCCCGAACAATGGTTTCAGCACCAGCGGTCCCCGCGGAAGCTCTTGCGCCGCGATCTCCGCGGCGGCAGCAAGTCCTTCCACGGCAAAGGTGGGTGGCGTGGGGAGGCCGGCATTTTTCAAGAGGAATGTCGTCATCGACTTGTCGACGCAGTGCTCGATCGCCTGCGCGGAATTCCACACGGGAACCGACAGTCTGCTTAACGCGTGCAGCACGCCGAGGCGCCGGGTAATCGCTTCGAACGATCCGGCGGCGATCGAACGGACGACCACGACGTCGGGCAGCGTGCCGCCGAAGCCAGGGATCGAAAGCCCGCTCGGGCCGCTGG
>NZ_RZTE01000006.1:103811-165738 GCF_003997415.1 Mesorhizobium sp. M7A.F.Ca.MR.245.00.0.0 | reverse complement strand
CGGGCTGCTGGTGTCGAATGCGATCGCCGCCAGCGGCACGGCTGCAACGGCGGCGCCTCGCCGACCAAGCCCTGCCGCCAGGCCGTTCGAGCCAGTGTCCACTTTGTCGCTGACGATCAGGATACGAGGGATCATGTGGCCTCTCGGGTACGGGAACCTCGGAGGCGCGAGCGATCCCGCGCCCCCATGGCCGCGTCGGGGCTGCACGAAATGCAGTCGTCGGGCAGGCGAATGACGGACGAATCCCTTTGCACCGCCATCCTCTTAGCCGAGACTCCGTTCGAGCATTTCCAGATCACGTCGACCGGCGCGAAACGTATCGCCGGTTTCGATCGCTGTCACGATCACTTCGGCCGGGCTGAACAGCAGCGGGTCGATGGCATAGAAATCGCCCTTGAACCGCGTGAAGATCTCAGCGAAAGGTTGGCCATAGTCCCGTGAGGCGCTGCTTGGGAGTTTTTCCGCGAGTTTGCCAGCTTCTTTCGCCGATCCTTTCACGAAGAGTTGGACGCTGCCGCCATAGATGATGGCATCGTTGGTTCGGCCCATGGCGGTCAGGAAATCCGGATGGGGGGCGGGGATCGGAGCCGTTCCGATGCCGTCGACAACGTTCTCCAGCGGGAATTTGAGATCGTTGATCTTGTGCAGGGCAACCTCGAGCGCGCGCGCAACGATCTGCACGCTGCCGGCAAGACTTTGTGTCGGCGCATAGAGGAAGGTGAGCTTTTCCGTCGCCAGTCCAGTTGCCTTGCCCACTTTCTCAACGATCGCGCGGGGAGGCGGTTCGGCCGTCTCAAGGATAAGCACCGCGGACGATGCGATGTCGCGATAGGAAAGTGTTTCGAACAGCGGTTCGACCCGGGCGAGGGCGCGCGCCGGCCCAGATCCCATCGCGAAATAGTCCTGGCCAGACAGGTTCCAGCCCGCATATTGGCTGCCCAGGCAGGCTAGCACCGGCTGCGAAGATCGCGCTTCGACAGTGAACGGCCATTGCTGTGACGCGCGATCCATGAACACAGAAACGCTGCCGAGACCGCCCATCGCGGCCTCAGCCATGCGCAGCCCGGCTTCGACGCTGCCTACGGTCTTGGCGCCGGCATCGATTAGGCGCTCGCCCAATGGCCCCCTGGAAACGACGATGCGCAGGCGTTCGGCGTCGCCGATCATGCCGTCAACGATGCGCTGTGCATTGTCGTTCAGGAATGCCGAACCGTCTTTCATGTCCGGTCTCCTTCCCATTGGAGTTGCAATTGACTGGCTTGTCCCTTGATGAGTCGCTTGGTCGATTGGGCGCTCGGCCCGCGCGCGAAGACCGTGCAGACAGGGTCGCCGGCAATCAAACGGGTGCCAGCCGACTGCTGGTCCGCTGTCCATTCAGGCCAGGCGATCGACGGAAAGTGAGTGATTGGCGTCGCGGCGTAAGTCACCATCGACGCCATCGAATCGACGAAGCGCGGCAAGCGGAAGACCTGACCCGTCGCGGCGCGCAGATGCGCTTCGATCAATGGCGCGTCGACATCGTCGAAAATGTCGAGGGTGGCGCCTGGCCTCGGATTGATCTCGATGAACTTGTAGCCGTCCGGCCCGCGGATAAGATCGGCGCTGCACAATCCAACCAGGCCGGCGCGCCGCGTCAGACTTGAGAGCCAACCGCCGATCACCCCCGCCTGTCTGCGATCGAAGCGTCTCAACCGCACGGCGCCGCCATAGCGATAGGGCGCTGTCGGGGAGGGGGACGTCCATTGTTGGCTGAAGCCCACGACGTGCGCGGTTTGCCCGTTGCCGACGAACAGGGCCGAAATGCTGCGTCCGGCAACGAAGCGCTGGAAATAGCGGCCGGCGGTCGGGCTTTCTCCGGCTGCTCGTCTGACGTGCCCGCCGCCGGCGCCGCCCGCGGTCTTGACCACCCAGTTCTCCCGATCAGGCGGCTGGTCCCATCGCAATTGCGGATGCGGGATGCCAAGTTCGGCGCAATCATCGGCCAGCAACTGCGGATCCTTGATCCTGCGGATTGCGGCGCCGCCATTGCCTGCGAGCGGAAAGTGTCGCGCGATCTCGTCCACGGCCTCAGGCATCCGCTCAAACCCTGAGCCCAGGATAATGGCGACCGGCTGGTCGTCGCCAGCCAATCGCCGAAGCGTGTCGACGATGCGCTCGCCGTCGATGCCCCTCTGCAGGTCGCCCGGCAGCATCGTCGCACGTTCTGCGAGCGCGACGGTGTCCGTATCGCAAAAGAAATCGGCAACCAGCGGACGATAGCCGGCGCGGCGCGCGGCGGCGGCCAGCGCCCGGCCTGAAATTGCCGCGATCAAGAGAGATCCGGCGTTACTTGGCAATCTCGCGTGCAAGGGAAAACGCTTCCTGAAAATCGAGCGTGATCGTCTTTTCGGATTCGATCATTCTTTTGAAGAGACCGAATTCGACCTTATATTTGACATTGCCGATGGCAAGCGGACCAATGCCGACAGCTTTTGCCGCTTCGAGTGGATCACCATTGGCATTGACGGCCAATCCTTCGATGCCGGCCGGGGGGACGGCATTGACGTCGGCCGCAATAAGCAGGTCATTGCCTTTCAACTGGGCTTTGGAGACCACCTGGACGCCGGCTTTGGCGCAAGCCAGGATAATTTCGTTCGCCTCGACCAGCTTTGTCTTGCGTGCGTCGCTCGATCCGTCAGCGGCATCGACGATGATGTTGAATCTGCTTTCGATCTCGGCAGCGATCTGCTTGACCCTCTCGATGCCGTCATGGCCGACAAGTGTGACCCGGGCACCTTCCCCTGCCGCGATGACGGCGGTGCAGAAGCCGACGACGCCGGTGGCACCGAAAACAGCCACCCTCGTATCCCTGAGCGCACGCTGGAATTTCTTCTCCAGCGCCTTTTCGACCTTGGCCACCATCGCCGCGGCCGTGGTGAACGAGCCGGCCGGATCGGCAAACACCGAAACCTGGAAAGGCGGCACCATCGCCTTCTTCGCGGCGTCGAACATGTCGAGCGCCAACGAGGCGTCCTTCCCGGCGATGAAGATGCCGGTGTCGACACCCGCATCCGGCGGGCGCGAAAAGATCGCGTCCTGGACCAGGCCTGTCACTTCGGCGAGGCTTACATCGACATAGGGGACGACGGCGTCGAAACCTGCGTCGAGCGCCATGTTCACGTCGAAGGGGCTCATCTGCTTCAACGGTGTCAGCATGTGCAGGATGTGTTTGCGGGCCATTTCTTGCCTTTCTGCCTGAAACGGGAGCGTCAGCTGCCGACGAGATTCAGCCTGGTTGAGCTGATCTTCGCGCCGGAGTTCCTGCCCTTGACGATCTTGATCTCAAGGCCGTCCTCAGTTGCTGTCCTCCGAACCGCGTCGACGAACTTGAGTGCGGCGTCATGTGATGGCGCGAAGGCAAAGCCTGTCGGCCCCCAGGAACTCTGGCCGATGCCGACGGCGCCTGCTTCATTGAGACGGTGGGCCGCCATCTCGACCCGCTTCGAGGTGAACACGCCGCCCTGCGCCGGGGCGAAATGGCTGCCGATCAGCATCTGTATCGCGGTGACGGCGGCGCCGAATGCCGGAAGGTCCCGCTCGACCAAAGCCGGCATAATGCCCATCAGCACCCTCCGGCAGATCTCCCCGCTGCCTGCCGTTGGGAATGGCGGCAGCGAACGAAACGCCGCGACCTCGGCAGCGCCATGCAGTCCATGCCCGGAATGGTCGAGGATGAGGATGACGCGCCACTCTTCCGGAAACGGCAGCCGCGCGACGACCGGAGGCGTTCCGCCGCGGTCGTTCTTGCCGGCGTCGACTATGACGCCACCATCTTCGAAACTTGCGATGCCGATGCCGGATCGGCCGCCCCGCTCGAGCAGGCTCGCGTCGCCGACGATATCCAGAGGCAAATTATGGAGAGTGCGCAACGCCGAGGCGACGGCAAGGGCGATCTGCGTGCCGGACCCCAGACCCGCATGACTGGGGATCGACTGCTCGACCACCAGATGGTGCTGGGCGCGAATGCCGAGATGCGCGCAGAGCGTCGACAGATGCTCGCTGGCGCGGGTGCTCTCGGAGCCTTCGACGATGGTTTCGCCGGACCGCGACAGGGTGACGACGGTTTCGGGTTCGCTCAATGGAAGCCCGACGCTGCCGAACCGCCGTCCGGCATCGCCATTGAGATCAAGGAAGCCAAGGTGCAGGCGAGCGGGCACTCGTATGGTAACAGAATTCGACATCTGCCCCCCGATGGGTGCATCATGGATGCATCATGGAAGTTTAGGTGCCCGGTACCATGATAACTGTTTTCGTCGATGGGGCAAGCCAAAGAGAATGCATCCACGTGTTTGCTGGCTCCGGCGTGTAGACAGACCGAGCAATTCGCGGAGGTCGAGATGAACGAGACAGTCAAGGAAAAGGTCTATTCGGAAGCCGAGATCGCCGAGCGGCTTGAGAAGGAGCTGCCAAAATGGCGCTACGAAAACGGCTGGATCCGGCGCAAATACAAGACCCACAGCTGGAAATCTACGCTGATGGTCATCAACACGGTTGGCCATCTCGCCGAGGCGGCGTGGCACCATCCCGATATCACCGCCTCCTATGCCTGGGTCGAGGTGCGCCTGATGAACCACGCGGCGAAAGGCATAACCGACAAGGATTTCGAGTTGGCGAAAAAGATCGAGGATGTTGTCCAGTGGCAGCCGGCCAAGGAAGGCGGGGCGCTGGAGGGCACTCCGCTGACCGATCAACGCTTCGCTTACGTCAAATATGACTAAGCAGGGTCGGAATTTGTTGATAGCGTATGAAAACATTCGCTGATCCGCTGCGAGGTGGGGTTCACGGCCAATCCAGTTTCGTCTAGGATCGTGGCGGCACCAGAAAGTAGTTTAGCGAATGGCGGTTGCTTGGATCGGCAACCGGGAAGCGCTGATTGAGCGCGCGGCTGCGCATGCCGCGTCGCTACTGTCGTCAAGTCGGTGCCCGGTTTTCAGCTTTGATACGGATATAGACGGCACGAGGGCGGCGATCGCGCTGGCTGAGAGGGCTGGCGCGGCATACGACCATGCCGATGGCGCGGCACTTGCCCGGGAGACTGCGCTTTTTACGGACAAGGGGGCAATGACCGTCGCCCCCGGAGAGACGCGCCGGCGTGCCGATGTCGTGGTGATCGTGGGCGAGCTCCCGCGGATCCATCATGGTCTTGTTGGCGAACTCGCCGGGACGGTTCCCGACCTCTCGACCGTGAACCAGCGCGCGTTCTTCGTGGTAGGCCCGAACGGGATGTCTGTGCCGCCGCTGAACGGCGGGCGCGAGGCAACGCGACTTTCCTGTGGCCAAGCTAGCCTCGCCGCCACGCTGGCGGCACTGAGAGCACAGTACAAAGGGCGGCGTACATCGCAACCGGTGTCGAATTTCAATGATTTCGCCAAAGCTCTGGCGGCCGCGCGTTTTCCCGTGTTCCTGTTTTCAGGCCACGCCGCCGAAGGCCTGGCATTGGAGATGCTGCAAGGACTGATCGCCGATCTCAATCGCAACTCGCGCGCATCCGGCCTTCATCTGCCGGCGAACGAAAACGGCTGGGGTAGCACGCTCGCCTCGGCCTGGATGACAGGTTTTCCGCTGCGCACCGGCTTTGCGCGCGGCTTCCCGGAATTCGATCCCTGGCGCTGCGATGTGGCGCGCATGATCGCTGCCGGCGAAGCCGACCTGCACCTGCGGATCTCCGCCGCAACGGCCCAACCGAAGGAAAAAAAGCGCCGCATGGCACTGATTGCGTTGACGAAAACGCAAGAGCCGGTTGCCGGTGCCGCAGTCACGATCGCCATCGGCGAGGCTGGGCTTGATCACGATGCGGTTGTCTATTCCAGCCGCACGGGCTCGCTCAGGTCGACCGAGGCGCAAGCGGCCTCGCAATTGCCCTCCGCCGCGACGATCATCCGCCTGATCGCTACCCACGCTTTCGCCGAGCCACTGCCATGCTGACGAAAATCGCCGGCGGCGACATCATCGATCCCGTCAACGGCCGTCTCGGCAAAGGCGACCTCTGGATCAAGGACGACAAGATCGTCCCGGCGCCGGCGGGAGGGGCGGCCGACCGGACCATAGAAGCCAGCGGCTGCATCGTGATGGCTGGCGCCATCGACATCCACTCCCACATCGGTGGCGGCAATGTGAACACCGCGCGGCTGCTCTTGCCCGAACAGCATGCCGCCCATCAGCTGAGGCCAGCAATGACGCCGCTCTCCAATGCCGGCTGGTCGACGTTCCAGACGGGCTGCCTCTACGCAAAGATGGGCTTTACGACGGTGGTCGAGCCGGCGATGTCGCCGGGAGCGGCGCTTCACACGCATCTCGAACTGGCTGACATCCCGATCATCGACAAGGCAACCCTCGCCATTCTCGGCAATGACGATTTCCTGTTGTCGATGATCCGCGACGACGCCCCCTCGACGATGATCGAGGACTATGTCGCCTGGACGGTCGCTTCGACGCGAGCGCTTGGGGTCAAGGTGATCAACGCCGGTGCGGCCGCCGCCTTCAAGGAGAACGTCCGCACCTTCGCGCTGGACGATGTCGTGCCTTCCTATGGCGTCAGTTCGCGCAAGATCGTCAAGACGCTGCAGGCCGCCGTCGACAGTCTTGGCCTGCCGCATCCCCTGCATGTCCATTGCAACAATCTGGGCAGCCCCGGATCGGCGGATACGGCGGCTGCGACGATTGCAGCGGCAGATGGGCTGCCGCTGCATCTCGCCCACCTCCAGTTCTATGGCTATGGCACGGAAGGAAAACGCGGGTTTTCTTCCGCCGCCGCACGGCTTGCCGAACTGGTCAACGCGACGCCGGAAGTCACGATCGATATCGGCCAGGTCATGTTCGGCCAGACGGTCACCGTCTCCTCCGACGTCATGCGGCAGTTTTCGGCGCGTGGCAGCGCGCACCCGAAAAAGACCGTCATTCATGATGGTGACGGCAATGGCGGGGGCATCGTGCCCTACAGCTATGGCAAGGACTTCTACGGCACGATGCAGTGGGCTATCGGGCTCGAGCTTTTTCTCCTGATCGACGATCCCTGGCGTGTGTTCTTCACCACCGACCATCCCAATGGTGCACCTTTTACCGCTTATCCGGCGCTGTTCGAACTGCTGATGAGCCGGGAAGCGCGCGCCGAAATGACCGCTGGACTTTCACGATCCGCCCTGGCGCTCTCTACCCTGGCCGCAATCGACCGCGAATACACGTTCGAGGAAATCGCCATCATGACGCGCGCGGCGCCGGCCAAGCTGCTCGGCTTGACGGATCGAGGCCATCTCGGCGCCGGTGCAACAGCCGACATCGCTGTCTATCGCAGGGACCGCAGTATCGCGAAAATGCTCGGACAGGCGGCGTATGTTTTCAAGGATGGCGATCTCGTCGTGCAAGACGGGGAAATCATCCATTACCGCTGGGGCAAGGCATTGAGGCTCAAGCCGCCTGTCGACAAGGCAATGGTGCGACGGCTCGAGGACTATCACCAGCAGCGCTACGGCCTGTCGCTGGACTGGTTCAATTTTCCGGATTCCGCGATTGCGCGCGAACAGCCATTCGGCGAGGTGCCATGCCGAACATGAGCGTCAATGGGGTGACGATCGACGATACCTTCGCCGAAGCCTTCGGCATGCGCGCAACCGCCATCGTCATCACCGCGCCGAGCCGGAAATGGGCTCGCCAGGCGGCGATCACGATGTCCGGCTTCGCCACCTCGGTGATCGGTTGCGGCTGCGAAGCGGCAATCGATCTCGACCTGCCGCCCTCGGCCACACCGGATGGCCGGCCGGGCTGCCGCGTCATGATTTTCGCGATGGGAACGGACGAATTGCAGAAGCAACTGCTCAATCGTGTCGGCCAGTGCGTTTTGACCTCGCCAGGTTCCGCCTGCTTTGCCGGGCTGCAGGGCAGCGCCGAGCTCAAGCTCGGTTCGGCGCTGCGTTATTTCGGGGACGGCTGGCAAATCTCCAAGAAGATCGGCGACAGGCATTTCTGGCGTATTCCCGTCATGGATGGCGAGTTCCTGTGCGAAGCAACAACCGGACTGACGAAGGAAGCTGTCGGTGGCGGCAATTTCTTTGTCATGGCGCAAAGCAGCGCCAACGCTTTGGCCGCTGCCGAGGCCGCGGTCGCTGCGATCGGCATGGTGCCTGGCGCCATCGTGCCGTTTCCGGGCGGAATTGCCCGTTCGGGTTCCAAGATAGGCGGCAAATACAAAGGCATGATCGCCTCGGCCAACGAAGCCTACGCGCCGACGCTGCGCGGCGCCGTCGCGAGTGAGCTCGGTCCCGACATCAACGCCGTCCTGGAAATCGTCATCGATGGTGAAACCAATGATGCCGTTGCCGCCGCGATGAAGGCAGGCATCAAGGCTGTCATAGAGCTCGGCCCGAAAAGAGGCGCGGTTCGGATTAGCGCCGGCAATTACGGCGGCAAGCTCGGGAAATTCATCTACTCGCTGAAGGATATGCTGCCATGAAGGCGCTGACCTTCACCCTGGTTGCCGAGCCGCCGGAGCGCCTTGACCTGTCGCCGCTGACGCCGGAGCGGCTGGCCGGGATCGAAAGGCGCGACGTCGAAAGAATCCAGATCGGCATGTCGAAACACGGATCGAAGGTGGGCGACATTTTTCGCGTCGCCGGCAGCGATCCGACAAACATCGTGTTCGAAGGCGGAAGCGCGCGCCTTGACCTTGTGGCGCAAGGCATGCGGGGTGGGTCGGTTCGCCTCGTTGGCAATGCGGGCGCCAAGGCCGGGCGCGCCATGCGCGGTGGCAAGCTCACGATCGAAGGCAATGCGGGTCCATACGCCGGCTCCGGCATGCGCGGCGGCAGGCTTGAGATAACAGGCAATGCCGGCGACCACCTCGGTGCGCCGCTCGTCGGGGAACTGGCCGGCATGAACGGCGGTGTGTTGATCGTCAGCGGCAGAGCGGGCGCCTTCGCGGCGGACCGCATGCGGCGCGGCCTGATCGCGGTGCTGAAAGGCTCCGGCGACCACGCCGGCAGCCGCATGATCGCCGGCACCCTGGTGGTGGCCGGTGGCACCGGCGAGATGCCCGGCTATTTGATGCGTCGCGGTTCGATTCTTCTCGATCGCGCGCCGGCACGCATGTCGCCGAGCTTCGTCGAATGTGGCGCGCCCGAGAGCGTTTTCGCCGCCATCATCGATCGTCATCTGATCGCCGAGGGCATTTTAAAACGGCCGCTTCTGGGGAGCGCACCGCGCAAATATGGCGGGGATAACGCAGTGCTCGGAATGGGCGAGGTTCTTTTTCCGCGCTGAGGTCCGTCGACACAGGAACCATAGGATGGCAGGACGCAAGTGCTTGCCGCTGGGGTAGTGGTGGGGCCGACCGTCATTCGACCTGCAACGTGGAGAACACATGAAAATCATCTCTCAAACGAAAGCCCATGGCGGCGTGCAGGGCGTCTATTCCCATTTGTCGACGAGTTGCCGTTGCGACATGACTTTTGCCGTTTTCATACCTCCGCAGGCGCGGGAGACGCCTTGTCCCGTTTTGTGGTATCTCTCAGGCCTGACGTGCACCCACGCCAATGTAATGGACAAGGGCGAGTACAGGCGCATGGCCGCCGAGCTTGGCCTGATCGTCGTCTGTCCCGATACCAGTCCGCGCGGCGCCGACATTCCGGATGAAAAAGACAACTGGCAGTTCGGCTCCGGCGCCGGCTTCTATCTCGATGCGACGCAAGATCCTTATGCGAAGAACTATCGCATGTATTCCTATGTGACCGAGGAGTTGCCGGCTCTCATCGCGGCTGAATTTCCAGCCGATATGGCGCGCCAGGCAATCTTTGGCCATTCGATGGGCGGGCATGGCGCGCTGACGATTGCCTTGAAGAATCCGCAGCGTTTCAAGAGCTGCTCGGCGTTCGCCCCGATCGCCCAGCCAAGCACCGCCGGCTGGTCGAGACCGGCTTTTGAGAAGTATCTGGGCAAGGATGAGGCCTCGTGGCGAACCTGCGACGCGACGTCGCTCATCGACGACGGATTCCGTTTCCCCGAATTTTTGGTGGATCAGGGAACGTCGGACGGATTTCTTGACGACGGGCTGAGGCCTTGGCTGCTTGAAGCGGCCTGCGCCAAAGCGGGTATCCCGCTAAAATTGCGGATGCAGGATGGATATGATCACTCGTATCTTTTCATCTCCAGCTTCATGGACGACCATCTGAGATGGCATGCTGAGAGACTTTGATCTGGGCAGGCCGAAGGCATGGCCAGATGCAAACAAGTTATTGAATCCGACGCCTTACACCGAGGGCGCAGCGCCTGCCGCCGTCAAACGCTACACATTTAGCCGCGACGCCGCCTATGCGAAAAAGCTGAAAGCGGTAGCAAGCCTCGATGAATCCCGGAGCCACCGTGCGGCGACTGGGGCGAAATGCCTGACGGATCCAGTATTTCGAGGTGCCGGCGGGTACGGGGCGCAAGCTGCTATTCGTGGGGCAGGACGAGCCGTTGACGAGCAGACGCTGCGGGCGTTGCCGGCGGGGAAGATGCCGAGAATCCTGATTGCAGGAATTTTATGCCTCTATGTATTCCGCGAGGCTGACACCCTTGGGCACATCCAGCCCATCGGCTCGCAAACCTTCGATGTGAAAGCGTATTGCGTCGCGAATCTCGGTTTCCACTTCAGGCACAGTGGCACCTGTCGCGATGCAGCCGGGTAGGTCCGGCACATAGGCAGAGAAATTATTTCCTGCTTTTTCAATCACCACCGCGTAGCGCATATCATCACACCTTTAAACCTGACTGCGTGAGGATGCTGTTCAGTGCACTAAAAGCGGGCCTATTGCAGCAAACCTCGGACCTTGCTCGCCTTTGCTCGTGCTCCATCGAGGATGGACTGCCGATCAAATCCACAACGCTCCAAAATCGAGATTCTGAAGGCGAGCAAGAACGACCTCGCCAGATAGTCCATGTCGACATACTCGTCAGTATTATAGTTTGTGTCCGCCCCGTGCGCCTCTTTACCTCGAAGGTAGGCGACTCGTTGCGGCTTGATTTCCGAAAAGGCTTTAATCTCTGGGAAGCGGGTGTAGAGGGTACGCAATGTGGCAGTTAGCGACGGCGCGCGGGCAAGCATAGGATAGAGTCTTCGATCGACAAAACCGATCAGAAAATCGTCGCCGTTTGACCTGTGTGAAATTATCGAGAGGGCCTTCTCTGCTTCGTCATCAATAATAGGCTTAGACCTGAAGTATCTTTCTATCAATCTCACAGTATAGAAGAAAATTTCTTCCACATATCTCTGTTTTATCTGGGATGAGCGAAACCATTTAAAAGAGATCTCATTCAGGCTCCATTCCTTAAAAAACTTGTCCAAAATTTCCGCCCAGTTTTCGTCCAAAGACAATTCAGCAAGCGTCTCATGTCTGTGAACGAAAGTGCTTTTTGAGAAGCCGGTATCATATCCCGAGAGCTGGAATTCCTCGTGGCTCTCGCCCCCACCTTGATCAACCAGTACCTCCAGCCAAGCTGCTTTGATACTTACGTAGCACCCGGAGACTACACCTAAGAAATCATCTAGAGCGCGTAGGTTTTGTAGTGCGTCAGAAGTAGATCGTGGGGAATTGTACCTAATAACTAGGCAGACATCAGAAATAAAGCGAGCCTCGCTTCTGTCTGATGAGGTACCGATATTCCTTTTGTCGCTGATCTCAATGGTGTAATCGGATGTTTCCCATTTGCTTCGAGTTATGTTAAATTTTGCGCTTCCACCGGTGTTGGGGATATCGAATGAATGCTCGACAGGGTTGATGCCAAGTATGCTGGCTAGAGTTGGAGAGTAAACCGTCAGAGCGGTGACAGCCTCCTCTTCAGCTGTAACGCCAACCTTGTCTATAAAATATGGAAAAGTAAATTCCACTCTTAAAACGCTGAGATTGGCCCAAGTCCTTCTGCCGAACCTCGGGTAACAAAAAGTGGCGTAGTGGCCATCTTCAGTCATAACGCTTAGAAACCGATGCGTTAGCTTTTCGGGAAGCTCAAAATTTAGGAAGTTTCCTTTGGATGGTTTGTAGTTTTCTAAGAACAGATGGCCGCTGTATCCCTGGGTGGGGTCGAACGAAAACTGACCCTGGCACGATGAGCAGCCATCGGCAGGGTCAGTCTTAACCGTGAATAACTTTAATGTAGGTAGCGAAGGGCTAACTTCTGGCAATCAGCTGCACCCGCTCGTGGAGCCGCATGTATCGCACTTCTCGCAGGTCCCATTCCGCACCATCGTAAAATTCTGGCACTCGGAGCAGGAATTGCCGGTGTATCCCTGAAGCAGGGACCTTGCGCGGCGGTCGTTGGCGAGTTTCTTGGCTTCGGCCGCCTCGACGGCCGCGGCGTCGGTGAACAGCGCAGCCGTGGTATCGGAAGCAGCACCCACCGCCTCCTCGAAGGCGATGTCTTCGGCCAGTTCCTTCGCCCGCTCCTCATAGTCGCGCTTGTAGGCGACCGCTTCGTCGCTAGCGGGTTTCAGCGCCAGCACGTTGGAGCCGGAGAAGGCGGTCGGTGCCGAGCGGGCAGGGGCGCCCGAGGGGGCCGCAAAGCCTTTCGGATCGTTGCCGCTGACGCGCGACACCAGCTTCACCGGCGAGGCGCCACGGGTCAGGCCCTTGGAGACCGCATCAGTCTTGCCTTCGCTGATGCCACGGCCAAGTGCGGTGTTGGAAAAGTCCGACTGGTCGACATGGGCGAGGTCGTTGCGGCCGAGATAGGAGATCGCCAGCTCGCGGAACACGTAGTCGAGGATCGATGTTGCGCTCTTGATGGCATCGTTGCCCTGCACCATGCCGGCCGGCTCGAACTTGGTGAAGGTGAAGGCGTGCACATATTCGTCGAGCGGCACGCCATATTGCAGGCCGAGCGAGATTGCGATGGCGAAGTTATTGAGAAGGCCACGCAAGGTCGCACCTTCCTTGTTCATGTCGATGAAGATCTCGCCGAGACGGCCATCGTCATATTCGCCGGTGCGCAGGAAGATGGTGTTGCCACCGATCTTGGCCTTCTGCGTGTAACCCTTGCGGCGGCCGGGCAGCTTTTCCTGCTCGCGCGACACGCGCTCGATGATGCGCTCGACGATCCGCTCGGTGATCTGTGCGGCACGTGCTGCCGCAGGTGCGGCGAGCAACTGCTCGACGGCTTCATCCTCGTCGTCCTCGCCATCGGCGAGCAGCGAGGAGTTGAGCGGCTGCGACAGCTTCGAGCCGTCGCGGTAGAGCGCGTTGGCCTTCAGCGCCAGCTTCCACGACAGCATGTAGGCGCCCTTGGCGTCTTCCACCGTCGCATCGTTGGGCATGTTGATGGTCTTCGAGATCGCGCCGGAAATGAAGGGCTGTGCAGCCGCCATCATCTGGATGTGGCTGTTGATTGACAGCGAGCGCTTGCCGATCTTGCCGCACGGGCTGGCGCAGTCGAACACCGCCAGGTGTTCGGCCTTGAGGAACGGCGCGCCTTCCAGCGTCATCGCACCGCAGACATGGATGTTGGCGGCCTCGATGTCCTTCCTTGAGAAGCCCAACGCCGGCAGGATCTCGAACGAGAAATCGTTGAGCTGCTCGTCGGTGAAGCCGAAATTCTCCTTCACCCAGTCGGCGCCGAGCGTCCACTGATTGAAGACGAACTTGATGTCGAAGGCCGATTTCAGCGCCGCATTGAGCGCGGCGATCTTGTCGTCGGTGAAGCCCTTGGCCTTGAGCGCGCCGGGGTTGATGGCCGGCGCCTGGTTGAGGTTGCCGTGGCCGACCGCATAGGCCTCCATCTCGGCGATCTGGGCTTCGGAATAGCCGAGCGTGCGCAGCGCTTCCGGCACGGCGCGGTTGATGATCTTGAAATAGCCGCCGCCGGCCAGCTTCTTGAACTTCACCAGCGCGAAGTCGGGCTCGATGCCGGTGGTGTCGCAATCCATGACCAGGCCGATCGTGCCGGTCGGCGCGATCACGGTCGCCTGCGCGTTGCGGTAGCCATGCTCCTCGCCGAGTTCGATGGCGCGGTCCCAGGCGGCCTTGGCGTGGGTTGCAAGGTCCTGCTGCTTCAGGTCGGAAGCGACCAGCGGCACCGGATTGACGGCAAGCTTCTCGTAGCCCTGCTTCTCGCCATAGGCGGCACGGCGATGGTTGCGCATGACGCGCAGCATGTTCTGCGCATTGCGGTCGTAGTCGGCGAAGGCGCCGAGTTCGCCGGCCATCTCGGCCGAGGTGGCATAGGCGACACCGGTCATGATTGCGGTGAGTGCGGCGCAGATCGCGCGGCCTTCATCGGAATCGTAGGGAATGCCTGATGTCATCAGCAGGCCGCCGATATTGGCATAGCCGAGGCCGAGCGTGCGGTATTCGTAGGACTGCTTGGCGATCTCCTTCGACGGGAACTGCGCCATCATGACCGAGATTTCGAGAACGATGGTCCACAGCCGCACGGTGTGCTCGTAGGCTGCGATGTCGATCGTGCCGTCGGCGTTGCGGTAGGGCAGCAGATTGATCGAGGCGAGATTGCAGGCCGTGTCGTCGAGGAACATGTATTCGGAGCACGGGTTGGACGCCCGGATCGCACCGGCCGATGCGCAGGTGTGCCAGTCGTTCATCGTCGTGTTGAAATGCAGGCCGGGATCCGCGGACGCCCAGGCGGCGTAACCGATCTTTTCCCAGAGATCCCTGGCCTTCAGCGTCTTCAGCACCTTGCCGTCCTTGCGGGCAGTCAGGTGCCAGTCGGCATCGTCCTCGACGGCGCGCAGGAAATTGTCTTTCAGCGACACCGAATTGTTGGAGTTCTGGCCCGAAACCGTGAGGTAGGCGTCCGAATCCCAATCCGTGTCGTAGGTCTTGAACGACATCGACGAATAGCCTTGCTTGGCGAACTGGATGACGCGGTAGATATAGTTCTCCGGCACCGCGGACTTCTTGGCCGCCTTGATCTCGCGCTTCAGCGCGGTGTTGATGGCCGGGTCGAAGCAGTCGTCGCCATTGCCTTCGCAGTTGACGCAGGCCTTCATGATCGCTTCGAGATGCTTCTTGACGATCTTCGAGCCGGTCACCAGCGAGGCGACCTTCTGCTCTTCATTGACCTTCCAGTCGATGAATTCCTCGATATCGGGGTGGTCGGCGTCGACAATGACCATTTTCGCGGCACGCCGCGTTGTGCCGCCCGACTTGATGGCGCCCGCCGCGCGGTCGCCGATCTTGAGGAAGCTCATCAGGCCCGACGAGCGGCCGCCGCCGGACAGTTTTTCGCCTTCGCCGCGCAGCAGCGAGAAGTTGGAGCCGGTGCCGGAGCCGTATTTGAACAGGCGTGCTTCACGCACCCACAGATCCATGATGCCGCCCTCGTTGACGAGGTCGTCCTGTACGCCCTGGATGAAGCAGGCATGCGGCTGCGGATGCTCGTAGGAGGATTTCGACTTGGTCAGCTTGCCGGTGAACGGGTCGACATAGAAGTGGCCCTGGCTCGGGCCGTCGATGCCATAGGCCCAGTGCAGGCCGGTGTTGAACCATTGCGGCGAGTTCGGCGCGACGCGCTGGGTGGCGAGCATGTAGGCAAGCTCGTCGCGGAAAGCGCGCGCGTCTTCCTCCGACCCCTTGAAGTAGCCGCCCTTCCAGCCCCAGTAAGTCCAGGTGCCGGCAAGCCGGTCGAAGACCTGGCGGGCGTCGATCTCGGAACCGTAGCGCTCGGCTTCCGGCAGCTTGGCAAGTTCCGTCTCATCGGCGACGGAGCGCCACAGGAAGGAGGGGACGTCGTTCTCTTCGATCTTCTTCAGGCGCGCCGGCACACCGGCCTTGCGGAAATATTTCTGCGCCAGGATATCGGCTGCGACCTGGGAGAACTGCGCCGGCACGTCGATATTGTCCAAGCGGAACACCACCGAACCATCCGGATTCTTAATCTCCGAAAGCGCCTTGCGGAATTCGATCTCCGCATAGGCAGATTGTCCTGGCTTGGTGAAACGACGCTCGATGCGCATTGGTCCGGTCCCTTTTGTCTATATATAGCGCTTTCCTCCAGGGATTTCTGCCCCCGATGCGAAACGCGCATGTCCGCCGTCTGCCGGGCGTTCCAAAACGGCCGGCTCTCCATTTTCGCGGTCTCCGCCGGCCCTGCTGGTCAAACTCCTTGCGAAGTACCTGTCCAACGCGCCGACGAACCCGCGGGTCCCTCAAAACTGATTTTTTTCCGATTCCCTCGATCGAGGGAAATTCACACTATCTAGCGTCGAACCTACCTGCAAACACTAAATATAGTATTAACAGACAATTTATTCAAGCCCGACAATTGTCCCTATCGTCCCCAACCGCCCCACAATCCCAACGCTTCCGCCGGCCTCGTAAACAGGCGGAAATGCGAGCAAAAACGCACATAATCCGGGAAAAAAGACCGGGCTCAGAACTTTCCGGTCGCACTCTCAACAGGAGCACATGGCCTATAAAAGGCGACTCGTTTTGCGCCGTCAAGGATTCGTTTGCGTAGCTTTTGTGACCCCAACATCTTGTGTGTCACATATGTGGATAACGGGGATAGAATGCAGGCGCGGATCACGATTTTCCGTGCGCAAGCTCGCCCGGGCGTCAGCCGTAATGCAGCCGGGGCTTTGGTTCGGTGCCGGTGAACTGCACCCCGATACGGTCGTTGCGACGCCACCGGACCTCGCACCGATAGGCAATGCCGTCGAGCGGCACATAGAGAAGGAACCGATCTGGGACCCGGGCTTCGAGCGGTATCTTCAGTTCGGCGCCGCCGTCGTGCTGGTTGCGCAGCGTGCAACCGACTTCCGAATTCGAAATTCCGGTGATGATCGACCCACCCTTGAGCACGCGCGGACGATGCTCGCGCTGGGGGTCGTCGGACTCGTTTGGAATTGGATTTGCGGGATTCGCCATCGATCAAAAATACCAGAGCTGCCGAAT
Source organism: Mesorhizobium sp. M7A.F.Ca.MR.245.00.0.0 (assembly GCF_003997415.1). Lineage (NCBI taxonomy): Bacteria > Pseudomonadati > Pseudomonadota > Alphaproteobacteria > Hyphomicrobiales > Phyllobacteriaceae > Mesorhizobium > Mesorhizobium sp. M7A.F.Ca.MR.245.00.0.0. Next base: position 148,825 of record NZ_RZTE01000006.1, on the reverse strand, counting down.
CCTACCCTTGATTCCTTAGCAAAGCATTCATGTCGAAGCACGGCAACGCGTGTCTAGCCTTTGCAAGCCAGTCCCGTTTTGCAAAGAGAGCGGTGTGGCCGCCCGTCAGGAGAAGCTGTGCGGGTCGGCGCAGAAATAGGCGATGATCTGGCAAAGGTCGGGTTCGTTGACCATGCGCACCGCTTCGCTCGCACGGACCCATTTGCGGGTGCGTGAGTGTTTTTCCTTCCAGCGGTCCGCGACTTTGTCGACATGCAGTGGAAACACCAGGACCTCGCACGGCACTTCTTCGCCGGAAGCCAGGACCTTGGCGTAGAAGTAACGGCCGGCTTCAAGATGAGAGACACGGCCGCGCAGCCCGGCCTCCTCGCCGGCTTCGCGCGCCGCGGCCTCGCAGAGCGGCTCCCTGGCCTCTGGCCAGCCCTTGGGCAATACCCAGCGGCCAGTATCGCGGCTGGTGATCAGCATGATTTCGACGCCGTCGCCCGTGTCGCGCCAGGGCAGGGCGGCAACCTGCAGGCGGCACGGCGCCGTGCCGAAGAGCCGTCGGACCCTTTCGGCCAGATGATTGTGTGTCGTTGGCCTCGTCAACATCGAAGAAGCTAGCCCCAGCCTCCGGAATCGTTTGCCGTCTCACGAATCTTACGGCTAATTGTCGGCAATAAAAGTAAAAAATTTCATTCGCCTGGCCGATTTCCGCCAATAGACGCCGATTTCGCAAAATATCCGGCCCTGCCGGACCTGTTTGCGAAAGCAAATCATGCCGGTGCAAGCTGCTGGTCTGTAACAGGCAGGTAGTTACGAATCAGCCGGCGTGGTCGTCGGCGATCGGCTTCTGGTAGGTGAAGCCCATGTCCCACGGGAAATAGATCCAGGTGTCCTGGCTGACTTCCGTGACGAAAGTATCGACCAGCGGCCGGCCTTTCGGCTTGGCATAGACGGTGGCGAAATGCGCCTTGGGCATCATCGCGCGGACGATGCCCGCCGTCTTGCCGGTGTCGGTCAGGTCGTCGATGATCAGCACGCCGGCGCCGTCTTCGGCGAGCAGGGCAGGGGTGATCTCCTTGAGGACCTGCAGCTGACCCTGGCTGGTATAGTCGTGATAGGAGGCGACGCAGACCGTCTCGATGACGCGGATGCCGAGTTCACGCGAGATGATCGCCGCGGGGACCAGCCCGCCTCGCGTGATGCAGACGATCGCTTTCCATTGTCCCTTGTTAGCGCCGGCAAGCCGCCAGGCGAGCGCCCGGGCGTCGCGATGGAACTGGTCCCAGGAGACCGGAAAGGCTTTTTCGGGAAGGGACATGTCGCGCACTCCACAGCACGCGGGGATCGCGCGCAGGAAAACAGGGGAATGCGCGCGGAATTAGCTGGAAAGCCCCCATCTTGGCAAGAGCAAGGGCCTTGGCAAAGGCAAGGCCCAGCGATCGCTGTGGACCTACCGCGACAGGAACGCTGCCACCGGCGCGGTGCGCAGCACGCTGCGCGTCACGCCGCCGAACAGAAGCTGACGCAGCCATGAGTGGCTGTAGGCGCCGAGCACCAGCAGATCGGCGCCGGTTTCCGCGATTCTGGTCTGGATGATGTCATCGACCGAATTGCCGCCCGACTGCTGCACCGAGACGCTGACGGTGGCGCCGTGGCGCGACAGCGCCGACGCGATTTCGGCGCCGGCGGCCTCCGGGCTGTCGTCGAGCGTTTCAGGAGGGTCGATAACCAATATGTCAGTCTTCTCGGCTTCGATGATGAAGGGCAGCGCGTCGAAGGCGGCCCGCGCCGCTTCCTTGCTGCCGTTCCAGGCGAGCAAGACGCGTTTGAAGGTGGTGATCAGCGGACCCTCGTGCGGCACCACCAGCACCGGCCGGCCGGCATCGTAGACCAGCGTGTCCACGTCCGCGCTGGAATCGCCGCCCGTTTCGCGCTGCGCCGCTATGATCAGGTCGGCGGCCCGCACGCTCGAAATCCCGGTCAGCGCGCTGTCACCCGAAAAGCTCTCCAGGCTTCGCCACTCGAAGGAAAGACCGGAATCCTCGATATGTCTGAGAAACAGCGCCTTTAATTTCTCGGCCCGTTCCCGGTTCATGTCTGCCGAAACCTGCAGGAATTCGGTGTCGGGAAAGCCTGTGGCAGAGGTGTAGGGCACGGGAAGCGTTTCGGCGTGGATGCCGACCAGATGGCTCTGGAACCGGGTGGCGAGCGGAATGGCGCAGTCGAGCACGCGCTCGGCGTCCTGCTCGTTCTGCAGAATGGCGACGATGGTTTTGAATCGCATGACAATCCCTCGATTTACGAGCTGGTGAACTCGTGCCGGGGAAACGTTGCAGCGTCGTGCTTTGTTCCGGTCTGGACCAGATCAGCCGGGATTGCTGGCGAAGCCGGCGACCATCGCCTCGACGTCGGCGCGGGCGGCGTCCAGCGCCTCCTGGTTGCGGGCACGCACGACCAGCTCGGTCCAGAACTTGCCGTCGCCATATTTCGGGTAGGAGCCGATGATCGTATCGGGATGCGCTTTCTGGATATCACCCAACGGCCCGCCGATGAGGCCTTCGCCGAACGGGCAGGGCACGGTTGCCGAAAGCATCTTCGTGCCGGCCTTCAGCGTCGGCACGACATTGTCGAGCATGGCCTGGAAAATCGATGGCACGCCGGCCATGACGTGGACGTTGCCGATGCGGAAGCCGGGCGCGACCGACACCGGATTGTCGATGAGATCGGCGCCGCGCGGCATCCGTGCCATGCGCTTGCGGGCCTGCGTATATTCGATGCCGCGCGCGGCATAGCTTGCTTCCAGCATCGCATAGGCCCGGGCATCGTATTCGCAAGGCACGCCAAAAGCCTTGGAGATGGAATCGGCCGTGATGTCGTCATGCGTCGGACCGATGCCGCCGGTGGTGAACACATAGGTGTAACGGCTGCGCACGGCATTCACCGCGGCGATGATCTCCTCTTCCTCGTCAGGGACGACACGCACTTCCTTCAGGTCGATGCCGATTGCCGTCATGATGTCGGCGAGATGGCTGATGTTCTTGTCCTTGGTTCGGCCGGACAGAATCTCATCGCCAATGACGAGCATGGCGGCGGTCACGATTTCAGGCATGGAAGGCTCCGGCAAGGCGTATGGCCTGGGAAGGCGAGTGGTCTGAGATAGCGCGGCGCGACGGTAGCCGCAATGTCATCTTCGCGCCGCCAAGGCGGCCGATGACGTCAAGGATCTAGGTTCGAACCGTTCGAGGGAATAGGGCACATGCAGCAATTCGTCGTCCCGGAGCGAACCGCCGCGTTCATCGAGCGCATCGCCGGCCGGGCTTTGCTGGTCAGGGCCTCACCTGGGCCTCACGACAATTTCAAGGAACCATTCGGCTGACTACCGGGTTTTATGAGTGTCGCACCAAAGCGGCTAAGATACGGAGTGATTCAATGGTTACAAAAATTCTCGCAGCATCTGTTCTGACGATCGGTCTCGCAACATCGGCGATGGCGCAGTCACTGGACGACAGGTATTCCAACAATCGCGACTGGTGGCTATTCGGCAACAACGACCAGACAACTGTCGATCCCTATACCACGGGAAGCATCAGTGACGGCTCCGGGTTGAACACCCAAGGCAATACCGGCGCGATAGGCCCATGTGCCCACAACACGCCAGGCCCGGACGCTAACGCTGGGCAAAACGTCAACGATCAGTATTGCGGCAAATAGCCAGAACGCGATTTCCGAAAAGCGGATACCGATTTTCTGGATGTTCAAGGGCTAGTCCGCAAGGCCAATCGCTGGCCGCTGGCGCGTCCTCTCTCGGACGGCGCTGCGGTCGGCGCCTGCCGGACCGCTCAACATCAACCGCGATAGCGAATTAATCTGACACTTCTGTCTGCGGCCGGTCGCGGCCGTCGGCCAGTTCCTCGTGCCATTTGCCTTCGGCGTCCTCATACTGGATGCCGTCGGTCGCTCCTGCGACCTGCTGCTCGGCCGAGGCGATTTCGGCCGCACGCAATGCGTCCTGATGCGTGGGGAACGTCTCGGAAAAGGTCGCTCCGACCTTGTAGGCCCAGCCGCCGTCATGTTCGACGATCTTGTAAGTCAGCTTCGCCATGGAAAACCTCCGGTTGAAAGGTCCGTCTGCTCAATGCAGCCGGTCGTCGGGCAGTCTGTCGTCGGGCACCAGCACTTCCGATTCCTTGGCGGCTTCAATCAGCGCCCGGCGCGCATCTGCTGTCGAACGATAACCTTCCAGCACTTTGAGGCAAGTGTCGAGGGCATCACGATGGCGCGGGCCGCGATTGAGCGGCCACACCGTCATCAGGCATTCCGCGGCCTCCTGGGCGCTGCGGATGTGGCGATATTTGCCGACGTGGCCAAGTTCGACGACGACCGGCACTTCAAAAGGTTTGTTGTCCATCATGGCCGCAACGCAAAGCAGCCAATTTGGTTGCAACCATGGCCGTCAGCCTGCGCCCAAACGTCTCAGAGGCTGTTTGAAGGCTCTACACCTGCGGTCTGCGCCGCAACCGGCAAGAATGCCCTGAACAGGGTTCCTCCCAAGCCCAGCCACGCCCACTCCACGCCAACAGCTTGCGGACGGAATAGCAGCGAAGCACCGTCAGGCCGTCTGGAGGCAGGAGGGCGCGCGTGTCGGGAGCGCGGACCGTTCAGCCCGTCGCCTTCATCCAATGCTGCATCGTGGTCACCGAACGGGCAAGCTGCGGCGCCGGGTGAATCGTTTCGCTGAATGTGGCCGCCGCACGCCATCCCCAGCGCGGATCGGCCAGGAAGGCCCGCGCCAGCGCCACCATGTCGGCGCGGCCCTCGGTGAGGATCGCTTCGGCCTGCTTGGGGTCGTCGATCAGGCCGACGGCACGGGTCGGAATATCAGCACCCTTGCGCACCGCTTCCGCCAGATGCACCTGATAGCCGGGGCCGGTGGGCAATTTCTGCAACGGCGAATTGCCGCCGCTCGAGCAGCAGAGATAGGCAACGCCCTCATCCTTGAGCGCTTTGGCCACTTCGATCGCGTCCGCCACGTCGAAGCCGCCATCGACCCAATCCATCACCGACAGCCGCGCGCCGAGCATCAGCTTTGGCGTAGCCTTGCGCACCGCCTTGGCGATCTCGACGACAAGACGCATGCGGTTTTCCAGCGAGCCGCCCCAGCGGTCCGTGCGCTGGTTGGACAAGGGCGACAGGAACTGGAAGATCAGATAGCCATGCGCGGCATGCAGTTCGATGAAATCGAAGCCGGCGCGTTCGGCCCGTCTTGCGGCTTCGGCGAAGCGCTCGATCAGTTGCAGGATCTCCTCGTCCTCCAGTGCGTGCGGCACGTTCCAACCGGTGTCGTAGGGGATGGCCGAGGCGGAGACGGTCTGCCAGGGATCCTCATTTGGCTGCAGTGGCCCGCCGCCTTCCCACGGCTTGCGGTTCGAAGCCTTGCGGCCGGCATGGGCGAGTTGGGAGCCGAATTTCGTGCCGGGTGCGGCGACGCGTCGTGCGGCGTCCAGTGCGCGGCGGGCGGCGGCCTCATTGTCTTCGGAATAAAGGCCGAGGCAGCCATGGGTGATACGCCCGCGCCGCTCGACATCGGTCATCTCGACCGTGACCATGCCGGCGCCGGACATTGCGAGGTTCATCCAGTGATGGAGATGCCAGTCACTGGCCGAGCCGTCGTCGGCGGAATACTGGCACATCGGCGCGACGGCGATGCGGTTGGGGAAGGTGAGGCCGTCGAGGGTGATCGACTGGAAAAGCGACGCTGTCATGAGAAACTCCGGGAGGGTTCGCAGCTATTTAGGCGACCGATGGCGCCTGCGCCAGACACGAGGCGGTGAAAGGGGTTCTGGACCAATCACTGACGGGATTGCCGAGATGCCGGTTCGCGGATACGCCTCGGCAATGCATGGCGCCAAAAGTGGCCCGGTGTTTGGGAGAGCGACATGCATAAAACAGGAGCATAAAGCGCGACGCGCTTTTGCATGGAGACCACGATGGAAGATCGTATTCGCGTCCGTTCGGAGGAAATCCTCTCCGACGACTGGGCCGTCCTGAAGAAGACCGTCCTCGACTACCGCCGGCGCGACGGGCAGTGGGAGACGCAAATTCGCCAGACCTATGATCGCGGCGATGGCGCGGTGATCCTGCCTTACGATCCCTCGCGCTCGACCGTGCTTCTGGTGCGCCAGTTCCGCTATCCCGCCTACGTCACCGGCCACCGCGAGCCGCTGATCGAGGCCTGTGCCGGCCTGTTGGACGAAAACGATCCCGAAACCTGCATCCGCAAGGAGGCGGAGGAAGAACTCGGCTACCGGCTGCAGAACGTCGAGCGGCTGTTTTCGCCCTATATGAGCCCCGGCAGCGTCACCGAACGTCTCTGGTTCTTCATCGCCCGCTATTCACCCGCCGACCGCATCTCGGCCGGCGGCGGCGCGCAAGAAGAGGGCGAGGACATCGAGGTTCTGGAAATGCCGCTCGACGAGGCACTGGCCGGCATCGCCGACGGCCGCATCATCGACGCCAAGACCATTATCCTGATCCAGCATCTGAAGCTCAACCCGATCGCCGCCTGAACGGCGCCGGTCCTCCTTAGCCAAGGCTTCGGGAGGACACTCCTTCATCTATTCGGGTGGCCCGCCACCCGAAGCTCGAAGAGCGAAGGGTGGTGCGGATGAAGGGACTCGAACCCCCACGCCTTTCGGCACTGGAACCTAAATCCAGGGCGTCTACCAGTTCCGCCACATCCGCATGGACCGGCAATCCCATGTGGCCATCATTCTGTCAATGTCGGAGACAAGATGTAGAGGTCAGGGACAAGATGTGGTCAGGTCCAAATGCTGGTTATTCGCCGGGATGCGAAGACTGTTGAAAATTGGCCTCGCCTGTGACAAAAGGCGTGTCAAATGTGACGGGACGCGACGATCCGCTTCTGCAGAATGTGATAAGAAGTAGGAAAAACAAGAACTTATTCACATTTTGGAACGCAGTTTGGGAGAGTTTGAGCCGGGTTTTCGGTCAAATCGCCAGGTTCCGTACCAAAAGCCATTCCCGGCAAGAATATACCGGCAGGCTGTGAACGGCAGAGGCCGTGGCAGTCTCATTGGTGAAAACAAAGGTTTTACGATGCAGGTCACCGAAACGCTCAACTCCGGTCTCAAGCGAGAGATCAAGATCACCGTGCCGGCCGGTGACATGGAAGCCAAGCTGATGGCGCGGCTTTCGGATGCCCGCAACAAGGTCCGCATCAACGGCTTCCGTCCAGGCAAGGTGCCGGTACAGCACCTGCGCAAGGTCTACGGCAAGTCGTTCATGGCCGAAGTGGTCAACGAAATCCTCAACGATTCGACCCGTTCGATCATTACCGGGCGTGGTGAAAAGGCTGCCATGCAGCCCGAAGTCATCATGACCGAGGACGAGAAGGAAGCCGAGAAGATCCTGGCCGGTGGCGCCGACTTCGAATTCCGCCTCAACTACGAGATCATCCCGGCGATCGAGATCAAAGACTTTTCCGACATCAAGGTGACACGCCAGGTGTTCGACGTGCCTGATGCCGAGATCGACGAGCAGGTCCAGCGTGTTGCCGAATCGGCGCGCAGCTACGAGCCGAAGACCGGCAAGGCCGCCAATGGCGACCGCGTCACCATCGACTATGTCGGCAAGATCGACGGCGAAGCCTTCAATGGCGGCGCGGGCACCGATCAGCCGCTGGTGTTGGGTTCGAAGGAATTCATCCCCGGCTTCGAGGATCAGCTGGTCGGCGCCAAGGCCGGTGACGAAAAGCAGGTCACCGTGACTTTCCCGGAGAACTACCAGGCCGCGCATCTTGCCGGCAAGGAAGCGACCTTCGACGTCACCGTCAAGGAAGTGTCCCAGCCCGGCGCGCTGGAAATCAACGACGAGACCGCCAAGAACCTCGGCCTGGAGTCGCTGGAGCGCTTGCGCGACGTCGTACGCGGCCAGATCGAGAACCAGTTCGGCGCCATGACGCGCCAGAAGGTCAAGCGCCAGCTGCTCGACCAGCTCGACGCGGCTTATTCGTTCGAGGCGCCGTCGAAGCTCGTCGACGCCGAGTTCAACAACATCTGGGCGCAGGTCAATCGTGACCTGGAAGCAGCCGGACGCACCTTCGCCGACGAAGAGACGACGGAAGAAGAGGCGCGTGCCGAGTATCTGCGGCTTGCCGAGCGCCGCGTGCGTCTCGGCCTGGTGCTGGCTGAAATCGGCGAGAAGGCCGGCGTCACCGTATCGGACGAAGAGCTGCAGCGCGGCCTGTTCGAGCAGGTGCGCCGCTATCCGGGCAACCAGCAGCAGGAAGTCTTCGAGTTCTACCGCAACAACCCGGAAGCGTTGAACACGCTGCGGGCGCCGATGTTCGAGGAAAAGGTGGTGGACCATCTGCTCGGTCAGATTTCGGTCACCGACGTCAAGGTCAGCAAGGAAGAGCTGATGGCCGACGACGAAGAGGACGAGACCGCCGTCAAGGCGAAGCCGGCGAAGAAAGCCGCCGCCAAGAAGGCCGACGCCAAGACTGCCGACGACGCGGAAGAGCCCAAGAAGAAGGCCGCGCCGAAGAAGAAGGCCTCCGAATAACACCAGCGCTCCGCTGAAACAGGAAGGCCGCCCTCGAGGCGGCCTTTTTCGTTGCCAAACTGCAACAGCCGCCATGCTTCGCGAGCGACGGCCTGTGGCGACCAAGCTTTGATCATTATCTGCGCCTCTATTGCAAGCCGCTTGGTTTTTGGAGGGCGTGTTGAGACTGTTCGTCGAATTGGGACACGCTTCGGCAATCGCGCTGATCCTTGTCTCGGTCTGCGGCATTGCCCAGGCCGGCACGGTGCCTGATAACTGGCGCTTCGGCACGAGCGAAGACGGCCTCGTCACGGCCTCGCTCTACGCCACCAACAAGCTGATCACCGGCGGCGGTGCCTTGAGCTACAGCCCGATCCTGACGATTGCCTGCCGGGCAAACGGCGAGCCGCACTGGACTGAATGGCTGCAACTGAACGACGCTGTTTCGGCCAGCCGCAAGATCACCATGTCGATCACGGTCGATCAGGAGAGCAAGTTCGATGAAAGCTGGGCGGTCGGACCGCGCGGCCGGATGCTGGTGCGCGATGGCGCCGATGGCATCAGGCGCCTTGTTGCCGCGAACCGGCTTCAGCTTTCCTGGCGGTTCGGGCTGCTGGCGGGGCGGGGCGAGGCTGATTTCGACCTCGCCGGGTTTGGCGAAGCGGTCAACCAGGTAGCCGGCAGCTGCAACACCGATCCGCCGTGACGGATCGTGAGCCAGGGCAGCGATAGGAATGGCTTGCTCAGGACCTCAAAATCTCTTGCTCAGGACCTCCGGCTGTCAGAACGCGACGACATCACCAGGCAGTAGCGCAAGTTCGGCCACGATGCCGCCGCCTGTCGTGGCATTGCTAACCGATCCATTCATGTTGGCGGTGCCCGCTAGCGGCACCATTTTTCGACGGCAATTGCAATTGCCTTGGTGCAATCGACGAGATCGCGCACCGAAACGCGTTCGTTCGGCTGATGCGCCTGCGCGGGGTCGCCGGGACCGAAATTGACGGTCGGCGTGTTGCCGAGGCCGGTCGGCAGGCCGATGTCGCTGTGCGCGCCAAAACCACTCAGGACCGGCGAGAGATTGGCTTCTTTGACGGCCTCCTGGAAGACGCCGACAAAGGGATTGTCCGCTGGGATTTCGGCGCAATCGGCGTCGAGGATCCACTCGACGCGGGCGGGGTGCTTTCGCAGGTAGGGGTCTGCCTGGCAGACATTGGCTATGTGCTCTTCGATTTCGCGTTTGACGTTGCCACCCAGTTTGAACTCGTCGTGCTCGCTCGGCAGATATTGAGCGTCGATGATGATCTCGCCGCGCCCTGCCATGGAGGACGGATGTTCGCCGGCGCTCATCTGGGTGACGATGATCTGGTTGGGCAGGTCCATCAACGGATGGTTCTTTCTGGGATCGAACATCCAGCGCCGGTTGAGGATGTCGATGCCGTCGAGGATTTGCCGGCAAAGCTGGACGGCATCGACCGGGCCGCTCGAATACCAGGCATTGGGCGTCAGCTCCGCATGCCCGCCTATGCCGTCAATGATGATCTTCCCCCACAGAATGCCGTGACAGAGCGGTGCGATCTTGTTCGCCGTCGGTTCGGTCATGATGCCGGCGTCGGCGTGAAAACCGCGATCGACCATGGCCAGCGACCCCATGCCGCCGATTTCCTCGTCGACGACGGTGGTGAAGACGACGTCTCCGGACAGGGGAATGTCGAGTCCCTTCAGGATCTCGACCGCCATCAGCATGCAGGCGACGCCGCCTTTCATGTCGACGGTACCACGGCCGTGTAGAAACCCGTCCTTGAGGACGGGCTGGAACGGGTCGGTCGTCCAGTGCCCTGCGGCGCCGGGCGGGACGACATCGATATGGCCGGTCAGCATGATGGAGCGACCGCCGCCCGTGCCCTTCAAGACGCCGCCGAGATTGGGCCGGCCTTCGAACGTCCTGCCTTTGTTGGCGCCGGCCCGCCCCTTGTATTTTTCGTAGAGCGCTGGGCCATCCGGGTCCCATAGATCGGTCGAGAAGCCGAGCGCCTCGATCCGCTTTTGCAGATAGAGCTGGCAATCACGCTCGCCGGGGCCGGCCTCCTTTGGATCGGATTTCACGATCGAGGGGAAGGCGACGAGATCGCTCAGCGTTTGGACGATACGGTCAGCGCTTGCCTCGACGCGCGCGGCAATGATCTCTTCCATGGACGGCATCATGATCTCCAACGTTGGGAAAGTCGGTCGGCGAGAAGGACGAAAACCAGAAGGGCGCCGACAATCCCCACCTGCCAAACCGTGTTGATGTTCAATTGCAGAAGGCCGGTCTTCAGCGTGACCAGCAGCAGGACGGCCGCGAACACGCCGCCGACGCCGCCACGCCCGCCGGTGATGGCGATGCCTCCAAGCATGGCGGCAGTCAGCGATTCGAGTTCGAGGTTCTGGCCGATATTGGGCCTGCCGCTGCCGAGCCAGGAGATCGAGACGAGCCCAGCGGCGCCGGCGAGCGCGCCACTCAAGGCGTAGAGGACCAAGCGAACGCGATCGACCGGAATACCGACCAGCCTGGCCGAGCGTTCGTTGAAGCCCATGGCGTAGATCCAGCGCCCCCACGCTGTCGAGAGCAGCACCAAACCGGCTAGCGCAAAGCAGGGGATGGCAAGGGTGAGAAAGGGCAGGGGAATGCCCATGACGACGCCGCGCCCCCACACAAGCAGCCAGGAGGGCACGCCTGCTTGGGCCGCGCCGCCGGTAATGGCAAGTGCGGCGCCGGAATAGACGAAGAAGGTGCCGAGCGTCGCGATGAAGGGGAGAAGCGCGAGCCCGTTCACCAGCCATCCGTTCAAGGCACCGAGCAGCACCCCGGCCAGGATGCAGACGACGGGCAGCAGGACCGGCGGCAATCCCAGCTTGAGGCAAAGCATCGCGACGATGGCGGACAGCGAGACCGCACCACCGACCGAGAGGTCGATGCCGGCGCCACCGGCCATGATGACCAGCCCTTGTCCAAGGCCGACCAGCGCAAGGATCGTCGAGAACTGAAGAATGGTGGTGACGGTGCCGAGATTGAAGACAGAAGGCCTGAGCGCCAGCAGGCCGACAATCACGATCAGCCAAAGCATACAGAGCAGAGCCAGGGTAAGGGCCGGGCCTTGCAGGTTGCGGAGCGTTTTCATGCGCGGGCTCGTTGAAATCTGCCGAGCGGCAGTCGGTTGCAAACAGCTTCGAAGCCAAGCACGCCGATGATGAGAAAGCCGGTGACGACAGGCTGCCAAAGGGAAGGGACACCGATCAGCAGCAGACCGTTCTGCAGGATCCTCAGAAGCAGCACGCCGAGCACGGTGCCGATCAGGCTGCATCTGCCGCCCAATATGCTGGTCCCGCCAAGAATGACCGCGGCAATGGCATCGAGCGCCAGCGTGCTGCCGATCGTCATCTCCACATTGCGATAGGTGGCGACATAGAACGTGGCGGCAATGCCAGTCAGCACACCGCTGATGACGAAGGTCATGAAGCGGATCTTGATCACTGGGATGCCAGAAAGCCGCGCTTTTTCCTCCGAATTGCCGATCGCCAGCAGATGCAGCCCATAAGGGGTTCGCCGCAGCGCCAGCCAGACGGCCAGATAGACAACGGCAATCACCAGGGCAGGGACGGGGACGCCGAGCACGCTGGTTGCAAGAAGATTTGTAAGGCTCGAGGGCAGGCCCGAAAGCCATTGCCCTCCGAGAAGTACGAAGACGGCGGTGCGGTAGACACCAAGCAGGCCGAGTGTACCGACAATTGCCGGAACGCGGCCGAGGACAACGACGGCGGCGGTCACGCATCCCAGCAGCGCACCGACCAAAGGACCCGCAATGAGCGCCAGCAGCGGATTGCCGCCGGCGCCGAGCACACGCCCGATGGCGATGGCCGCCAGACCCATGACGATGCCGATCGAGACATCGATGCCGCCCATGGCGAGCAGCAGGGTCATGCCAAGGCCGATCAGCAGCAGTTCGACACTGTTGCGCAAGACCGTGGCTGCATTGCCAGATGTCGCGTAGTGCGGCGATGCGACAGAAAAGATGACGATCGCCAGTAAACAGGCGACAAGCAGAGACCACTCCCGCCCGTTCATGGAGAAGACACCGTTTCCAAACTGCCGCACCACGTTCATCTCAGAGCTCAGAAGTTGAACTTGTCGACATTGTCCTTGGTGAAGACGGCCGGCGGCCCGAGAAGCAAAATGCCCTTGGCGGCATCATAGGTGACGGGCTTTTCCAGGCCGGCGACCTTGTTTTCCGCTTCGAAGCTCTTGCCGTCGATCAGCTGTTTGCCGGCCCAGACCGTGAGATAGCCGAGTTGCTCGGGATCCCAGAGCACCGTGAAGCCGAAGGCTCCGCTCTTCAGGTAGGACCGTGCCGTGTTCGGGCTGCAGTAGCCGGCACCGATGACCGAGCCGATCTTGCCTGCGGTTTCGATGGCCTGGGCTACGCCCGGGCATGTCGAGGAGGCGACGGCGATGATCGCCTTGATGTCCGGGTTGGCCGCCATCAGATCGCCTGATATTTGCGCGGCGCGTTCGGCGGTGCCGCCGGCGAATTGCGGCGCGAGCAGCTTCAGCTTCGGATATTTGGCGGTGGCTTGCTTCTGCATGAAGCCGATCCAAGCGTTGAGATTGGACGCCGTTGCCTCGCCGGAGACGATGCCGATGGTTGCGTCCTCGCCGACGCGCTTGACGAGTTCGTCGACAATGGTTGTGCCGAGACCTTCGTCGGTCGCTTGCGCCACATAGACGGCGCGGCCGCTGTCGGGCGCGTCGCTGTCACTGGTGAACAGCTTGATGCCTTTCGCCTTGGCGCTCTCGACCACGGGTGCGATGCTGGAGGCATCGAGGACGCTGACCGAGATCGCCTCGACGCCCTGATCGATCAGGTTCTGGACGATCTGCAACTGGTCGACCGGATTGGTGTCGACCGGACCGGAATAGATGAAATCGACGCCCATGTCCTTGGCTGCGCGATTACCGCCGGCTTCCATCGCGTTGAAGTAAGGGATGCCGATCAATTGCGGAACGAAGGCGACCTTGTGTTTGTCCGCGGCATGCGCCGCGGTTGCAATGGCGAGTGACAGTGCGGAAGCGGCGAGCACTTTCTTGAACTGTGAAAGCATTGTGTTTGAACCTCTCTGGAAATGACGTGCGTTTCAGTTTGTTTTTTCAAGCGCCCGCACGTCGGGATGAGCGCCTGTTATGAGCGAAACGACTTCCTCGTGATCGGTATCGGCCGCCAGCCGCTCGGCCACCTTGCGGCCGCGCCGGAACACCACGATGCGGTCGGCAACCTCGAAGACTTCGGAAATGTTGTGGCTGATGAGCACAACGGCACAGCCGCGCGCGGCAAGCCGCCGTGTCAGCGCCAGGACCTTGCGCGTTTCGGCAACGGCAAGGGCCGCGGTCGGCTCATCCATGATGACCAGCCTGGCATTGAGATTGAGCGCCCGGCAGATTGCGACGGCCTGGCGTTGGCCACCCGACAGGCTGCCAACAGGCGCTTCTGGATCGGAAATATGAGCATCGAGCTCCTTCAGCAGGCCGTCGACGCGCTGGCGCATTTCTTTGCGCTTCAGGAACGGAATGCCCAAAATGGAGCGTTTCAATTCACGGCCGAGAAAGACGTTTTCTGCGATCGACAGGTTCTCCGAAAGCGCCAGTTCCTGAAAGATCGTCGCGATCCCCGATGCCGCGGCATCCTTGGGCGAGTGAAAGGCGACCGGATTGCCCTCGATGACAAGCTCCCCATCACTAGGCGGATGAGCGCCTGCCAGAATCTTGATGAAGGTCGATTTGCCGGCGCCATTGTCGCCGAGAAGCGCCAGCACCTCGCCGGAGCGGATCTCCAGATCGACATTTGCCAGCGCGGTCAGAGCGCCGAAGCGCTTGGCGATGTTTCTGGCGACAAGAAAGGGCTCTGTCATGACGGTTCCCCGACGATTGTGGATCGGCTAGGCGGCGTTGCTGACCCAGCGCAGCACGTTGGTCCAAAGCCGCGCGTAGCCAGGCCATTCGACAAAACTGTTCGGCAGCCAGTGAGGACCGATGTCCGACGTCCAGACCAGCGTACGCCCTTCGCCATGGCGCCCGGTAACCAGCAGGGGATGGCCGCCCTGGTCCTGCGGCAGCCGCGCCAGGACCTCGACATCGTCGCGATCACGGGCGATGACCTCGTTGGCACCGAGCAGCAGCGGCCATTCGCCCTCGATGCCGGCAAAAATCGGATGATCCCTGGAACCAGTGATCTCAGGACGAAAGCCTTCAGGAATTTCGAGCCGGTCATCATTGGGAAGGCAGGTCACCGGCAGCGCCTCCTCGACCGCCGTGCGATGCCAGCGGGCCTTGCCGTCAATGCCCTGGAAGCTGAAATAGCCGCCGATCATGATCAGGCCGCCGCCGGCCAGCGTCCAGTCGCGCAGGAGCTTGAGCCGGTTGGGAACCGTTTTGCCGTGCAGCCAGACATCGGGGTGGAGCAGGAGTGAATTCGCGCCAATGTCGGACAGGATGATCGTCCTGTATTGCGACAGCCCTTCCATGGTGAAAGGCAGCTTCTCGACGGCCTCGTGAGCGGGCATGTAGTCGAGATCGAATTCGCTGCCCTTCAAAGCGTCCACCAGGGGTGTTGCGCCCAGGTGAAAGGTGACGCTGCCGAACTGGTCGAACCCCTTGTAATGGGTCGCCGAACTCACCCAGCTTTCGCCGACAAGAAGAACTTTTGTTTTCGCCATGATCATACTCTCCTGATTTCGTCGGTTGATGCGGTGTTCCGCGCCAGGTCGAAACGCCGATAAGCCATTGTTTTAACTGGCCATCAAGGCGTTGTTCGCCAGGGCCGCAGCCTTCAGCGTGGCAAAGTCTGCGATGTAACCCTGCGCGCCTTCGACCGTTGTCGTCAGGCTCGCCCCGATTGCCGCATAGCGCGCGGCGTCGTCGAGCGACGCTCCATGCAGCCAAAGGGCAAGGAAGATGCCGGCAAAGCTGTCGCCGGCGCCTGTCGCGTCGACGCGATTGACCGGCAGCGCCGGCACCTCGATCTGCGCACCGCCATTCGCCGGAAAAACGACGGCGCCGAACTCGCCGAGGGTGAGCACGACCGTTCCCCGTTGTTTGATGCGTGATAACACCACTCGCACCTCTTCGATCGTCGTTGCCATGCGGCTGCGAAAGTCGAAGATCTCCCGTATCATCACATCGTTGATGAAGGTCAGATCGATCTGTTTGACCATCTGCGTGAAGGTTTCCGGCGTGCGTGCGCTTTTGGGAAGGCCGGCCGAATGCAGGCTCACCTTCCAGCCCGCCTGATGAAAGCGCGCGATGGACGCGGTCATCGTCTCGTAGTGGAAGCCTTCGATATGAAGGCAGGCCGGGCGTTGCTCGGGCTGGATATCCAGATTGGCTGTCAGGTCGACCTCGCCAAGCTCGAACGGTTCGCTGATGATCGTCCGGCTGCCATTGCGCTCGATGATCACGATCGCCTGGGAGAGGCGGTTATTGGGCGTGTTGCGGATCGGCAAGGCGTGGACACCCAGTTTCGAAAGCGCGCCGAGCGCCCAATCGCTCTCTGGATCCTGGCCAACTGCTGTCGCCAGTTCAACGTCCAGCGCGTAGGGTGCTCCGATGCCGGCGGCGGCAACCGCGAGATTGGCCGCGGGGCCACCCAGCGCCTTGTCGATGTGGCTGGCGGTGATCCGGTCGTCGCGATGCGGCAGCACGTCGACGCGGCACAGGAAGTCGACACTCACCCTGCCGGCGACCAGAAGTCTTGGCAGGTGATCGAGGTTCTTTGGCCTGTGTGGCGCGCGGCCCGGCAGTGAGCGCGCAAAGGAGCTCGGCCGATACATCAGCGCGGCAACCGCCTTCTCGATGCGGTCGCGCGTGCCTTCCTTCAGGCTTGCCGTTCCATTGATGAAATTCGAAACCGTGCCGATGGAGACACCGGCGGTTCGTGCGACATCCGCTATGGTCGGGCGCTTGCGTTGCAATGGCGGAGTTCCAATTGAAGCGTTTCAAAACGGTAGCAGCGAAAATGCGATGCCTCAACGGAATTGTCTTCTAAAAATCAAGAGAGAATTCCTCTCGATTGGAAGTTTAATCCAGAGATAGAGCGGACCTTGGGCCCTCTTTCCAAGATTGAACAATTTTCAAATTTTTTGGTAAAAGATTGTGCAAGCGAATTTCCTGCACTTCATTCGATCGCCCGGGCTTGATCGGACGGTCTTGGCATGCCCCCGGCCCGTCAGATCAGCAACAGGCCCTTCATGCTGGCATATCCCTTCCGCCCGACGATGATGTGGTCGTGCACCGCGATGCCCAGCCGCTTGCCCGCCTCGATGATCTCCTTCGTCATTTCGATATCGGCTCGTGAGGGTGTGGGGTCGCCCGACGGGTGATTGTGGACCTTCCTCGCGCCGTAAGCTATCTTATTGAAAAGTACGCAAAAATGTCAAACGCCGTGAGCGTAAGGAGCGGCTTCTGGGGGCGGTATTGGAAGCTCCTCCGTCGTTAATCACGCTCACTCACCGCCGTTCATGCTGAATCGCTTTGCCCCCCGGCACGCCACTGTATTCTTTTGATCCCACGTCTCGAGTTCCTCAATTGGGTACAACACGGCTTTGCAAAGTTTAACGTACGTCGGTCCAATCCTCTTGGCTCGCCAATTTCGCAGCGTTCCAAGAGAGATGCTGCCGCGGTAGCGTTCCGAAACTTCCTCAGGTGTCAAAAACTTCTTGTTGTCCATCACGCTCTCCAAATGTCCGAATTCGGGAACATGTGAGCAGGCTTTAGCGCGCTCCCAAACCCTGGATCATGCAGTTGCGCGGGCATAGTGGGTATATGAATCGGAAATAAAAGCCGCTGAGCGAGGGAGTAGAAGCAGGGGATATGCCTGGATAGAAATCGGATCAACTGCCAACAAGTGTGCAAGGTCGGTCGACGCGGGCCAATGGGAAAATGAGGAGTGGCACTTGTGAAGTAACTCGGGGTTCATGAATCCGCTTCGGGACGGGCTTGATCGAAGCACTTACGCATAGGAGATCTACATGGCTCCCGATTGCGCCGCGATATCGCGCCAAGCGGCACTAGCCGGACAGGGCAGGGCACCTGGGTTGGGATGCATGGCCCGCCGCCGAGCCCACCGGTTCGGACGTCGGTTTGTGGTGGAGCGGCAGAGCGCTACCGTCCTTTCTCAACGCTGATTGACTTGCCAATTCAAGGATCGAAGTGGCAGTTAGAGCTCTTTGATACACCAAAGGCTTTGCCGTTGAGATCACCCCCCCGGCAGACAAAGCAAGTTGTCGTGCCAAAAGACCATCCACGGTACAGAGAAGGCCCATCATAGCCGGGAGAGCCTCGTCTAAGGTTCATGCCGTGAACTCCCGCTCAGAGAAAGCTAGCCCAATGGCTCTCGGCCACAATCGAGATGGGCAACCCCTGGTCGCGCCAGTCAGTCGCCTTGACGATCTTGTCGCCAAATGAGGAATGTTTCCACGATTCGGTGGCATAGGCCCCTATCACCAGAACCTCTGTCTTCTGGCTCAGACCTCCCGCGAAGCCACCACGATCTGCAATGGCCTGTTCGCAGTATTTTCGCTGACCGAAATTGAATGTACCTGTGAAGCAGTACAGCCGGCCCACGAAGGTCAGAGTTGGGGCCGGCCTGCAGAGTGGCAGCGTTGTCGGCTTTAGCACTTCCCCAAGTTCGAAATCTCGATTCGAAAAGCTGTTTAGCGTGTCCAGAAGTCCGGCGTGTTCATCCGAATCGAGCACGCCATCTGCGAGGATATCGTTGATGCGCCGATACAAGGTTCGGATGAGTGGCTGATTGCTGATCTCCGTATTTGCCGCCAACCATTTTTGAAGGAATTCGACCTCGGCCTTGTTGATGGTTCCATCCGCGGCCAGGCCACGCGCCAGTCCGATGAGTTCGTCGACTTGACGCGATGAGATGCGATCACCGCCAACGCGATTGTAAAATTTGTCGTCCACTAAGACCTCCCTCTTTCGAGAAACCCAGTTCTCATGCGTACTTTGCAGGCCAACGCCAATCCGTTTGCGCCTTGCCGTAGCAGTTGCCATAGTCGACGAACTGCCCGCTAGAGATGTCGCGGCACGCCCAAACCAGTTGGCCGTACTGGTTGTAGAATTCATCCCAGTCGGAGCCCTGATAATGGTTCGGCCTGCCATATCCGCCGCCGCCGCAGTTGTTGTTCGAGCAAACCGCGATGGCGGCGCCCACTGCGGCGATCGCCACACCCGCGGCGATCGCCTGGTTCTGCTTTCTGATCATGTCGGCGCATTGCTGTGGCGTCACCGACCGCCGAACAAGCTCCGTGTAGAGACCGTCACGGAAGCTTTGATCGCTCGTCGAGGCATATGATCTGCAAAGCGCGGACGTGCTCACTGCCTGGGGGTTCTTGTTCAGCGCTTCTTGGGACGTTGTGCACGATGCGCTTGCAAGCGCAAAGACTACCGCGGCCGAAGCTGCGGCACGCCGGCCGATTTCCATTTAACCCCCCAAATTGTTCAGCCGGCCAAAATTCCACGGCCGTTTGTCGTTCTCTAACAGAGCGTTTCGCATGCAACGCCGTCGCCATCACGATCCAACTTTCGGCCCCATGGGCAATTGCTGAGATACCATTGGGCTTCGTCGCAGGAGCCGATTTGCGAGCAAGTCCGCCGCGGTTGGCATGAGTAGCTTTGCGCTACCTGCCGGCGGCTGATGATGCCGAGTGGACTGACGGCCGGCTGCTGACTGTCCGCATGCTCAGCACGCCAATCCCATGGCTCCTGAAACGTTCCGACCCATAGGCCGACCTTCGCCTTCTCGGCTTTGCTCTGCTGCGCTGCATACGCGCCGTGGCTGTAGCGAAACCAATCGAGTGCCTGGCCGTGCTCGACCATCCAGGCGGCGACGCCGGCGCCGTCGGCGCGCCGGCAGTCGCCAACAAAACGGCCGTAACGGTCCCAGGTGACGAAGCTACAATGCACTGGCCTCGAGGCCGCCAGGAACTTATCCAGTGCTTCGGCGGCTTGGCGCCCGCAAGCATATTTGAAGCCCCTGGCGTCGTCGCAATACTGCCGGCTCTCTGGCGCGTCGATTCCGTTAAAGCGGATCCGCTGTCCGTGAATTTCGATCGTGTCGCCATCGATCACCGACGCAACACCGGCGATCGGCGCCGGACTCGGGCCAGTCCAGTTCGCCAGATTGAGCTCAGTTATGCGGTCGCCGTGCTGCATGACGGACTGCGTTGCGTAGGCCGCGACTGCAGCGACGGTTACGACAATCAGCCGCTTTGGAATGCCCGCCAATCTGCGTACTCGCCGCACCTTGGCGCCTGTCCGTTTGCGCCATTGGGCAGATCGATTGTCGTAGCGAGAGCTGTCCAACGTCCGCCGCCCCTACTCGCACCCGACGCCGTCGTGATCGCGGTCCAGCTTGTTGGGATCACCGTTGGTGATCTTCACCGGGGCAACCACGACAGCGTTGTTTCCCTTGCCGCCTGCGCAATCCAAATCACCGCCGCCCGGCCGTGACAATTGCGTCGGTGCTGCCGACACCCCTCGATACCTATTGACGACTGCGGCAGCGCGCACGCCGTTGCCCTCGCTATGCGTGTTCTGACTGTTCGGATTGAACGGGTTGACTGTTTGGAGGAGCAGATTTGCATGACCCGCGTCGCCGGCCGCGAGTGTTACCGTATCGTAATGGTCCAAGTAGTCGGCTGCGCAGCCCGAGAAGAGCACTGAACACAACACGCACGAAAATTCGCGCACGCCCATGAATGAATTTCCCCAACCCGGGCAAGATCATGCGCTATTTGGCTTTTGTTGTCGAATCCAGAAGAGGTTCGAGCTTCCGTGAAGGCACCATTGCCGTCATTGCCGCGTCGTCTACAGTTGATAGATCAGAAAAGTCGGTTTCGGGGAGGAGTACATGCGTGGTGCGCTCGTCTTTGGTTCCGTTCTTTCGTTGATCCTGTCATCGGCGCCTGCACTGGCCTGGTGGGACGGCGGGCACATGCAGGTCGCCGCCGTGGCCTACTCTAAACTGACCCCGCAGGCGAAGGCCAAGGTCGATGCACTGATCAAGCTGAACCCCGACTATCCGGGTTGGATCGCCGGCGTGCCCGATGATAAGAAAGCGCAATACGCCTTCGTTCATGCGGCCGTTTGGGCGGATGACATCAAAGACTCTGCCCACGGCTACACCAAGGACGACGACACGCCGACGGCGCAGAACATCGGCCACGCAGACAAAAACATGCACCGCTACTGGCATTTCAAGGACATCAGATTTTCGACCGACGGGACGCAATTCTCCGATGCCGATCCGATCAATGCCGTTTCGCAGATGAAGCTGTTCATCGCGGCGCTGCCGGCGACGTCGGCCTCGACCGATGACATTCGCTCCTACGACATGGTTTGGCTGCTGCATCTCATCGGCGACATTCACCAGCCGTTGCACGCGACGGAGCGAATTTCTGCGATCAACACAGATGGGGACCGTGGCGGCAACGAAGTCAACGTGACGCCGGCGACCGGCGAAACGATCGACCTTCACGCCTATTGGGATCGGATGTTCGGAGGTTACGTTTCGGTGCCCGGTGCGATCTTCGATGCTAATGACAAGGCCGGCATCTCGAAGCTCCAGGCCGACAGCGCAAAAGCCAAGCTGCTCGACCCGGACGCTTGGACCCAGGAGAGCTTCGTGCTCGGCAAGAAGTTTGCGTATGCGGAGCCTGTGCTGAGCGAAAACACCGTGGCCGTGCTAACCCGCACATATGAGACCGATGCGCGAAACGTTGCCAGAAGCCAGGCAGCGCTGGCGGCGGCAAGGCTCGCCAACGTTCTCAATGACGCATTCAAATAACGGACAAGACGCGCGAATTAAGAACGGGCGAGGGCGACGGTTCGACGGTCACCCGCAGAACAGCAGGGCCATCGAATCGTGAGACTGCATAGGCCCTGACTGGATTCCAGCAGCAGACTACCCTGTCGCCAAGCACACCTCTACCGTCGTAAGCAGGAGAAAGATTCACGATCACTTTGCCGGCTTGCTTATCTGGCCTTCTTTGGCACATGATCTCGGGCCGGTGCCTTTCAATTGCGGGTGGCTTTGACGCCCGACACCACGCCCTTGTAGGAGGACGATGAGGTTACGGAATCAAGCATGGCGCACATCTTGTTCGGACCGTCAAAATTGAAGCCTAGACATCTCTGATCAGCGCTGCAGGCCAATACGCAGTCGGCGTAGCCGCTCCGCACATTCGCGTAAGCGCCCCCGATGACTACTGTGTCCTTGGCGAAAACGAGGCTAGAGTACTGCAGATTCGCCTTGATGGCTCCCTTCGCCGCCATCACTGCATCAGGACTTCTAACCAAAATCGACCCATTGTTTTTCATGAAACAGGCGGCGTGTTTCTTATCATAGGTGAGTGCTAAGCAGCGGCGATCTGCTTTGCATTGAGCCTGGCACTGTTCAAGCGAGACATCCCAAGCTGGCATACCCGGCAGATCGTTTCCGATCGCGTCCCATCCGTCCTGCTGCACAGACAGTTCGTCGGCTGCGGCAGCTGCTTCTTTCCGCTCATCGTCCATGTCGAAATCGGTTGGCGCGAACCTGGCCTCGTCGAGCCAGAGGCAATGGCTGGCGAGTTCACGCGCCGACGTGTCGTCAAGGCCTACCGATGCGAGTGTCTCGCTCGACGACACCGGTGCCAACGGCATCGATGTAGGTGAGGATCTGTTGACAAGTCTTACCTGAACTTCAATTCCGGTGTTTGCCAGCTTCCGCGTATAACACCAGGCGGTGTCCCAAGTTGGAGCTTTCTCACTGTCAAAATGATGACCAGACTCGAGTTGCCAGGTACTGCCAGCATAAGCCACTTTGCGATTGGCGAACTTTACGAAATCGAACGTATCCGGATTGGCTGGGTCTACGGGCGGCGGCTTCGGCTGCTCGATTTGCGGCGACTTAGGCTTGTCGGTCTTTCCTTCCTGCGCGATTGTCTCGCCACCCGGAATTCTGTCTTCTGATTTCTTCGTCTCTTTTGTCTCGTCTTCGATCTGGTTTGGCGGAATGTTTTGAGTGACCGACGGCTCCGGTTGGATCAACGTTGGGTCACGATCAAAGACCAGCCATACACCCACGCCGATCCCGATAGCGGCCATTGCGACGGCAGCGCCGCTAGCCATTCGGCGAAATGCATTGGCGCGAGCGATCTTGTCGTGCGCAGCTGCTTCTGCCTGCAGAGTTGGAATGGCCGACCGTTTGATCTGCAGATCGATCGCCTGTTCGAGCAGCTTGGTGTTATGTCGTACGAGCACGTCTACCGCCTCGCTTCGCCCCAGTTGCCGGCTCGCAGTTCCCCCTCAAGGGCTTCCTCAATCACTTTCTGGTCGTATTGTCCTTTTGCAGAAACCTTTACTAGATCGATTACTTCCGGAGGCAGTTCCCTATCCAACGCCCGGCGCAACGCCTCGGGGTCGTCAGTAAGGATAGGCACGTATAGGATCTCTTTGACGATCTTCTCGACTTCGACAGGAACCTCGACGCGCTTCTCTACTTCTCTGTCGAAAGGCACCTGCACGGGTACCTTGCGGACACGGCGCCACCGCCAGCGTAACAGCATTCGACGCAACAAACGCGAGAGTTTGCTGTCGCGCTGAACTTCGGGCTGTGCGCCGATGCGTTGCAGGGCCAGCGCGACCATCGCCGTGATCGGCCCCGCTAACGCGGCGATGAATGCAAGCGAGGCGAACCAGATCGTCGATACCGTGCCGGCCTGTGCGTCCGAAACGTCTTCCGGCTTCAGCCCATACCAGCGAGCTGCCAGCCTACGGATCTGATCGTTGCGAGCAACTGGGAGGCGCTCTGTTTCCAGGCGGCTGAGTTCCGTAGCGATCGTCTCTTGCCGCTGCTGGTTCTTGGCGAGTGTCTCCGACTTTCGAGTTGCGGCTTCCTGAGCGGTCGCTAGCGCAGTACGTGCCTCGTCAAGCTTGCGATCCCAATCGGCCGCGGTGCCGTCATAGAGCTTCTCCAGATCGTTGCGCCTGGCCTCAAGGCGTTGTTTGTCTTGCAGAGTCATCGGTGGACTATCTTTTCGCAGCCTCTCATATTCCGCGCGGGCCGTAGCGACTGCGGGCTCCAATTCAGCCAACTTAGGCGCGAATTCGGCCTCCTTTTTGAGCCGCGGATTGGCTAACTTGTTCAGCCCTTCTTCGTTGCGCTGCACTGACGCAAGATCGCCTTTTTCTCGCGCGCTCTTTATACGATCAACGTAGCTATCCCGCTGTCCCTCGAACTGCTCCACGGCGTCCTTGATCTCTCGATCGCGCCGTTCCACCAGTGCGCTTAGCGCTACTTGTTTCTCCTCGAGAAATTCTTTGGCTCGCGCCGCCGCTGGTGAAAGGGTGGTTGCGGCCTGCAGCTCTTCGTCAACCTCACTTATCCGTGCGCGCAATTTGTCGCGCTCGGTGTCAGCCAACCCGCTGAGCTGTTCCAGATCACTTCGGGCCCTTGCCTCGTCGTCAGAGTCTCGCAAACTTTCGGCTGCCGCCTTGAGATTATCGAGCTCTTGCTGGAGTGCTTTCGTTTGGTTGGCGAAGTTGGCGTACTGCACCTCGCGCATTGTGCTGGCACGCTCCAATCCGAGAAGGACTGTCTCAAAAGTGATGCCGGCCAAAACGAGCAGAAAGGCCAGGATAACAGGCTTCCAAATCCACGAGGCGCCGAACAGAAGAGTGGCGATTGGGATCTTCGTCAACTCGGCAATAGCGATCATAAAGAACGGGGCACTTGCAAGGACAAGGTCCATCGAGTTCGCCGCCTCATTAGCAACGAATCCGCGGTAGCTCAGAGCGACGCCGGTGGTTAGGCCGATGATCGCCGCGACGATTTCAAGTGCCCACGCACCGCGATACGTCCACTGGCCATAGCTCGCCAGCTTTTGGCTCATTGCCGCGTGCATATGTGATCCCCACCCTTTTCCAAGCCCATCTTGACACGCGGCGCCGGCGTTTGCAGCAGAATTTAACGCTTGATACAGCGTTACTTGGAACAGGGTGAATAACCGGCGGACCAGCAACAAAGACATTGTTGTGTCTGCTGGACTGATTTGGTTCGGATGGCGCCTTGATGCGTGCACCACTTTACTGCCCGTTGTCGCCGATGAGGCGCCCACGTCTTCGGTTCTGACCTGCTGCGAAGAGAGCAGTCTTCAAATCTTTGGTCAGGCGCTTGGGGGGCACCATGATCAGCGGCGCGAAGTTACCCCGTCGGTCGGCCAAATGGTGCAAGAGAACGACAATCAGATTGCGCGGTTGTCGGGAGGAGAGCGAAGCGAGGCTGATCAAATTGACGTATCGGCGCAGAGTTCAGACATCGGAGCGCACAGCGTCGTTCGGCAATCACTCAGCTTGATCCAACTTGCAAAGGTAGTTGAGGTGTCTGCATTCACGTTGAGGCTTCCGAATGCTTCGCGCGGTTGTGCTATCCCATCTTTGTGCACGAAGCTCGGATCCCGTCCACGAAGTTGATCCTGCACTCAGCTGATGGATGGGCGGATAGTTAAATATAATCAGCTAGTTACGTGATGCCGTGTGCAACAATCGCACACGAAAGTTCTGCTTCTCTTCCTTTTCGTTCCCTTGGCCGCCCACAGCTCTATTTGAAGCGCTTTTCGCCCACGATATTGACCGTTCCATCGCGGGCGTTCGCTGCAATATCCGTGCCCCTTGTTGTCCGATGCGGCGTCCAATTTGCCTGGGGTTCCTGGAAGCTTTTCGAACTTTCTGGGTCGCGCCGCAGCCCGAATTGCGGGTGCTTATGGACAAATTGGGACACTAGATTCGGTTTAAGGATAATTGGAGGCATCGGATGTAGACGGCCGCTTTGCGCCTGAAATCAGCCATAGCGATCGGCTTTGGCCAAGTCTGAAAGCAGACGTCGTTGGGCGTTTGTTGTTCGCGCCCATGCGAAGGTAGACAAAGACGAATTTCCGTCTCAACCTGCGCATCGGTAAGGCAAGTGCATGACCCGGACGAGCAGGTCGCCCAAACTGGCGAAGGCTAGTCTTGGCGGCCAATGGCTGAAATGGGGTGCGGTCAGAGGTGAGCGACGAGTTGGAGCCTGGAAACTCAGACGTCCCAAGCGCTCTTGCCGTTCGCCGCGACGCGTTGGCTCGTAACTTCAGGACCTGGGCATCTCGCAGGTTTCCGTCGCTGATCGACTCCCCGAACACTAAACGAAGCCGGGAATACTATCTTCAGAAAGATCTAGAGACGATTCCCGCCAGCATTCCAGCGGCAACTCAACACGTAGCGCTCAAGAGAGTCTTCGGCGCAGAATTCTACACACCAGCGCATGCGGAACGTCTCTTTCAAGCGTTTGAGAAGCTGGGATGGCATTCGGCGGAGACGTCCGCCTTCCAGCGTACCAGCGCCGACTGGGTGGCGCGCTCACGGCGAGGCTCAGAAGGCGGAGCTTGGATCAACCTTGGTGCGATCGTTCGGCCGGGAAGCCATCGGCTTTTTTCAGGGACGCTACAGAGGTCGATCTTCCGAACGGGTTCGAGGACGCACATGCCGAACTTTTCTCCATCAGTTCATCGCTAAGCTGCATTGTCGTGACTTTCAATGCTGCAAGAGACGTCGAGGGCCGCTACGAGCACATTGCGCGGGCATCTTTGAGCACCGAACTACGCAGGACCAAGCGTGGCTTTTCAATAATTGATCCCAGGAGCCGCAAGCGTCAAGCGATCGGTCAGGCTCGAGACGATTTTCGGCGGAACATACTCAAGTGGTTCAAGACTAACCTGCCGGGTGCCTTTGCCACCAGCGGGAACCTGGAGCTTCTCCCGACTTGCGAATTGCTATTCCTCGACGGAATCCGCACGCAGGAGGATCCACCGACACGGAATCTCTGGATCGATTACCTCGGTCTGGACTACGGTGGCGGAGATTGGACCAGTTCCAATCTGCCTGGCTTGAGGTTCGCGCATCCAGTGTCCCACGTCGATAGCCAGAAAGGGCACGCGGTGCTTTCCGTGGAGCGGCGCGACCTCCGGGCCTTTGACAATGCCGTGTACGGCGGCGACGACGACCGCGCCTACCTGAACATGTTCTCGATGAGTCTGCCCGGCTTGATCTGCCTCTGGGCGATCCCTACTCTTTTACAGCTATACCGAGCGGAACTGAACGTCGTTCGCGACAGTAAATCGTTCACGGGACAGTCCGAGAATGCTGCGAGCGTGCTGACTCGTCTTCGACAGGTCACGTCCAACAGTATCGACATCTCGCTCTTGGCTGCAGAATTGCCGGAGGCCATTCGGTTTCCTATCCGGGATAGCTGGGACTTCTTTCTTGAGTCGGACAACGTGGAGACGATCAGCCTGATCTCCGCCTTGACCCGAAGGTCGATCGAACTGGTCGATCAACTTGCGACCTCCGACAGGGCGATCCGGGACCTGCTTCTCCAGCAAGGCAACCTCATGAACGCATTGGAAGCGATCGAAACGCAACGCACAATGTCGAGACTGACGATTTTCATCACCGCGTTGACCATCGCCATCTTGATTCTAACGGCCGTGATGGCTGTCCCGGTTGTGTTTCCCAACTCTCCCGAACAACCAACGAAAGGCGTCGAACTTAAGGGGCAGTAGCGCTTCGCCGTTGGCCAGACCTCCCTCCTTCCCTAGAGCAAACAACGCCCTCTTGAAGTTGATCAAGGTTATGCGAATGTCTGAAGCCCAGAAATCCAGTGACATCGGCATGAAGCGAGGTCGCACGCTGGCGAACCTGCCCGCCAGCGCCCAACTTGACCTGATTGCAGAAGGCTTACCGATCCTGATGAAGAGCGCCGGAGACCTGCTGGCGGCCGCGAGGTCGCTCGAGGGACATCCTCGCTCGGCGAGTATCCTGCTTGGACATTCGCTTGAGGAGGTCGCCAAGATTCTGGTGCTCATCGACATCGTGCGCTGCCCTCCTAAAATCAGGCCGTCGCGCGTCGGACCGATGATGCAATGGTTCTGCGATCACCTGGCCCGCTTGCTGTACCTTGACGCCCAGAGCTGGCGACCGATGCATGTCAGGCAACTGCAGGAATATCTCGATGAACAGCGGCGTTCCCATTATCTGGAAGGCTCGATGGGCGAATACATACTCCCGAATTCCACCCTCGCGGGCCGCGAATCTCTGCTCTATGTCGACATCATAACGTATGAGAAAGGCGACCCAATCTGGAACGAGCCGTCGAACCACGAGCCAGTGTTCGGCTTCGCAGGTGGCAATCCACGACCTTGGGAAGTCTGCTGCGCACTCCGGGATTTCGGAGCCTTTACACGAGCAGGGCTCGACGTCGTTTCCGAGGTATGGAGCCGCTCGATTTCAAGGACGAGGTGTCCGCAACAGAGTCAGACAGGCTGTCACATAAGATGGCCTTGGCCTTGCAAACTGCAGGCTTGATCACGGAACAGGCCAATGAGGACCAGCTAGGCTACCTCTTTCGAAGCTGGCAGTTGCCGATGTATCGGATGGACTTCAAAAGGATTGAAGTACCCCTAGACGAGCTTAAGGATCAGCGGGATGCCAATTTCTGGTCTGATGTGGGATACTAGACGCCGTTAACCCGCGCGCTAGGCATCCCCGATACCACTTCTGCCGCCTTCCTCCAGAGAAGCACCGCGCGAATGTATGCGTTCCATTTTTCTATCCCGATACCGGACTGTCCGAAACCGGCTCCAACGCTGCCGGGCTGCAATGCGCCTCATGTCGGACGTTGAGATAACCGGTGCCGATCGCCATGAGCTGAGATCGCAGACAGATACGCAGGAGTCCCCCTGCGCCGAGCTGACCTTGGCGTCCCTTTGTTTGTCTTGGTAGAGCCGTATCACACGGTTGAGCCTGGAGCCTGTTCATGAACATTCCTAGAGTGATACTGACCCAATAAATCCCATAGATCGATGAAATTCGCGCTACACCTGAGCGGTGCAGTAAAACTTTTCGTAGCGATGAGCGATTATTTTTGGTTTTATTAGGCAAAAAGGAATCGACCAAAAGGGGGGGCGAGTTGGCCGACAACATTGTTTCAGTGGCAATCCATCATCTAGAGAAGACCGACGCTGGCGCCTATCAAGTCCACCCCGGTAACGGGGCGCTCGCTGTGGGGAATACAGCTAGGCGACTGATCGATGACCTGCATCGGCTGTATGCGAGGCGGCCATCAAAGGCCTACGGCCGTTTCTCGATGGATACCGCCAATTTCCCTACATCGCTCCGACTTGGAGAATACGTCGACGGAGGGTCAACTTTCGAAGAGACGACGTTGGCGCTTATGGACACGCTCGCCAAAGAAGCCGGTGGGCGTCCGGCTTCCGAGGGCGGGCACGTCTTCTTCGCGCATTTCAACCGTGACGAAATCCAATACGTCTTGGTGGCGATCGTCAACGACAAGATCAGCGCCGCGCTTACGGAGAACGCCAACTTAGAAGACGTGAAACATCTCGACGTAGACGGATATCGCTTCGCCGGCCGCGTCAACCTCACGGGCTGGGCGGCGAACGAGGAGCGCTACCTCAGCTTCCTAAAGGGAAAAGGGGCCGTTTCAGAGTATTTCAAGCAATTCTTGGGCTGCGAGACCACGGTGCTGGCCAGGGTCGAGACCACCCACATGGTTCAGGCGCTCAAGCAATTCGCCGACACCCAGCCGATGGAGCCTGCCGAACGGGCCGACTTCATGGCTCGCGCGATGAACATCTGCACACGCGATGCCAAGGCCGATAAGCCGATCAACTTCACCACCCTCGCAAACGAACTTCACCCTGACGACCCTGAGGCTCTCATCGAATTACTCGCGGACCCCGATCGCGGCCTCAATGACGGCTTCGTCGCGGACCGTCGCGCTCTCAGAGGGCTGGTCGAGTTCAAAGTGAAGACTCCCAACTGGGCGGTTGAGTTTGAGCGCAAAGCACTGCACGAGGGCAAGGTGCGTTTTGATCCCGTCGAAAACAGCATCACCCTGCTGGAGGTGCCAGACCACATCAGGCAGGAACTGACCGAGGAGATCGAAGGTGGCTAAGGCGACGATCACCTGGCCGGATCTGCTGGAAGTCTATCTCAACTCCGTTTGGGACGCCGGCGACAACGGACACATCACCGTTGCCAACCAAAGTATCTTGGAGACGCTCGGGCTCATTGAAATCTCGGAAAAGGCAGCAGAAGCAGCCGACATCACACCTCTGATCGCCCCCGACCAGGTCAAGCTGGACAGCGTCATCCCTGCTCGAATAGGTTACCCAAAGTATAGTCTCGGCTTGCTCGTCGAGACGTGGGACGGATTGCTCAGAGCCCCGGAACGACGAGTGGAGGAGTCATCCACCTTCTTTATAAAATCCGACCGCTCACACTCGGGCCTCGTACCGGCTTCAGACGCGCTCGCCAGATACAGGGCGATCCTAAAGTTTGTCGCCACTCTAAGTGGAGCCGCGCTCTTCACCGACGTCCAACATGCGAAGCTAGTCTATTTTGGGGACGGCCGCGTAGAGGTGCCGGTCCGCTACGACGCCAGCGATTTTCGGCTCGTCGAAGCCAAACAGATCGAGGCGCTGGCGGCCACACTGGAAGGCGATATCCACCGAGAGCAAAGGCTCAGCATTCTCGGCGAAGCGGTCACAACTCTCGTGGCTAGCCAACCAGCGGCGGGGCGCTTCGTCTATCTGCTGCAGAATGCGGACGAACTTAAGAAGCGTGTCGACGAAGGATACAAACTTTTTGCGTCGAGTTTTTCGTATTCGAAGATCCGCAGCGAGATCGAGAAGAATCAAGCCGACTATGTCAACCGGGTACACAAGACCTTCACCGACATTCAGGGGCAGTTGTTGGGTCTACCCGTCTCCGCGGTCGTTGTGGCAACCCAGATGAAAGCTACGAACACCTGCGGTCCCGTGGCCATTGCGAACATCGCCATTCTTGGCGGAGCCTGCCTTTTCGTTGCCCTGCTGATCGCCTCGTGCGCAAATCAGTGGCTAACGCTTGGTGCCATCGACCGGGAAATCAAGGGCCAGCGTACCAAGCTCAATTCGGATTTCAGTGAAATCCGCGATATGTTCACGGACGCTTTCGATGCCATCGAGGGACGAATCCGCTGGCATCGCGTCGTGCTGATCGTGATATCCCTTGTTGCGCTCGCCGGGGCCTGGTTCACATGGCAGGGGTATAGTATCGCGACGAAGCTGGATGGGTGGGGGTGTCTCGTCCATGCTGGGATCCCCACCGTATAACCATCAGAATGACCATAAGACTACTGCGGGCCACCAATGGCCAACCGCCGCGATATTTTAACCATCCAAATCTTGGGCGTTTCGAGCCGGGTGCTGGTACAGGGAGGGGACGTTGGCTCACAAGAGTCTGCAGTGTACAGGATTTCCGGCGCGCTATTCAGCGGTCAATAAGTTGACCTCTATAGCCACCAACCGCATGGAATTGGCGTTGTCGCTGATCGCCCTCGGTCCTTGCCATCGACCGCATCAACTGACCGGCGCGTTTTGGTGTCACTGCGAGGTGTTGTGACAATGTTCAGCCTTCTTGATGCCCAGTTGAAACCGACCCATGGCTTCAAGTCGCAAACGGCCTCTAACCAGAAAGCGGACGCGTTCAAGCTGGCGGAGGCGCTGACAAGATGGTTTGCCCAACGCCATTTGGGCGCCGCCGTGGTGGTGCCAGTAGAACAACACGCTGGCACTTTCACCCGCATGTCGAGCTTCGCGCCCTATCCTAAGTCGATGCCGAAGTACTTCCGACACTCTACAAAACCGGCGGCGAAAACGGAGCCCGACTTCTTCGCTTTCCGCGGCCCCGACGACATTCATGTCCTCGAGAGCAAGGGGCGGGCCGGCTTTGCGATGTACGGCGTGCCACAAAGCGTCATCAACTCAGCAAGAAACAAAGCACTGCGCCAAGTATGCGCCATCCAGACTCTCAACGGCATCGCACCCAAAACACGCTCGGCCTGTGTCTTCGCTTTTGATCAGGCTGGCTTGCAGGGTCAGGTGACCGACCCACCGTCGACCGTCCAATTCAACTATGAAGTCGCTTGGCCCCGGTTAATCACCCGAGCCTACGCAACGGTGCTGGATCCTCTTTTTGAGGCGAATCGCATCGATATCGATAGAGATTACGTCGGCGTCAAGTTCATGCCGGGTTGGAAGTTTGGCATCCACAAGGCGGTCTATAAGCAACTTCGGGACGTGGACGACGAGGAGAGCTTCAAGAGGTTTCTTGGGCTGCTGTCTAACCTGCCAGCGAGCGACGGAGTCACCGCGTCGAAGATCGAGGATCGTAGCTATAGTCCCGATGGTTTCGTCCTAATAGGCACTCCCGATACGTTTGAAACCCCATTGCGCGACATTATCTGCATGTAGCTGCGGAATACAGAACTCTCTGGCTATTATGAGCACAGTTGAACGTCCGTTATTCGCTGGCGGCGCGAGAAATTTGCCTGTCCGCTTCCGGCCCCATTTCGGTCATTGTAATATTGGCTGCGAATGACCGGTCTAGTAACCTACTGGCCCGTTCCAGTCTTAATCTGTGCTTGGCGAAAACCTTCGGGCTGTCCGATGGGTTGATCCCAGACGGTAGAGAAGCAGCTCTAGAAAGAGCCCGCTATGCCCAAGTGAGGGCCAAACTAGAGTTCTTCGCTAGAGCATTCTGTAGCTTTCGCGACTGCATCTCTGGCTTCGAGCGCAGACATTCCAGCCTTGACCATGGCCAGGAACTGGTCCCGCATCCGGATGTGTCGGCGCGGGTTCTTACGCAATGCCTCTGGCAGCTCATGACCGTGACGGAATGCCGTCTTGTATAAGCTGTCATCTCCGTCGCGCCACTCGATATGTGGGTCAGGGATGAAATCGAATCGGCTGGGCGTAGCGCCGAATTGGGGCGTCAGGCACAGCCATCTTCCTGCAATCTCTGCTACGGAATGAAGGATGAGGTCCTCACCATGAGGCAGCCAACCTATCACATGTCGGCTTGAATACCTGGGGTCGTTGGCAACCTGTTCCGCGCAATTGCGGTGACAGTCATAGGGTACGAAGCCCGTCTCGAGCAGATCTTCCGCAGGCGGCCGCGTCACGACCACGCGCGGTAGAGCAATCACCTCGGCGTAGGTTGTCGCTTCCCAGGCCGACGGCGGGAAGGCCATGAGTTCTATACTTCTCTGAATCATGTCTGCGAGATCACTGCCCGCGACGTTAGCAATAGTCACCATACCACCTTTGTTCTAAATTCCGGTGATGACCACGATCCACGTATCTATGCCGGTTCATCCTGGCGTCGGCAACCTCAGGTGGCCATGGAAGACTCCGGCAGAAAGGCGGCCGTCGGTCTGAAAATTTCTATGTCGTCACTTGGTGGACTATGGCAAGCGGCAGCAATCTACCGGGTCGCGCCCACAAACATTTTAGGTAGCGAGTTCACGGGCGTCCTTGCCAAAAGCTGTCCCATTCCATCATGGGGCCGTTGCCGAAAAGCTGCCATTCCGTTCTCGCCCCCCGACACTGAGCTGCCACGCGGGTGAGGGGATGGACGAATCATCCGCTTGGCGCGCGGTTTCACTTCCCTGCCCCTGGCCTGTATATGTTGGCCGAACAAAGGGGGATGAAGTGGCCGGTCCGGAGAGCGAAGACACCTACACTAGCATGCGAATCGACGCCGGCACGCATGCCGAGGACGGCTCTTTCCTGGTCCTGGAGACCATTCCTGATGGGAAGACCCAGTATCTAAGCTACCATCTCAGCTTGAAGGCCTATGAAAGGGCGAAGGCGGCTGGAGCCGACATGGAGCTTTTGGACGAAGCGTCCCAGCCTCACCTGCTGGCGGAATACAGCTTCGAGACCAAGGTCCTGACCACCTTTCCGATCTGGCTCCGCTCGAGCCAGACCAATTTCCTCAAGCGGAAGTACGGGACCATCGCCAGGATATCGTTCGAGGACGAGCATAAGATGGAGGTTGACAAGCACATAGGCTTGTTCTTCGGCTTGCCGACCGGATTCCACCGCAAGCCGTTCGAGGGGTTCGGCGTCGATCCCCGCATCAAGTATCTCATCGACGCCTTCCGTGACCTCCCCGGCATACTTGGCATCACGATGTGCGAGGACGACCAGATCTCGATCGATGGCGACCACGTGCGGCTTCCCCTCCACATCTTCGACGACGCCCGCCTGAACATTAACCGGGCTCACGATGCCGCTCGCGATTTCGCCAACGGCGAGAAGATGGCCTACCTCAAGAACCTCTTCTTGCCGTACGTGGTCCAGGGATACGAACCCAACGGTTTCGAGCGGCCAGGCATCGACCTGCAGGATACCGTCCGGTCGGCGCTGGCGAAGAAGGGCATCCCGCGGTCCCGGAACACCAACAACAGCGCCGCTGTCCGGAGCGTGATGCGCCAGGTTGTGGAGATCGCCCATGATGATCCGGTGCAGCTCTTCGAGTTGAGCGAGAAGATCCAGTTGGTCTCCCTTTTCGCGTTGATCGAGGATATGACTAAGGAAATGGCCAAGGGCCACCGCGAGGCGTTCTGGCAGACCTATTTCGAGAAGAACTCGTTCATCCTGAAGGTGCTCTTCGGGCTGCCGGTGGTCCACTATACCAGCCAGGCGACAGTCGGCGGGATGGGGCTGAAGCGGAAGGGCGAGAAGCAGGCCGATTACTTGGTCGAAGCCGGGATGCTGGGTAACCTGGCCATCGTCGAGATCAAGACGACTGAGACGCCGCTGCTGACCAAAGACCCGTATCGTCCGCCCAACCTCTATGGCCCGCACCCGGAACTGACCGGCGGTGCGAACCAGCTAGTCGACCAGAAGCTTCGGCTCATCAAGAGCATCGCAGCCAAGAAGGAAGAGGAGGAGGAGCCGAACATCCAGGCTTGGTCGGTCCCGTGCATACTGATCATCGGCAGGCTCCCCGAGAACAAGGACGAGAAGCGGTCCTTCGAGATTTACCGCGGCAGCCAGAAGGACGTGCTCATCATCACGTTCGACGAGTTGCTGGCCAAGCTGGTGGCCCTACACGAATTCCTGGTCACCAAGCCGGACGAGGTCGACGAGGATATCGCGAAGCTCGTTTAACGGGACCAACTAGCCCGATCCGGGAAGGATGCCTAGGTTGCCGGCTGGCGAGGCATTGGAAGCGACCATGGCGACGAGATCGTCGATATATCGGCAACGCCGGTTCTCGTGCAGCCGACGCCTTCGGCGAGTAGGGAAGCTGCTTTGAACCGTCTGCTTTCGGTGGTTGCCGTTAGCAGATCGAATGACCGAAAAGGAGTCGGAAGCAGAGCGGCACCTTGTCGCGAGCCCCGGCCGAAACCTGACAGTCCGGTGACGGCCCCGAAGCGACCCTTGGCTAGTTCTACAATTCGCGAAGGACTGGGGTTCCTGGAAGCTTTTCGAACTTTTCTGGGTCGCGCCTCAGCCCGAATGGCAGTCGATGAGATCGAGACACAGCAGACCTGCACGGTAGTCCGTTTCTCATGGCACCCAACGGGAATGTCATGCCTGATCCGGAAAACGAGAAGGCAATGTATCTGCCCAGCCTCTACGACCTTTCGATCATCCTCGACCGGCTGGCGGGCGCCCGAATTTTCTATCGAGCCAATGGACCGGACAGAGACCAAATAGTTGGCGAGCTAAGGCGCCTTGCAGCAAACGAAACAAAGGAGGCAGCATGACCACCAAGCAGCCTATTCAAGACGGCGCCTACCGCGGTCGGCGCCTGTCTTGGGACGAGTTCTACCTCTTAACCGGCCGCACGCCGCCAATCGCCGACAACGACAACCGGCGGAACGAGGGAAGGCAGCGTGACACCGAGAAGCACGCAGGAACAGGCCAGGATAGTCGCGCTGGCAGCCCGCCGATGATATGACGCCCCATGACCAAACAACATTTCATTCTACTCGATCAGGGTGCGCTTAGAAGCCCCAAGTTGCGCGAGCGCATCGAGTCTGCGCAGACCTGCATCTTTGTTGTTCCGGACGTGGCATTCTCTGAAATGTCAATCAAGAAGGATCCGATCCAGTCAATGGTGCGCTCGCTCGCGCTGCTGGCGCCTGTTCGTGATCGGACTTTTGCTTCTTTAAGCTGCGGGGAGATAAAACAACTTCAGCGCACAAACTCAGTTCTGACAATCAAAGATATCCTAAGCGGCCAGGGAACCAAAATAATGCACGTGCTGATGCAGGGAGAATCGCACCCGGACTTCAGCATGGTGGTGCAGAGGATTTTGGAAACTGCGCCGGACCATCGCAAGATCTACGATGCCAGACAGGATAAGGCGACGATGATGAACTGTGTGGCCATTTTCAGCCGCGACCTCGGCTCCTCTGGTCTAAAGGCGCTTAGATCCGGCAAGATCACTAACATCGAAAAGTTGGGCATTATTCTTTTGATTATGTCCGGCATGAAGGCCCTAACAGAATCATTCGAAACCGACACCGATGTCAGGATGCTACTCGTCCGCCTCGCTCGAATTATGATTTGGGCAGAAAAGCAGGGACTAGGCCAAATCGCTTCGGACAAAATCATGAATGATTATATCGATATGGATTTCGTCGTAGCCGGTTCGTACTTCGATGAAACCCTGACCTGCGATAAAATGGTGACCTTGCTTGATCAGATGCTGCGAGCCGCACTTGAGCCTGAGCACTCAAATGAAGCGGCGAAAGCAGCTGTAGCGATCGGTTTCAAGGTGAGAGAGTAGCCAACGCCTCATCCCGCCGGCCTCATCACCTCACATTCAATCACCGGGCGCTGCGGCGCCATTTCTACAAGAGGCCTTTCATGGCCCACGATCCGAATTGCGCAGCTGGCACCAACTACCCAGCCAAGGGCGGTACGCTCTGGAATATCGGTGCTATTCTAGACATCCTGGCCGGCGGCAAGTTGACCATCGCCGACGTCGACAAGACGGCCGCACTTGGCACAGCGGTGCGCACGGCACGGGGCCAGGCGACTACCGTGGCCGCGGTCGGCGCCACCGCCACCGGCTGCCGCTGCTCACCAGCGTTGTTGCAACGCTGGACAGCGACCCAAGCGACGATCCCTTGCTTGTCACCGCGTCCATCGGCGACCAGGCAGGCTCGCCGCCGGCAGGCTCGTTCTACCAGAGACTTGGAAGAACACCGGTGGCACGGATCCGTCACCGCTGGCTGCCGCGACCTTCGGTAAGAAGGTCAATTGGGCGGCGACGGGGAACTGCGTCTTCGGTTCAGCAATAAGGAATGGGGGCTACGGAAAGGTCACTTCCGCACAGCTTCCTTATAGTCGAATCATCCAGTTTCAATGCGGCATGAAGAGCTTTGCCGATACGTGCTACTGCGTCTTGGTTGACTGGTTGTTTGAAGAAGTCGATCGTGTAATTCATACCGCATTCAAGCGCCTCGGCTCTCGTGGTCGAGTCATTGGCCAGTCGTTCCGCATATAGCATCATGTTCTCTTGATCGTTGGCCCAAGCGGCGTTTATCGTGGGCCGCTTTTCTGGCGGAACAGTACTCCAGAACAACTGCTCAGCTACACGGCCAGCGTATGCGGCAAAGATAAGCGCAACGAGGTATCGCCGCTGCTCTGGATCCGCAGGGTCAGGATCCTTTAGTCCCAAAGAGGTCACGCGACCGATACATATGTCGCGATGCTCAACCGATGCTTCGATCTCAACGCTGCCCACAACGACATTAGCGATTGCGTGTCCTGCCTCATGCCAAGCCGCAGCATGGCAATACGGGTTATCGGCATGGTCCGGCCTATTGTGGGCGCTCAACTCGGTTCTCGCGTGGCTAGGTTTGGAGGTCGATACGCCTCTACAGCAGTGGCCACCCAAAGCAAGCCTCGTGAAACCAAGATTGGCATCCGGTAGCCCCCTCTCGATATCTAGGGCCGATGGTCCTAAGGACCGGTGGGGGCTCCAGAACGCACAATGCAACCATTCAGAATATGGGGGGATAGTGCCCAAACCTAGAAAAAACTTGGAGCATCTGCGGCTTTCCGGGACGCTTGGAAAGAACCCTGGCCGCTACGCAAATCGCTATGAGCCTCCCGACGACAGGCCGATCGGGGAGCCATATGAATGGCTCCCGCCAGCCGCTCGCGAGGCCTAGATTGAAATGATCCCAACCCTGCCGTGGCTGCGGTACTGCCACTGCGGTATCGTTGGAATCACGACGCTGCTCGTTGGGAAGATGCGCAGCGGAGATCTGGGTGTCGCGGGCCTGAGAGCGCTCAACCAATGCCTTGGTGCACTTGGCGCCACGCCGGCGTCGTTCCCAAAGGTTGGATGGCCGCCGCCTTTGGATGACCACGACGATCCTGCAGCCGAGTACTTTCGATAGGCGCGTTCAAGGGAGAATGTTCGGCGGCTCAACGTCGACGCACCCATAAGCGCGGTCCGTCGCCAAGTCACCTTCCTGCCTATACTTGGCCTTGAAGCAAAAGCGAAATGACTTCGGCCTCAAGTCAGTTCTCCACCCGCATCTAAAGGGGATGACCAGTTCATGCGGCACAGCGTTCATCCCGCATCCCTTCACACGGTGCGGGATTGCAAATTTCTTTGTCCGCCCGCCTTCTTTGACCGCCTCGATGATAGACCCAATCACACCGGTCAGGTCGTCATGATCAGCAAACACGATTACATCGTCCGGGTATTGGAACGACAACTCATGGACAAGCAACGCTCGTCTATTGTGGTTCAGAATCTCGAACTTTAGGGTAGCCTGCCGTGAATACTCAACATACTCAGCCTGGTAGACGCCAAACGTAGGCTTCACCTCACCAAGCACGGCGTCAGCTTGTCGTCTGGCTTGTGCGGCCGACAGCCATGCTAGTAGGGCCGAGATCAAAGAAATAGCGACCGCGACAGCGGCAATCCAATCAGAAGTCACCATGCCGAGGGCTCTCTCTATGCGGCTAACGGCCGGCCACAACGGCAGACTTCTGCCGTGGATGGGTTGTTGTGTCCGCAGAAGGAGCAGACCTTTGCCTTGCTGTATGCTTGTGGTGCTGCCGGCGCGCTAGTCTGCAACGGATTCTGCGTTGCTTGAGTCTCTGCCGCTCGCGCAATCAGCTGCCCGATATGGACGAATTCAGCGAGGGCCAGGGTTATTACTCCCGAACAAAATAGGATGGTGCCCGCAATTTGCTGCGTGATTGCAGGACCGGCAGCAAAAACTAGGACGCCAAATCCAAACTCTACGATTCCCGCCAGCACCAAGAAAATCTGCATGTCGCCCCTGTATTTACCTTGTGCGCAAGGTTAGGATTTCTCTGTTAGTCAGCGCAAGGTGCCAAACGTGGCTCGTTATATCGAACTGCAGCAACTCGTTGCAAAATACGGGGAGGCAACATCGAGACTGATCAAGGAGTCGTGGCGGTTTGGTGATGCTATTCGCGATGGATTGCCGGCCTATCTCGGGTGCCCTGCGGATAGAGTCTGTGGCGTGCCGCCTCAGGGAGAATTTCGACCTGGCCAGGACTATCGTGACGCTGCCTATAGCTTCTATCACGACTCTCCAAACCCGACTATGCTAGAGCCCATCATTATGGGGTTGTACGTCGAGGTCAGCTATGCTGGCCGCCGCGGCGGGACGTGGGTGCTGCTTGCAATCGAGTTCTGGATCGCCGGGGACGACATGGTCGTTATCGTGCACCGGAACGGAAGACCTGTGACGGTGCCGATCATGCCCAGTATCGATCTCACACCGGTTTTTGAAGAAATTTATCGTGAACTGCAAATTGCGTTTTCCGGGGAGCTGGACGCCTCAAATCCGAAGCAGACAATGGGCTTCATAGATAGGACGTAGAGTATTGTGAGGGGCGGTCACCCCCCCCAAATCGTCTCCGAAATGCAACACGCCGGGGGATTGCCACTTAGTTTTCAACCGGGCGTTTTCTTAGGGTCGCGATCGCGGGGAAACGTTCTCTCCTCTTCATATCCGCCGCGCTTTTTCTCAATCCGGACAGAACCGCCATCTTTCCCAATCGCGCTGGATAGAACGCCGCCAGCGGTGGCAGCCGCTTTAGTTTCGAACCGCTTGGTAGCGCGGTCGGCACCATCTTTATGCAGTTTCCAGTCCTGTTTTTTCAAGTCAAACGACAGCGTGTATGTTGGCAATTTGGTCATAGGATAATTCTCCGAAAAGAAAGTGATGGCGGGCCAAAACCCGCCATCGTTAGAACGTTACGGACACTCAGGAAGCGCCAGCAAATTATCGTTCCACTGGCCATCCGCGTGAGTGCGGACATATTTCCCGTTCGGGCCATTGACCACAGCGACGTTGGCGCGCTTTCCGCCTGCCGATGTGTAGAAAGTATGCGTGCCCGCTTCGATCCATTGGATCACTTGTGATCTCGACCACTTTCCGGTGGAGTTGCCGAGGTTTGTAATGCCCTCGTGCTTATTCTCACGTGGGACTTTGTTGATACAAGTTACCTGCGCGTCTGCCATTGCAATTGCTCCTTTCGAGCGCTTTGCGGAGCAATTGGGAATGGCAGGGCTTGGGAGGATGTCTGACCATTTCGTAGCTCCTGTGGCTTGCCAAGTGAGCCTCAGGGCGCTAGCTACCGACCTGCCAAGGAGCGGACTCGCGGTCTTGTTCGTCCACTCGGCACCACTCGACCGTGAGTACGCAACAGACAGAGGCAGACGGCGAATCAGTGCCGTCTGCCTCTTTTTTATGCAGGAACGGGCCTCTAGTAAATGGCCAGTAACGTTTTGTTAACAATAATGAAGGCAGGACGAATAAGTCAGCTTTGCTGTCTTATTCAGCCGCCAAAAATGGGGGCAGCCCCCCCTCCAATATTTCGTGACTGGCTCAATTCTTCTTATGCGGATCGGTCGGCTGGCGGTCAAGCGGGATTGAAGTTCCGATCGACGGCGACGATGACAACGGCTTGGCCGAAACCCACTAGCAGACCGTAGCGATCCCTTGCGAGCTCAGCGATGCTATCCTGGCGCCCAATCTTCCAGCGAAAAGCATTGTTTAGATCGTAAAATTCGGGCCAGGGAGTGGTTATCACGTCAGTCGCTTGGCGCGAAACCGTGCGTGAAGCTCATCAACTACTTTGCTTATCGATCGCGGCATATTCCAAACCCTTCTGTAGCGTCGAGCATCTCGCTGACGCTCTCGCCGATCGGATGAAGGGCGCCGCCACAGCACGCGCACACTGCGTGGTCGATATCGAGAACGACATCCTGGCGCTGCAGGTGATCGGGCAGAGGCTTGCGATGAGACGATTGCTTCTATGGAAGTTTCTCGGCGCCGGGTTGCGCTCCCGGATGCGGGTGATATCGGCATCAAGATCCTCCAGCGCGAGGGCCAACTGGTCTGCATCGAGCCGCTCGGAGCGGCGGCCGAACTGCGCCCGCTGAAGCTTTTTGATGATCGATTGAAGCCGCTCGATCTCCCCGTCGCGGCTCTCGACGACATCAGCCATCTCACGCACGAGACGCTGCAGAAGATCGACGTCGGAGGGCAAATCAGCAAGGTCGAGCCGCATGCTCAATTCTACTTCAAAACGCCATCATTCCCAAGCGTTGCGGCCTTGAACCGCCGGAGTTTTGGCGCTTTTTCAGCCTGCCAGTGCAGGCTTCCAAACGCGCTCCGGCGCGCGCCAGTCGATGCCTTCGATCAGCATGGCGAGTTGCGCCGGTGTCAGCGTGATCGAGCCGTCAAAGCCGGCCATCACCGGCCATGTGAAGCGCCCCTGGTCGAGCCGCTTGGTGAACAGGCAAAGGCCGTTGCCGTCCCGCCACAGGATCTTCAGCATCGACGCCTTCTTGCCCCGGAAGGCAAACAGATGGCCCGAGAAAGGGTCCGTCTTCAACACCTCCTGGACCAGCATGGCGAGCCCGTCGAGGCCCTTCCTCATGTCGGTGTAGCCGAGCGCCAGATGCACCTTC
Organism: Mesorhizobium sp. M7A.F.Ca.MR.245.00.0.0; assembly: GCF_003997415.1. Taxonomy (NCBI): domain Bacteria; kingdom Pseudomonadati; phylum Pseudomonadota; class Alphaproteobacteria; order Hyphomicrobiales; family Phyllobacteriaceae; genus Mesorhizobium; species Mesorhizobium sp. M7A.F.Ca.MR.245.00.0.0. The sequence goes on along the minus strand of NZ_RZTE01000006.1, from coordinate 107,319 downwards.
ACGCCCGCCGGAACGATCATCATGGTTCTGTTCCTTCGCGCTCGGCCTGCACGAGATCGCGCAGTATGCGCGCCACCGGCGTGCCGTCAGTCAGCGCAACGGGCGCAAGCCTTGCGCGCTGCTTCTGCGCAACACCGAACTGCCCGCGCCAGCGGAACAGCAGACCGGTGACGATCCCGTGCTTGCGCGCGACCTGCGAGACGCTGACGGCGGGCAGGGCGCTCTCCAGCGCGATGGCGCGCTTTTGCTCGTCACTGAAGAAGCGGCGGGCATGCGCCGCGCCCTCCTTCGTCGCGACTGTCAAGCTCAATTCCGGCGTCGTTGCACTAGCACTAGTGCTAACGACTGGGCGGGCGGAGGGGTGAAGATGGGCTCGCCAGTCGATCTCGACCTCGCCGCCTTCCAGGAGATCACACCATCTGCGCAGCGAATAGGGCGACAGATGCAACGCGGCTGCGTAGTCGCGCACGCTCATTCCGGCCCAGTTCATCGCTTCGACATGCGCATCGCCCAGAACGCCTGGACGGCGCGGTCGCGCACGTCCGTGCTTACCGCATGGTGGTGCCGCTGGCGTTTGCGGAGCCGCTTTTCGCGCTCCTCCCGGCGCTTCTGGCGGCGCAATTCCTGCAGATATTCCGCATGCTTACGCCCCACTTCCTTGCCGGCCAAGTACTGCAGCCAGCGATCGAACGTGCACTTCCACAGTCCGTGCTGACGACAATAGCTCGTCCGATCAAGGCCGCTGCGCTGCCACGCTTCGATGTGAACCAGCCACCACGACTGGCGCGCCTTGATCTCGAAATGTCTCAAAGTCACCGGAGATCCTCCATGCAACGAAGGAACCCGACATGCTGCGATTTTGCACTACTCGATCTGGGTGCAGAGACCGGACGCTTACCACAACGATTAAGATGGCGAGATAAAAGGCCGCGAGGTGCGGCGTCGATCGGTCGTGTTGTTTCAAGAGGTTACCCCTAATTTTCGCGAGGTGCGGGCTCTTCCTGCACCTCCCAAGATCGTCGATTTTCGTTCTTCGTCCGTAGCTTAGTGCGATGTGCGGGAGCCTGGCTGACCTTTGTGGAACTTGGGCCGGAAAGGGAGGGCGTGATCAGAGACTGTTCTTGAGGTAGCCGCTCGAAGGTAGATCACGAGCTGTTGGATAGACTACGTTAGAAACCTCGCCGACCTAGCCTGAGGTGCCCCCGCGATCGGCGAACGGCTCGCTGCAGCAGGGGGCTTCACCTACGGCCCGTTGAGCCGACGTCGCCAGCGCCGGCCGTAGGATGTCGGCCGAGCGCAGGCTTGTCGGCTCGCGCCATGCGCCTGGTCGGGACAAGCCCCCGCCCAAATCGAAGCTTCCGCAGGGCGCTCGGGCGCCGCATCCTTTTCCGAGATGCAGGCGCTGTGCATCGCCCCAGCCGCACGGCTCTCGACGGCTAGAGATCAGGCCATCCTGACACGAATACGCAAACCGTCGTGTTACGGTTTGATGGTGTACGCCACTGGCCTGATCGCCATCAAAGCAAAATGGGAGAGGTTGCCATGTCTCGGATCAACCGCCGCGCCTTGCTCCTCCACTCCGGGAGCGCAGTCGTCGCCTCGTCGATGGCGCTCGGCGCAAAGCCGCCGAGCCGAGACCAAGAGCCGTCCAGTTATCTGCGGGCGCTGATTGAGGCGCACAAGGCAGCCTATGCTGAGTTCGGCAACGCTCTGCACGAGATAGGCGGAGGCAGTTGCGACCCCTCCAGAGCCAGTCAGGAAGAGGAGAGGGCGCTTCTCGCCATCTGCGGCTATCCTGCAGTCGGGGAAGGGGATCGCCTGGCCAAGGCCCGATATCTGTTAGAGATCGAGGCGCGCGGCGAACTCGACCTCGCAGAGCACATGCAGGCCGTTCTCCGATCCATCATGTGGAAGGGATGAGACAACGGCGCAGCCTCACCGTCAGCCAATCAATGTCTGGTAGGCGCCTTATTCCAGCCGTTCAACTTCATTTTAAAACTGGCACATGCTTTGCAGCGGGTAGCGAACTCAAAAAGGCTCGGCCCCTTCATTCGCCCGCGCTAGCTTCCCGAGGCCATCGTGGTCGATCGGAGGACTAGCATCCAGAGCGACGCTGCCGCTATTCTCGTGGCGGTTGTCCGACTGGGGAGTCTACATGATGAGACAGACGCTATCATCTTATTGTCGGGCCACGAGGATTACGCCGAAACGGCCAACGCCGATCGCTGGGCGCCACGGGAGCGGTCAATGCAATTGGCCGATTAGCCGATCATATTCTGCTTCTGCCCTGCCGTACGAGCCGTCAACCAGCGCGATCAGACCACTCCTGTCAAGGATGACGACCTCACCTCGATTTGACCGGATCAGACCTTTTCCCTCCAACGTCTGGAGCGCGATGGTGACACCCGGTCGCCTGACACCGAGCATGATCGACAAGAACTCGTGGGTGATCGCCAAGCGGTTTCCTTCGACGCGGTCATCACACATCACCAGCCACCTCGCGAGCCGATCTTCGATGTTCATCCGGGCATTGGTCAGTGCTGTGAAGCTTGCCTGGAGATGAAAGTAGTGGGCGTAGCGAAGCAGGAAAGTTCGCAGCGTCGGACTCTTTGATAGAGCCTTGGTGAAGATCTCGGCATCGATGCTGAACGCTCGGGCTTCCAATTGCACGTAACAATCATGCGTTGATCGGTCATCGCCCATGACGAGCGATGAGCCAGTCATCCCTTCGCAACCTATGATTCCAATCTCAGCTTCTATTCCGGGCCGCAGCTCGCCCACGACCGACCCGAGACCACTCTCGAAGAAGTACACGGTTACGATTGACGACCCCGCCACCTCAAGATGAGCTTTTAGCCCAAGAGACACGCTTCTCAAGTGAGGTTTCAGCAATGCCACATCCGCCGAGCACATCCGGAGCAGCAGCTCATTTCGGTAGACGGAGTTTTGCACGGGTACCTGGGGCGCGGACGTCAAAATTTGTGGACTGGAGCTTTTCATTGCTGCCTCCCCTTGGGGCGAAAGCATGATCTTAGCTCACTGCCGACGGACGCCCTTTGAGTTGCCGCCGATGGCGTACCCTACCCCTGCCTAGCGCGAATGTCCCGCGATTTAATGATTTCGCTCACCGGCCCGAGCTAGGGTCTGGCGTGCCCGCTCCAAGGCGGCGACCAACTGCTCCAGAAATTCGTCATCTTTTTTCGTTGGCGATCCGCACTGCCGGCTGCGCGTTACGATCTGCTCCTGGAGTGAAACCGCTGTTTCGTAGTGGTCCACAATGACCCGGTAGGAAGCACCCGGAGGGTGCGATGCAAAGGGCTGTTTCATTGTCACCAAAATAGAACCAGGAAGATGTAAGTCCATGCCAGCCGCAGCTTGGGTAAGAATCGTACAGTATGCTCAAGATTGGTCGCGTTCCGTGCGATGCTCCCGGACATTTACCCCCGATGCGTGGCCCCGGCAGCTCTTCCCCCTTCAGGCTTTAGCCTTACTGGTCAGGCCGGGCGTC
>NZ_RZTE01000006.1:99140-103759 GCF_003997415.1 Mesorhizobium sp. M7A.F.Ca.MR.245.00.0.0 | reverse complement strand
TCAGCAAGCCGCAAATTCCTTATCGAGCGTCGACCTCACATTCCTCCACGTCTCCGAGTGCTGCATCTTTAACGGGCAACGCTATCGTCATTTTCAAGGTTGTTCCGGAGGGAGCAAGCCGAACCCACAGCGAGCGACTTGACCTATGTGGGACACTGCTAACGCTCCACTGTGCCGATTGTTGCACTGCAAAATGATGGAATACTAAACTATTAAGCCCAAGCGAAGGCGTCCTTATTAGATTTCGCTAACCATAACTACTGTGGCGAAACAGACACAATTCTGGTCCTTGGCCTGATTATTCTGAAATAGGTTGTTGATTTTGAAAGATATCATCCCATTATGGCCTCTGCGCGAATCTTGGGAGGCTATGATGAAGCGTTGCGACGTTTTCATCTCGGCAGGGGTGTTTGAACGAAATGGGAGCTGCGCGCCACGTCCTGTCATCCATCACGGATATCGAAAGGGTAGCGCATAGGCCTTGCCGCGCCTTGCGGCATCGCGGCCACAATGGCGTCCTCGAAACGAACAGGAGGGGCTGTCCTGGATCTTCGCCTGCTCCTGATCGCCCAAGTTGAAAATGATCATGCGGAAGACGGTCATGGAAAAGTCTCGCTCACAGGCCTCACGCCAACCAACGAATGTGCAGCGAAACAGGCATCTTCTACGTGGCGGGCGCATGACCAAGTGGAAGGGAGAGGCGGCGAGCTTCGCGCCCAATCTGGCCCAACTTGTCTGTGCAGTCTCGTCTGCCATTCGTGGCGCGCTCCTGCCTGTTTTACTCCTCGCTGGCCTCGGCTCCATGCCCGCGGGCGCGGCTGATCTTTACTGGGACGTCAACGGCACAGCCGTGGGGCTGGGCGGCACTGGCGCGTGGAACACCTCATCGCTGTTCTGGAATCCTAACAGCAACGGCGTTTCCGGACCTATGGCTGCATGGAACAATGCGGCCGTCGGCGGTGACAACGCTATTTTCAACGGCACGGCGGGAACAGTGACGCTTGCCGGCCCGACAACCGCGCACAATCTCACCTTCGGCGTCGCGGGCTACACGTTGGCAGGCAGCACGCTGACGCTCACCGGCGCGACTCCGACCATTTCCACAGTTGGTGCGACCGCCATCAGCTCGATCCTTGCCGGATCGGCGGGGATCACCAAGATAGGGGCAGGCGTACTCACGCTGAGCGCAGCCAACACATTTTCGGGCAACGTCACCGTCTCGGGTGGAGGGCTCGCGCTCGCTAGCGATGCTTCGCTCGGGAACGCAGGCAATGGCGTATCCGTTGCGAACGGCACCTCGATCAGCTCCACAGGTGCGCTCGCCGGCAGCCGGGTTGTCACGATCGTGAGCGGGAGGGCGGTCGCGGCCAGCGGTGCACTTACTGCCCGTTTCACAGGCGCAGGTGGTCTGCAGGTCCTGGGAACGATCAGTAACGATGCCAACGACTATACCGGCCAAACCGTTTTCGGCCAGAGCACCAACGGCTTTACCTCTGTTGCGGATCTCGGTGTTGCAAGTTCGCTCGGCGCGCCGACGGACGCAACCTTGGGCACGATCTCTGTCTCTGCCGGCGGTGGGTTGGGTGGCTCAATCGTGTATTTCGGCGACGGTGACAGTTCGAACCGCAAATGGCAGTTCAACAACACCTCAAGTGGTGGAAACACATTTCAGAATTCAGGCACCGGCACCTTGACGCTCACTGGCGATATACTCGCTGCTGGTGCCTTCAGCCTTACGATGAACTTCTCCGCGGCCTCGGCGGATATGGACTTGCTGGGCGTAGTCAGCTCCACTGCAGCGCGGACGGTCGCATTCACCGGAAATGCGGGTCGGACCATCACTTTGGGCGGCGCAAACACCTATAGCGGGCCGACCGCCATCAACACGATCACCGTCAAGGCCGGGACACTGGCCAACAGCGGGAGCAACAGCTCGTTAGGCGCTGGAAGCAGCATCTCTTTTAGCAGCGGCACGTTGAGCTATACTGGAACGGGCAGCGCAACCGATCGCTCGATAAGCATCGCCGGCGCGAGCAAAATCAGCAATGACGGTTCCGGCGCGCTTTCGTTCAGCGGAGCGACCACCGTCGCAGCTGGTGCCACGTTGACGCTCGGCGGCAGTTTCGCCGGCGCGAACACGCTTTCAGGCGCGGTCTCCGGGGCAGGTAATCTGACCATGAACGGCGCCGGCACCTGGCTGGTGAGCGGCAACAACAGCTTCGCGGGAAACACCACTGTTCAAAGCGGTACACTGCTCGCCGGCAGCAGCACCGCCTTTGGCGCCCCCGGGCGGCTGGTGGTGAATGGAGGCACGCTCGGTCTCAATGGCTTCGATGTTGCAGCGAATTCCTTGGCGGGCACTGGCGGGGCGGTCGATCTCGGCGGCAATACCCTGACTGTGAATGGCGCCACCGGGGCGACTGCCTACGCCGGCGCTATAATAGGTTCGGGTGGTTTGACAAAACTCGGCGCCAGCACGCTGACGCTAACCGGCGCAAACACATATACCGGGACGACCAGCGTCGGTGGCGGTACGCTGGCCGTGGACTTTAGCGCGGCTGGGGCGCCTGCCAGCAACATCATCTCCGCTTCGTCGGCGCTGAAGATGAGCGGCGGCACGCTTTTGGTTAAGGGCTCCGCGGGAGCGAACAGCCAGAGTTTTGCCGGCCTGACCGTATCGGCGGGCAACAACAGAATAAACGCGACTGCCCTGGCGGGAGGCGCAATGACGGTCGGTCTGGGGACCATCACCCGGACCGGCGGCCTGGTTGATTTCGGCATCGGCACCGGGACCTCGATGTCGACCAGCAATGCCGATGGCGCGCTCGGCGGCTGGGCCACCGTCAATGGCACCGATTACGCTCAGGTCTCGGGCGGCTTCATCACCGCATTCACTGCTTACCTGAATCAGGACAATGCAGGCCTTTGGGCGAATGGAAACATAGTCAGCGATGAAGGCGGTGCCGCCAACACGCCCTATTTCGGCACGGTGAACGGGAACGTCACGCTCGGCGGCCTCAAATACAGCGTTGCGGCCGCTTCGATCATAAATGTCGGCGCCGGCAATACGCTGGGCGTAGACGGCACCATCATTGTCTCGCCCCTGACCGGCACGGCCAACCAAACCATTCAAGGCGGGTCCTTGACAGGAGGTGCTGGTGGCAGCGCGCTCGGCGTCCAGCAGAATGGCGGCGGCACTTTCACGATTGCCTCGACCATCGTCGACAATGGCGGCGCTACCTCTTTCACGGTGGGCGGCACAGGCGGCGCGACGGGCACCGGCGTCGTCGCGTTGACCGGAGCCAACAGCTATACTGGCGCCACGACCGTCAGCGGCGCTACGCTTGCTTTCAACACCGTCGCCAATGGCGGGACAGCCAGCGCTATCGGCGCATCGTCCAGTGCTTCATCGAACCTCGTGCTCGAGAATGGCACGTTGCGCTATACCGGCAGCACCGCCACGACCGATCGCGGATTCACGCTCGTCAACGGTGGCCCGTCGCGGACTTTCGATGTCAGCAGTGCGGCGACGAACCTGACGTTCACTGGCCAGGTGACCAGTCCGGACGATGCCGGCTTTACGAAGTCCGGTGTGGGTACCTTGACCCTGACCAACGCGAACAATGACTATGTCGGTGTCACCACCATTGCTGGCGGCACGCTGGCCGTTAGCGCACTCGCCAATGGTGGGCTGGCGAGCGGCATCGGGGCCGCGAGCAGTGCGTCGTCCAATCTTGTGCTGCAGAACGGCGGGACGCTCAGCTACATCGGCTCGACCACCAGCAGCGATCATGGGTTCACATTGGGTACAGGGGGTGGCGGCATTGCCGTGGCCGCGGGCGCCTCTCTGACCTTGGGCGGTACCGCCACCGGCTCGGGCGCGCTCACGAAGAGTGGGACCGGAACATTGGTGCTGTCCGGCACGAACAATTATACCGGCGCCACGACGGTGAGTGCCGGCGTGTTGCGCGCCGGCTCGACGCGCGCTTTCGGCGGAACGGATGCGAATGGAACGAGCGCCGGGCAGATGAATGTGCTCGCCGGCGCTACGCTCGATCTTGCCAACAACAACAACACCGTCGGCGGCCTCATCGGCGCCGGCAATGTGACGCTCGGCTCCGCCACCCTGAGGATCAACAACACCGGAAGCGGGTTCTCAGGCACCATTAGTGGTACCGGGGGCGTTACCATCGCTGCCGGGGCGCAGACATTCAGCGGCTGCACCAACAGCTATACCGGCGGGACCACGATTAACGGCACTTTGAGCGTCGGCTGCCTGCGCAATGGCGGACAGGCGAGTGACATTGGGGCCTCAAGCAATGCATCCGCCAATCTGCAGCTCATTGGCGGGACACTGATTTATACCGGCGGGACGGTCACGACTGACCGGGGCTTCACTCTCGGTGGCACCGGCACAATTAATGTTTCTAACGCTGCCACGACCCTCGGGTTTAGCGGAGTCGCCACGGGGACGAGCCTGCAAAAGACTGGGCCCGGCACACTGGTGCTGTCGGGTGCAAACACCTACAATGGCGCGACTTACGTCAATGGCGGGATTCTGCGAGCCGGCTCTACCAGCGCCTTCGGTACCAGCGGCCTGCGCATGGACACACCCGGCG
>NZ_RZTE01000006.1:59763-99108 GCF_003997415.1 Mesorhizobium sp. M7A.F.Ca.MR.245.00.0.0 | reverse complement strand
GCAACGTTGGACCTGAACAATTTCAACAATACCGTCCTTTACATCAGTCAGATTAACCTGGGCGTTACCGGCGGCAACATCACGCTTGGCAACGCGACACTCACCATCAGTGACGGCAGTGGCGGGAACTACAATGGTGCGATCAGCGGCAGCGGCGGACTGGTGAAGAACGGCGCCGGCGCGCAGTCGCTGTCCGGCGGCGCCAGCAGCTACAGCGGTCCAACCGTTATAAACGGCGGCATCCTTGCGGTGGCAAAACTCACCAACGGCGGCAGCAACAGCTCGATCGGAGCCTCGGGCTCGGCTGCGAGCAATCTGGTCCTCAATGGCGGCGTGCTTCGCTACAACGGCACCGGCGACAGCACCGACCGGCAGTTCACGCTCGGCCCCAATGGCGGCGGGCTCGACGCCTTTGCCTCGGGCCCAGGCCCCATCAACTTCACGAGCACCGCGCCTATCACCATGTCAGGCAACGGCAACCGGACGCTGCAACTCTCGGGCCTCAGCACTGCCGACAACTCGCTTTCCGCGCGCATCGACAATCCTACCGTTGGCACCACGGCGCTCACAAAAACCGGCACTGGCACTTGGGTGCTCAAAAACCAGTCCAGCACCTATACAGGCATAACGACTATCAGCGGCGGCGTGCTTGCTGTCGACAAGCTGGCCAATGGCGGCCAGGCCAGTTCGATAGGCCAGTCGTCGAGCGCCGCCGCCAACCTCGTGATCGGCACCGGCTCTACGTTGCGTTATACCGGCACCGGCGACACCACCGATCGCCTGTTCACATTGCAGACTGGTGTCAGCTTCATCGAATCCTCGGGCACCGGCGCGGTTGTCTTCAGCAATACGGGCTCGGCACTTAACACCGGCAACGGCAACCGGACGCTGGCTCTCGGCGGCACCAACACCGGCCTCAACACGATGGGAGGCTCGATCGTCGATGGTCCCGGCGGCCTGACCCAACTTGCCAAGAACGATTCCGGCACATGGGTGCTGACCGGCAACAACAGTTACAGCGGCAGCACGATCATCAATGACGGCAATCTGATGATCGGTAACGGCGGCACCACGGGCAATGCCGGCACCGGCAATGTGGTCGTCGTGAATTCGACCTCGACGCTGTCGTTCAACCGAAGCGACACATTCAACTTCGCCGGCAGCTTGAGTGGCGCCGGCAATATCGCCCAGATCGGCCCAGGCACCACCAGGCTGACCTCCGCGGTCGATAGCAGCATTGGCGGCACAACGCGGGTCGACGCTGGTACGCTGCAGCTTGCGAGCAACCTGACGAGCAGCGGCGGAACCACCGTGAATGCCGGCACGCTTCAGGTCGATGCGGGCAAGACGCTGACGACACCAACACTGGCCATGAATGCCGGTTCGACGCTGACCGTGAACGGCACGGTCGGGGCCGCCGCCGGCGGCCCTGCGGTCTTGACCGGCGTTGCAGGGGCGAGCGCGATCAACATCAATACGGGGGGCACGCTGCGGGGCAATGGTGACCTCGGCGGCGGCAACGATGTCGTGAACGTCTCGGGCACGCTCGCCACGGGTGCCGCGGCGCTCAACCTGGGCGCCGGCAACGATACGCTGGTGCTCAACGACACCGCGGTGCTCAGCGGCGTTGGCGTCAACGCCGGCACCGGCGGCCAGAGCGGCGTTGGCGATACGCTGCAGGTGGTCACCAACGCTGGGCGTACCCTCGATAGCGCGAACGTCACCAACTTCGAGAGCCTGCTCAAGCAAGGCGCCGGCACGCTGACGCTGACCGGAGCGCATAGCTACACCGCCGGCACGACCATCTCGGCCGGCACGCTGCAGGTCGGCAACGGCGCGATCGACGGCGCGCTTACGACGCCGACGGTGGCGAACAACGGCGTGCTCGCCTTCAACCTGAACAGTGATTACACCTTTGGCGGCGTGATCTCGGGCAGCGGCGCGGTGAACAAGCTCGGCACCGGCACGACGACGCTGACCGGCACCAACACCTATGGTGGCCAGACCAATGTTCAGGCCGGCACGCTGTTGGTCGACGGCAACCAATCGGGCGCCACCGGCGCAACCCTTGTCTCGGGCGGCGCGACACTGGGGGGCACTGGCACCATCGGCGGCAGCATCACGGTCGCCGATGGCGGCACGCTCAGCCCCGGCGACGCGGGCAATGCCCCAGGCACGCTGACCATCAACGGCAATTTGTCGTTGGGCAATTCGAACCTCAACGTCAATTTCGGCCAGGCCAATGTGCCTGGCGGCGCGCTCAACGACCTGGTCAATGTCGGGGGCAACCTGACCCTCGACGGGACGCTGAACGTGACACAGAGCGCAGGCGGCAATTTCGGCCCCGGCGTCTACCGGGTCATCAACTACAACGGCTCGCTGACAGACAACGGCCTCAACGTCACGGATCCCAACTACGTCGTGCAGACGTCGGTGGCCAATCAGGTCAACCTGGTCAATTCGGCGGGGCTGCAGCTCAGCTACTGGGACGGCGACGCCGGTCCGCATTCCAACAGCATCGTCAATGGCGGCAACGGCACCTGGCGCGCCGCCGGCGACCAGAACTGGACGGAATCGACCGGGCTCTTCGCCGCTCCCTTCGCCAATGCCAGCTTCGCCATCTTCCAGGGAACCGCAGGCACCGTGACGGTCGACAACACCAACGGCCAGGTCGGCGTTGCCGGCATGCAGTTCGCCACCAATGGCTATGTGGTGCAGGGCGGAGACATCGCGCTGGTCAATGCGCAATCGATCATCCGCGTCGGCGACGGCTCGGCGGCGAGCGCTGGCTATACGGCAACCATTGCCTCGAGCCTCACCGGCACTGGGCAACTGGTCAAGACCGACGCGGGCACGCTGATCCTCACCGGCGCCAACAATACCTACAGCGGCGGCACCGCCATCAATGGCGGCACGGTGCAGATCGATGCCGACGGCAAACTCGGCGACTCTGCCGCACTTCTTTCGCTCGACGGCGGCACACTGCACACCACGGCCAATGTCGTTGCCGCGCGTTCCGTGGTGCTCAACGCCGGCGGCGGCACTTTCGATACCGACAATGCGACCAGCCTGTTTCTCGGCAACACGATCGGCGGTGCTGGCGCCCTGACCAAGGAAGGCGGCGGCACGCTCAACCTGACCGGCGCCAACACCTATCAGGGTGGGACGTTCATCAATGGCGGCACGGTCCAAATCCTGGCCGACGCCAATCTTGGCGATGCGGCCGGAAAGGTCACCGTCGACGGGGGGACGCTCCATGTAGCCGGAGTGGGTTTCTCGTCCGGACGAGACGTAACGCTCAACGCCGGGGGCGGCACGATTGCGGTTGACAATTTCGTGAACTGGGGCGGCTCGATAGACGGGTCCGGTGCACTTACGTCGGCGGGCGGCTTTCTCGCGCTGAGTGGCGATAGCACCTATACTGGCGGCACAACCATTGCTGGCGGAATTCTGCAGCTCGGCAACGGTGGCACAACGGGCTCGATCCTGGGCGATGTTGTCAACAACGGGGCCATGGCTTTCGACCGCTCAAACCTGTACAGTTTCGACGGCGTGATCTCCGGCGGTGGCGAAGTCGTGCAGGTGGGCGTCGGCACCACGGTCCTAACAGCTGATAACAGCTATACCGGGACAACTTCGGTCCTGGGCGGTTCCCTCTACATCAACGGCGACCAGAGCGCGGCGACCGGACAAACGGCTGTCAACGATGGGGGCACGCTGGGTGGCAATGGCATTATCGGCGGCAATGTGATCGTTTTGTCGAGCACGCTGGCTCCCGGTGGTGTCGGCACCATTCCCGGCACGCTCACCATCAATGGCGACCTTTTGCTGGCCGGTGGCTCTATCCTCGACTATTCCTTCGGACAGGCGGGAGTGGTCGGCGGCGCCTACAACGATCTGACCGTCGTTCATGGTAACCTTACGCTCGACGGCACGATCAATGTCACGGAAGCCCCCGAAGGCAATTTCGGACCGGGCATCTATCGCGTCATCAGCTATGACGGAACGCTTGCGGACAATGGTCTGAACACGACGTCGCCCAATCACGTGGTGCAGACGTCCGTTGAAGGACAGGTCAATCTCGTAGATATCAGCGGCCAGACCCTCAATTTCTGGGACGGCAACGCCGGTCCCAAGAGCAATGACGTCGTTAACGGAGGGGACGGCACCTGGCGGGCCTCCGGAGACGACAACTGGACCGACGCGAACGGCAACCTGAACGCTGCCTTCTCGAACGGCAGCTTTGCGATCTTTGCCGGTAGCTCCGGCCTCGTCACCGTCGACAACACGAATGGCCAGGTTCAGGCTGCAGGGATGCAGTTCGCCACCAGCGGCTACGCAATCCAGGGGCAGGATATCCAGTTGCTCGGACCGCAGTCGACCATCCGCGTTGGCGATGGCACGCTGCCCGGCGCCGCCTACACGGCAACGATCGCTTCCAACCTCACCGGCGCCACCCAGCTGGTGAAGACGGATCTTGGCACGCTGGTGCTTGGAGGCACCAACAGCTACACCGGCGGCACGGCCATCAAGGGTGGCACACTGCAGGTGTCGGCCGATGCCAATTTTGGCGACACAGCTGGCAATCTGAGCCTGGACGACGGCACAACGCTGCAGACCACCGCGGCCTTCTCCTCGGCGCGCAATGTCACTCTCACTTCGGGTACCGGCACTGTCCAGACCGATGCGGCGCTTACCCTCTCGGGCTTGCTCACCGGGGCTGGCGGTTTGAACAAGACGGGTGTCGGAGCACTCACTCTATCCGGGACCAACAGCTATGCGGGGCCAACCACGGTGGCGGCCGGTCGACTCTATGTCGATGGCGACAACAGCGCGGCGACCGGCCTTGTATCGGTCGCGAGCGGCGCAACGATCGGCGGCAAGGGCTCGATCGGTGGCGATGTGACCGTCGCCGACGGAGGAACACTGTCGCCCGGCTCGGCCGACGGCACACCGGGCACGCTGGCGATCGCCGGCAACCTCAATCTGTCGAGCGGCTCGGTCCTGAATTATTCCTTTGGACAGGCTGACGTCGTCGGCGGAGCTCGCAATGACCTGACGACAGTGGGCGGCAATCTCGTCCTCGACGGCACGCTCAACGTCACCACCAGCGCAGGCGGCACCTTCGGCCCCGGCGTCTACCGCGTCTTCAGCTATGACGGCACGCTGACCAACAACGGTCTTGCCGTCGGCACGATCCCGTCGACTGGCTATTCGATCCAGACCTCGATCGATCACCAAGTGAACCTCGTCAACACAGAAGGTCTGACGTTCAACTTTTGGGACGGCAATGCCGGCCCGAAAAACAACGGCGTGATCAATGGCGGCGACGGCGTCTGGCAGACTTCGGCCGGCAACGACAACTGGACCAACGAGACCGGCACGGTCAACGCTCCCTTCGCCGACGCTTCCTTCGCCATCTTTGCCGGCCAGGCCGGCACGGTGACAGTGGACGACGGTTTGGGCCAGGTGACAGCCTCCGGCATGCAGTTCATGACCGATGGCTACGTTGTCCAGGGCGGCGGCATCGAGCTCACCGGACCATCTAGCAGCATCGTCGTCGGTGACGGCACGGCGGCTGGCGCCGGAATGACGGCGACGATCGCCTCGGTTCTTTCGGGCGACGCACAGCTGGTTAAGTCCGACCGCGGCACGCTGGTGCTGACCGGGACCAACACCTACACCGGCGGCACCGCGATCAATGGCGGCACGTTGCAGGTCTCAACTGACGCCAATCTGGGCGACGCCGCCGGCGGGCTCAGCTTCGACGGCGGCACGCTGCATACGACCGACAGTTTTGCCACCTCGCGCGCGGTCAATGTGATGAGCTCCGGCACCATCTCCACCGCAGCCGCCACGACCTTGACACTGAACGGCGCGTTGACCGGTTCGGGTGCATTCACCAAAGCCGGAGATGGTACCCTTGTGCTGGCCTCGGGGGGCTCCGCTTTCGCCGGTCCGACCGCCGTGCAGCAGGGCACTCTGGCGGCCGGCGCCACCAACGCGCTTGGTGCGGCCTCGGCATATACGATTGCGTCCGGCGCAACGCTCGACCTCGGCGGCTTCAACCAGACCGTGGCCTCGCTCGGCAATGCCGGGTCGGTACGGTTGGGCACCGCGCCCGGAACGACGCTGACCATCAATGGCAATTACACTGGGAACGGCGGAACCATCTTCCTCAATGCCGCGCTCGATGGCGATGCTTCGACCACCGACAAGGTCGTCATCCATGGCAGCACCTCCGGCACCGGCATTCTTGCCGTCGCCAATGTCGGCGGGGCAGGGGCGCAGACTGTCGAGGGAGTCAAGATCGTCGATGTCGACGGAAGCTCGGCCGGTGCCTTCTCGCTGGCCGGCGACTATGTCTTCCAGGGCGATCAGGCCGTGGTCAGCGGCGCCTATGCCTACCGGCTCTACCAGAATGGCGTGAGCACGCCGACGGACGGTGACTGGTATCTCCGTTCGGCGCTGATCAATGGTTCGCCGAACCCGCTCTATTCGCCGGCCGTACCGATCTATGAAGCCTATCCGGGCGTCCTGCAAAGCCTCAACGAACTGGACACGTTGCAGCAGCGCGTCGGAAACCGCTCGTGGGTGGGTGCCGCTCAAGGCGCCGACGAGATCGGCAGCGTTCCGACGCAGAACGCGATCTGGGCACGCATCGAGGGCGCTCACACGAAGCAGAGCCCCGATAGCGCCACAACGGTCTCGGACTATGACGTGACGACATGGAAGTTGGAGACCGGGGTCGACGGCCTTCTCTATGAAGATGCCACCGGCATCCTGCTTGGCGGTGTCTCTTTCCACTACGGCACGGCTTCCTCGGACATCTCCTCCATCTACGGCGTCGGCTCAATCGATGCCAAAGGCTACGGTTTCGCCGGTACGCTGACCTGGTATGGCGACAACGGTTTCTACACCGACGGCCAGGCCCAGGTGACGTGGTATGACAGCGACCTGAAGTCATCCTCGCTGGGCAGCGAGCTTGCCAAGGGCAATAACGGCTTCGGCTATGCTGTGAGCATCGAAGCCGGCCAGAAGTTCGCGCTCGGGGCCAAATGGACGTTGACGCCGCAGGCGCAGCTCTCCTATTCCTCGGTCAGCTTCGACAGCTTCACCGATCCGTTCGACGCGGCGGTGTCGCTTGACAGCAGCGAAGCGCTGATCGGCCGTGCCGGCCTGTCGCTCGACTATGAGGATGCCTGGACCGGTGTCCAGGGCAAGGTCAGCCGCTCGCACCTCTACGGCGTTGCCAACCTCTACTACGACTTCCTCGACGGCAATGACGTGGAGGTGTCGGGCACCGCACTCCACGAGCACGACCAGCCGCTCTGGGGCGGTGTCGGCCTCGGCGGATCCCTCTCCTGGAACGATGATCGCTACACGGTCTTCGGCGAGGCCTTCGCAAAGTCGAGCCTGAAGGAGTTCGGCGACAGCCGATCGATCGGCGCGAAGCTCGGGCTGAGCGTGAATTGGTAGTGGGCCAGGCGGACGGTTAATAGGAACAATGAGCCCGGTTCGAGTGCGCCGGTTTTGATAGGAATGGATGAAGAATGACCCGTAGGAACTGGGGCAGAAGCCTTTTGCTGGTGGCGACCGCGCTGCTCGTGATGGGGTTTGCGATTTCGGCATTTGCTCAGGAGAAGAGCGGTCTTCCCGGCGGTGCGACTTCACTTCAGGAAAGCTATCAGGACTGGAACCTGACCTGTCAAAGCAGCACATCGGCCGTGGCCTGCGCTGTCTCCCAGCAACAGACGCAGCAGAACGGACAGCGGGTGATGGCTGTCGAACTCAGGCGAAACGGCGATGGGACGTTGGCCGGCAACCTCGTGCTTCCGTTTGGCCTTCTGCTCGACGCCGGCGCCACATTGCAGATCGACGACGGCCAAGCGCTGGAGGCGCTACGCTTCTCGACCTGCGTGCCGGCCGGCTGCATCGTGCCGCTCAGCCTCGGGGAAGAAACAGTGGCAGCTTTGCGGGCCGGTTCGGTGCTGAAGATCAAGGTCAGAAGCACGGACCAGAAGGACGTGGTCCTTCCCGTGTCGTTGAAAGGGCTTGCCCCTGCTCTGGATAGGCTTGGCGTCCTCGCTGGTGCGTGACAACTCCTGCCGGAGCGGGCGTTTCGTAGCGAAAAGCCGATGCTTGCCACTGGTTCAACGAGCACAGCGCTGGGTCGTAATGCGGAGGTCGGCTTTCTTCCTAACTCACAACAGAGCCGTCGGTCCGCTTCCGGCCCCATTTCAGACATCGGGAAAAATCTGGCTGATTCGACGCCATTCGTCAACGCGAGCAAGCAAGTCATTCGAGAGTTGCAACTCGCTCGTGGCCAGGTCTCGAAAGTCGACGTCAATGAGATGTCGCTAACCGCATCCATCGTCATTCTCTAAGCAACAGCGCCAACGAGGCCTCGCGTGCCGGCCCTGGCGACGAGTAGGCCTCGAACTTCTGGCCACGGGCAACTGAAGTCATCAACCAGAATCAGCCAGGACAATGTTGGCACCGCAAGCTTATTGGAGAGCCGGGTGGCGGCGGCACATTGCTACCATGCGTCGCCAGATCGACGGATCAGGACACAAGCTATCTCATGGCCGAGGGAACTGACTACGAACGCTTTTCGGAAAGCGCATCTCACAAGAGGCGCATCGGTCTGCCATTGCAGCTATCTAAATTTCTTCAACGTCGGGTTCGACAAGTTGCACATGGCTCACATCTATTGCCTGAGCCAACTCATAGAGCGTGATGACCGTCGGGTTGCGACGACCGCGTTCCAGACCACTTAGATATTGCTGGCTAAACCCTGAACGCGCTTCCACCTGTTCCTGGGTCAGGCCCTTCTCCCGACGCAAGCGACCGAAGTTTCGGCCCACGAGTTTGCGCATGTCCATGTGCGCAGACTTGGCAATTTACACACTTTGAGTTTATCAACTATAATATGTATTCGCTTTTATGACGTTGGCGATCGTGCCGCGGACGAGACGAGGATCTTCGGGCTGCAAGACCCTACTGGCGATTGGTGCCAGCAAAATGGTATCAAACTCTCTGACCTTTCGGGTAATCCGGATTACCCGAAGCCAAAGGCCACAGAGCCAACTAGGAAGGTTTTGCACTCCCTGAGCATTTGAAAGTTTGGTGAGTTTCGCGGGAGCGTACCGCGACAAACTCTCCAGTCGGGAGTGATAAATGCAGCATCAGAAGGCTTTGCCGGAATCGAAGCTGACCCGATTCGAGGTGTGGGCAAGGGCCGGAATGGCACCTCATCCCGCCGATCAGCATGTTGGTAGGCAGATCGCCACGATCCGCGTGCAGTCGGACGTCTCGCAGGCACAGCTTGCCCGATCCATCGGTATCAGCTTCCAGCAGCTCCAGAAATACGAGACTGCGAGGAACCGCGTGAGCGCATCCATGCTTTACGAGATTGCTAAGTCGCTTGGCGTTCCTGTCAGCCGCTTTTTCGAAGGCCTGCCCGGAAATGACGAGACAAGCCGCAACGCTTCGCCCCTGCCGGTCGATGAGCGCATCGACTTTATCGCCAGCGCGGAAGGCCGGCGCCTGATCGAGGGCCTGATGCAGCTTCCTCCACGGGTGCGTAGTCGCGTGGCAGCCTTAATCGCCGCATTGGGGGAGGAATTGGGGCTCGACGCGAATAGGGACACCAAGGCGACCGTTGAACCCATGCCTGCCGACCGCAAGACGGGTTGATGGACGCTTGCGGCTGTCTCTTAGCAACTTGCGAGTATCGTAAGCAGGCATTCAAAGCCGAGCGGTTCCCATGCCCCAACTTCGCACCGGCCATCTACCGTCTGCGTCCTTGTCCTCTACCTTAAAGTGAAAATCCCTGAATCGTTTCGCCTCGAAGCGTGGCAGCATGTCGGAAAATTGCGCCCTGGTGACTTCAAGGGAGAGGCTCAGCGACGCCAGCTGATCGGCTTCAAAAAGTGCGCCCGCGTCGGGATGTTCTGTCTTCATGGGCGTTGGGGCCATGATCATGACGACGCCAGGCCATCTGAATGCTGCGTTCGGCATGATGAGCGACGCGGCCAGTATGACATAGCTGAACTCGACTGATTGGCGTGGTGGTCCGGGCTGCACGGACTGGCCAAAATTGATGTTGGCTGAGCCAACAATCTCACCACGCCATTCGCCTGCAACAAGCGGCGGCAGTTGAAGACGGTTTGCCTTTTTTCGAACTGTCATTCCCTAGGTTTTGCGTCATGAAGCCGCTCACATCAACACCCGCTGCCCCAAGCCTACGCGAGCTAGCCGCCACGATCGCGAGCTACATCCGTGCGATTTTTATCCAGCAGCGTTGACCAACAGGAAACAGGAGGCCACCATTCGCCAGGCTGCGACATGGTTCGAAGGAATGTCCGTTTTTCCAAAACCGGCTGAAAAACCGGCTGAATTCCAAAAATCAAGCCGGCACCGCTTCGTTGTTGGCGCCAAAAACACTAGTGATTTCAATCGGATGGAATGGCGCGCCCGAAGAGATTCGAACTCCTGACCCCCAGATTCGTAGTCTGTGCCCCAGGTGAAGCTCTATCACTGCCGGCGATGACCGATGGTCATGCAGCTTCCTTGAGTGCGGCTTTACGCTTCTTCTTCATCAGGATCTCGCGGACAAACTTGTCCCACCGCGCCATGGCAGCACGCTTTTCCGGCATATAATTCCAGCGATCGTAGCTCTTGGAACTGACGTCCTGCAGAGTGTGGTTCTGCAATCGGTCTCGGATCTCCTTAGAGAGCCCTGCCTTTCCGGCGAGCGTCTTCCAGGTTCGCCGGAGATCGCGGTTAGTCACGACGGGGATGACCTCGCGATCGCGTTGGCGCCACATGAACGAATAGAGCGTGCCATGGCTGACCGGCCTGGACGGGTCGGTTGCGGATGGAAAAAACCAGCCAAATTCATTCGGCTTGATCGACCCGATAAGTTCGGCCGCGATCTTGGGCACCGGGATGGCGTGAGGCTTTCCATTCTTAGTTTTGGACCAATCGATGATGCGCTCGGCCGCATCCCATTGATCGACGTGTAGCCGAGCGATCTCCTTGACGCGCTGGCCGGTCAGCATAAGAATTCTTACGGCACGCGTGTAAGGGGGATGGACCGGCGCATCGGGAGATTCGAGCCAACGATAGAGACGGATAAATTCCTCCTCGTCCAACCAGCGCGTTCCAACGTTTTTTGGTTCGGTTGGAATACCTGCAGCTGGATTGTAAACGAGACGAAAGCGACGGACCGAGCTTGAGCGGTAGTCATGCTCGGATTTCAGCCCCCAACTGTAGGCCGATCGAATATAGCTGCGAACATGATCGGCCATGGACCGTTTGCCTCGCTGAAAAATCGGACGAATAATGTCCCTGATCTCATCAGGCTCGATGTCGCGGGCAGGGCGGCTGCGACCGAGCGAATCGGCGATCTTGTTCAAGCCCTTTTCGGCCTCCTTCCAGGACGGTTTTCCATCTGCCTTGAGCGACGCGACGTAAGCCTCGAACAGATCGGCGACCGTGCCGGGTCCCGTGTCGCCCGCAATCTTGATGCTGCGTCCCTTCTGGATCATGTTGGCGAAGTCGCGTCTGAAAATCTCGCGGGCTTGGCTGAGACCTATTGACGGATACGAGCCGAGCTTTTTCTTGAGACGCTTTTGGTCTCGCCACTGCTGGGCCATCCAGTCCGCCGTTACGCGGGTCGGCATTGGCTTTATCACTAGAACGAGGCGGCCTGTTCCGTGGCCCTCGCCATCGACAAGGTTCTGTTGCTTTCCGGTTTCCTCGACCTGCTTCAAAGCGCGGCGAATCTCTCCATCGGTAAGGCTTGGCACTGGGGTCTCCCGTAGACTTTCGAGTGGGATCGGCTGACGGGTAGTAGGGGTCTGTGGTTGGGTTTAAAATGGGTTTCGATCCCCCTAGAACCGACCCCAATATGCCACAATGTCCGACTCTTCGGCAAGTCGAAAAAGAAATATGTATCAACGTGCTAAAACGTGATTGTGCGTGATCGAAAAGAAGCGAGTGGGATGGTTGTGGACCAGGATGATGGCGGTGGCCGAGAGTTCGAGGGCGCGCCTGACCACCTCGCGCGGGTAAACGGGCGTATGGTCGACGGTGCCTGTCTGCTGAACCTCGTCGGCGATCAGCGCGTTCTTCTTGTCGAGGAACAGGATGCGGAACTGCTCGCGCGCCTCGAAGGCCATGACCGACCGGCAATAGGCAAGAAGCTGTGTCCAGGACGAGAGGACTTCGCGACCCTGCACCTCTCCGCGCGCCATGCGCTGCGCGGTTGCCGCGACGATCTTGAGATCGAGCGCCACCGCAGGGCCAACGCCCTTGACCTCCTGCAAGAGGCCAACCGGCGCCCCGAGCACTTCGGCCAGCGTGCCGAAGCGCGCCAGCAGCGCCTTGGCCACCGGTTTGGTGTCGGCACGAGGGATCAGGCGAAAGAGCAGAAGTTCCAGAAGTTCGTAATCGGGCAGGGCGTCCGGACCCGCCAGGGCAAAACGCTCGCGCAGTCGGTCGCGGTGACCGAGGTAATGCGGCTTTTCGTCGAGCGTCGCCTTGGCTTTCGCCGCAGGCCGCATCGGCGCTTCGGAGAAGAAACTCCGCTCGTCGTCGTCGTTTGTGTTCCCCATACACCGCCCACATTGCTCCAGCGCAGACATTAGAACTGTTCTGGCCGGGATTGAAACAGTTCTGTTCCCCGATCGCGAAACGCCCCACGGCAGATCGCCATGGCTTTCTCATACAGCAAGATGAAACCACGATTGCGCAACAAAACTTAACATCACTTAACGCATGCGGCCACTTTCACCTGACATGTTGGCGCCATCGGAGGCTCGTTGCCTCGCTATACTGGAGCGCGCATGTTCGCCAAAATTGACTCTGGACTGTTGGCCGGCCGGGCATCTCTCGCGGCCATGGCAATCCTGCTTTCGACGCATTCGGAGGGCGCGCTGGCGGCAGACGCCATTGCGGTGAATTCCGATGATTTTACCCTGCCGCCCGAGCCTTCCCGTTTCGGGCGTTTCGAACAGAAGCTGGCCGACTGGCATGTCGTGCTTGGCGGCGGCGCCATCATCGTCCCCAAATACGAAGGCAGCAATGAGTTCAAGATCATGCCGGTGCCTTTCGTCACGGCGACATTCCTCGACACGGTGACGATAGACCCGACAGGTGCCAACATCGCCGTCTATGAACAAGGACCGTTCGCGTTCAGCGCTCGGCTTGGCTACGAGATGGGCCGCAAGGAAGACGACTCCGACCATCTGCGCGGCTTGGGGGACGTCGACATGGGCGCGACGGTCGGCGTGAAGGCAGCGGCGAAGTTCGGTCCGGCCGAAATATTCGCGCAACTGGACAAGACCATCGGCGGCAGCGATGGCCTTGAGGGCAGGGTGGGGATCGAGGTGACCCGGCCTCTGTCTCAATCGTTGATGATCGGCGCCAGCGCGTCCGCCGTCTTCGCCGACGAAAATTACATGCAGGCCTATTTTGGTGTCACGCCCGAACAATCGGCTCGCTCGGGGCTGGCGCGCTATGATGCCGGCGCCGGTTTGAAGCGCGCCGATTTTTCGATTTCCGCCACATATATGCTCGACGAGAGCTGGATGGTGCGCGGCGAAGCGGGGGTCGGTGTTCTCTTGGGTGATGCTGCCGACAGCCCTGTTGTCCTCGAAAAGATCCAGCCTTCAGGGATGCTTCTCGTCGGATATCGGTTCTGACGCCTACCCAGGCACCAAATGCAGGCTAGACAAACTCCGGAATGGCACAGCAACGGCACCAAAGCGATTTGAGCGCCGAATCCAGGTCGGCCAGGCAAGGTTCGCGCATCCTCATTGTCGAAGACGATCTTGAGATCGCGCGCATGCTGGGCGAGACGCTCACCGACAACGGCATGATCGTGGAAATTGCCGAGAGCGGCGTCCAGATGAACGCCGCGCTTCGCAACCAGAAATTCGATCTCATCGTGCTCGATGTCATGCTGCCGGGCGAAAATGGTCTCAACATCTGCCGCCGTCTTCGTGCCGGAACCAACATTCCGATCCTGATGCTGACCGCGCTCGGCGAGGAAATCGACCGCATCTTCGGGCTGGAAATCGGCGCCGACGATTATGTGACGAAACCGTTCAGCGCGCGCGAACTGACGGCCAGGATACGGGCGCTGCTGCGCCGTACAGCCTATGCTCCAGACGAGCGGGACTGGTCGAAGGTGCTCCGTTTCAACGGCTGGCGCCTCGATCCAATACGCCGGCAATTGCATGACCCCAACAATGCGCGGGTTACGACCACGACGCATGAATTCGACCTGTTGCTTGCGTTTTGTCGCAATGCGGGCCGGGTTCTCTCTCGCGAGGAACTTCTGGGCGTAACCCATGCCGGGCTCGCGGGGCCGATTGAGCGTAGCGTCGATGTCCATATCAGTCGAATCCGCAGGAAGATCGAAAAGGATGCGCGCGATCCGGTGCTTTTGAGGACCGTTCGGTTGGGTGGCTACATCTTCACCGCGACGGTGGAGGAAGCATGAGTGGTATCCTCCGCCGTTTCCTGCCGCAGTCCGTGCGTGGGCAGTTTGTGGCGATCATTTTCATCGCGGTGATCGTGATCATGTTCGTCGGCTCAGTCGTTGAGAGTTTCATCGAGAACGTCGACCTTCCCGCCGCGGAAGATAACGCAAGGCGTGCAGGCGTTGTTGCTGCCTTGTTGCAAGAAACGCCGGCGGAGGCGCGTGGCGCAATTCTGGCGACAGCAAAGCGGGCCGGCTTTGATTTCGAGATATTGCCCAAGGACCAGATACGCGGCATTCCCCAGTCCTATCTGCAATGGCGAAGTGTCGAATGGCTTTTGCGTATCGACAGGGGGACGGTTGATGGACGCTGGCTAAGGATCGGCGGCCGATACGCGTTTGTCATCGACTTGGACCAGCAGGACGTCCTGGCCCATTTCGGCATGCCCGATTCCTGGCTGACATCGGGCCTCGTCCGTGCCTCGTTCTACAGGTTCATGGCTTTCGTCGCCTTGCCCGTGCTGATCTGGCTGTTTGCGGTTTGGGCCGTGACGGATCCATTGAAGCGCATCTCGGCAGCAGTCGGTTCGGCCGAGATTGAGAATGGCGAACAGCTCTTCGTCGAACACGGCTCCATTGAAATGGTGGGATTGGCGCGCGCCCTGAACAGGATGAGGACGCGCATCCGCACGATGATCGAAAATCGCACGCGCATGTTGCGCAGCGTCAGTCATGATCTGCGCACGCCGTTGACGCGGCTGCGGCTTCGCGCCGAGCGTATGGATGATGGCCCCATCCGAACCGCAATCCTGTCCGATGTCCAGCACATCGAAATCTTGATCGACGAGACCCTGACCTATCTGCGCAACGATGTTTCGACGGAGAAGCTGCAGCTCGCCGACATTGCCAGCGTTCTGCAAACCGTCTGCGCCGAGTTCTCCGATGTCGGATTTCCTGTCTCATATTCCGGGCCGGACCGGCTCCTGGGCTGGTGCAAGCCCAATGCATTGGCGCGTGCGATCGCCAATCTCTGCGACAACGGGGTCAAATTCGCTGGCAACGTCACGGTCGCCTTGACGGCGACCGGCACGGCGGCGCGCATCACGGTAGGGGACGACGGGCCGGGTATTCCGATGACGGCACGCGCCCGTGTTTTCGAACCATTCTTCAAGGAAGACGCGTCGCGCGGCATTGCATCGAAGCATGGCTTCGGTCTGGGCCTGTCGATTGTTGCCGACATCGTCCAGGGTCACGGCGGCAGGATCGAATTGGAGGACAACCAGCCCAGCGGACTGGTCGTCACCATCGACCTGCCGAATGCCGCTGGCGTGCAGTCGGCATAGACGGCCTCCTGCCGGGCAGACGCGCTCTAAGCCGGCAGGCCGGGGCGATCGAGCTTTTTGGGCGACAGCGTGAAAATCTCGCACCCTGTGTCGGTCACGCCGATCGTGTGCTCGTACTGCGCCGACAGCGAGCGGTCGCGCGTCACCGCAGTCCAGCCGTCCGACAGAACCTTCACATGCGGCCTGCCCAGATTGATCATCGGCTCGATGGTGAAGATCATGCCTGGCCGCATCTCGACGCCTTCATTGGCGCTGCCGTAATGCAGGATGTTCGGCGCGTCATGGAACAACTGGCCGACGCCGTGGCCGCAGAAGTCGCGCACCACCGAGCAGCGCTCGCCTTCGGCAAAGGTCTGGATGGCGGCGCCGATGGCGCCGGTGCGGGCGCCAGGCCTGACCGCTGCAATGCCGCGCATCAGGCATTCATGCGTGACTTCGAGCAGGCGCTCGGCGGCGCGCTTGATCGTGCCGACCGGATACATGCGCGAAGAATCGCCGTGCCAGCCGTCGAGGATGTAGGTGACGTCGATGTTGACGATGTCGCCATCCTTGAGCGGCTTGTTGTCGGGAATGCCATGGCAGACGACATGGTTGATCGAGGTGCAGGACGATTTCGTGTAGCCGCGATAGTTGAGCGTCGCCGGCAGCGCGCCGTGGTCCATGCCGAATTCGAAGACGAAGCGGTCTATTGCTTCGGTGGTGACGCCGGGCTGGACCATCGGCACCAACTCGTCGAGGCAGCGTGCGGTGAGATCGCATGCCTTGCGCATGCCGGCAAAGCCGTCTTCGCCATAGAGGCGGATCTGGCCGGTATTTCTGAGCGGGGCCGTGGCAGCGTCGAGATAGGTGACCATTTTGTCCGTGTAGCGGGTAGGGCTCTGCAGGAGAGCCAGCGTGAAAATTTCCCCAGATTTGGCACTTGAGGGCAAAAGGTTCAAGGAAGAACTGTCTGATGCGGCCGCGCGCTTCCCGATATTTGCCTCGCAAGGGCGATGTCTTGCCAGTTTTTGCCCGGTTTGCTTCCCTTTCTGGCCATGGTGCGTTAGGGCGGGTGATGTTTTCGAGA
Organism: Mesorhizobium sp. M7A.F.Ca.MR.245.00.0.0; assembly: GCF_003997415.1. Taxonomy (NCBI): domain Bacteria; kingdom Pseudomonadati; phylum Pseudomonadota; class Alphaproteobacteria; order Hyphomicrobiales; family Phyllobacteriaceae; genus Mesorhizobium; species Mesorhizobium sp. M7A.F.Ca.MR.245.00.0.0. The sequence continues at coordinate 82,205 of NZ_RZTE01000006.1, read as the reverse complement.
TCGCGTCCCTGCGCGGCGGCCAGGCAAACCGGATGGCCTGAAGCGCCGCTGACGGCAGCGTGCTCATGCCTGATGGGCATGGTGCTGCTCGCGATGCTGTGCTTCGGCCTGCCGGTGGCGTCAGGCTTTGCGGGGTCTGCGCCAAGCGGTGTCAGCGTCGGTGTCGAGCGGTCGGGCGAAGTGGCGGCGCTGCTGCGTGTCACCGGCAAGGCGCAAGCGCTGGAGGTTCGTGCCGGCCGTCCGGTCCTGGTCAAGTTCGCCGGCGGCCACCCCGCGCTTCCGGTCCCCGCCGCTGTTTTTCTTTGGGCCGAACGGCCATCGCAAAGAGCGATGGTCTCGGGATATGGGGCCGCCTCGGTTCCCGGGGCGAGCACCAACCAGCCGCGCGCACCCCCGACCATCACGGCCTGAGCGGCCCAGGGCCGTACCCCCACCTCATCGCTATTCCTGTTCGCGTCGTGATCGTGCGGCGGCTGTCGGCCGCGCAGCGGTCGCGCGGCGCGTCATTTCCGAATTATTTCAATGCAACAACGCATCAAGACTTTCAAAACCCTGTCGCGCGCGGCCTCGGCTGCCACGTTCCTCTGCGTCCAGGCGCTCATCTGCATCGGAACCGTCTATTGGGCGGTTGCCGAGACGCTCGGCCTGTCGGCGATGGCGGCCCTTGTTCTCGGCGGCATCTTCGCCGTGCCGACGGTATTTGTACTGATCGCCGCCATTCGCATGGCCTTCGACGCGGAGACGGATCCGGCGAACCAGTGAGCGTATGTCGCCCAAGACATATCTCGGGAGCGCGATCTATTCTGGGCGGCGTGGCGGTTCAGCGACCCAAGTGACGACACATTTCTGGGTCAAAGCCGATCAAAGCAACTTTTGACGACGAACGGCGTTGCTGCGGTGACGCCGGTTCGGGAGACAGGAAATGGACAGACTGCAATTCGAGGTGCCGGTGCGCATAGCGCCTGGACCCGGTCTGCCGGTCGAGGAGATCTATGGCGTCGAACAGGCGCTCGATTTTCTCCAGGACTGGCCTGCGCGCCGTCAGGGCCCGATCTATCAGAAAGCGTTCAACGCCTGCTTTGGCGCCACGGTGGACGTGGTCAAGACCGAGGACGCCTGCCGGGCGTTCATGGCGTTTTGCCGGGCGAGCGGACTAATGGCAAGAGACATGATGACGCCGCGCAAGCGCGGCGGTGAGGCGAGGGCGCTCCAGGCCTGAGGGCCGACGCCGTTTCGCTTGCCCCGATTCCTACGTCAACAATCGCGTTGAACGCACATGGCGATGGCGCGTGCGTAGGGCTGCGCCCTTTTCGTCCCCGACGACCGCCCCACGTTGCACCCACCTCAGCGCCGTTAAGCTTCCGTTTCCACCTTCCCGGCTACGCCATTGCTTGTTGGCAATGGTTGATTCGTTGCGTCAGTCTCATGGTTTGGAAGATGTCCCCAGAAAAAGTCCGTGCGTTCCCGATCGACCGTCAGGTATTCTTGGTCAGGGAGGTTGCTGCCAAGCTCGGCAACCTGCATGGCGAGACCGCCACCTCGTTCTGGAGAGCCAAGGCGTCGGAGTTGCTCGATCTCGTCGTCGGGTCCGGCAGGGACAGAACAGCAGCCAGCGATGAAGTGCGCAGGTTTTTCCTGGCCGTGCAGCGAGAGATGTTGGCTGATACGGTCGCGGAGTCGATGCCAATTCTTTCCGCTTGAAGCAAATCCTGAACCTCCATCCTCCATACATGCATCAGTAATTTGTAAATACGTTTACTCCGGTGTGTTTTTCGAGACCCGGTCGTTGTTCGCGCGGTCTCGGCTGCGAATCCGGCAATTTCCCGCCGGCCTTGAGGGGCGGCCCACTCTGAGACATCGATGCGCTTGCGCGTTGGTCAGCCAGCGAAACACTTCTTTTTTGAAGCCAATGGACCACTGCTCAAAAATGCAACGAACTTTTTAGCCATTCGTTCATTTATGCGTGCTTTCTAATTTAAACCATGGCCTTGAGTAGCTTCACCCGTGTTCGGCTTGTAATGGACGCCATGCGCCGGAGCACGGGCGCAAACGTCGCTACCATTTTTGCTCTGACCTTGCCGGTCGTTGTCGGCGCTGCGGGCTTCGGCGTCGAGACCTCCTATTGGTACTACAACAGCCTGAGGTTACAGGCGACGGCCGATGCAGCCGCCTATGCCGGTGCGCTCGAACAGATCTCGGGTTCCGACAAGCCGACGATCGTCGCGGCTGCGACCCAGTCCGCGGCGTCGAACGGACTGGGCTCGGGCACGATCGTCGTCAACACGCCGCCGGCCTCCGGCCCGAATACGGCGAAAAAAGCGGTCGAGGTGATCGTCGGCCAGCAGCTCGACCGGATGTTCACCCTGATCTTCACGCAAGACAAGGTCCCCGAACAGGCGAGGGCGGTGGCCGTTATTACCGATGCCTCGAGTGCTTGCATGCTCGCGCTCGATCCGTCCGCTTCGCAGGCGGCGCTGTTTTCCGGCAGCACCAGCGTTAAGCTTAACGGCTGCTCGGTCATGTCCAATTCGATCGCCTCGGACGCCATCAAGGTTCAGGGTTCGGCCGGCCTGCAGGCCGATTGCCTGATATCGGCAGGCGGTGTCTCTCTCAGCAACCCCGTCACCACCGTCTGCGCGGTCCCGATCACCCAGGCACTGCCTGCCGGCGATCCCTTTGTCGACCTGCCGGCCCCGGTGGCCGCGACCCCCTGCCAGAACGACAACAAGGCGACGCTCGGTCCAGGCACCTATTGCAGCGGCATGAACCTGAAGGGCAATGTCACGCTTTCGCCCGGCGTCTATGTCGTCCAGGGCAGTTTCAAGATAAACGCCAACGCAGCCATCACCGGCAGCGGGGTGACCATCTTCATGTCGGGCAGTTCGACCGTCAGCATGAATGGCAATGCGTCCGTGAAGCTCAGCGCGGCGACTTCGGGCACCTACTCAGGCGTTCTGTTCTACGGCGACAGGACCGGCATGATCGCATCCAGCACATTCAACGGCACAGCGGACTCGCTTTTGACCGGGGCCATCTACTTCCCCAAGCAGCAAGTGAACTATCTTGGCAACTTCTCGGGCAATGGCGGCTGCACCAGGGTCGTCGCCAATACGATCCAATGGTCCGGTAACTCAACCATCAATCAGGATTGCTCGAGCCTCGGAGTGCCCAACATTCCAGCCGCGCGGTCCGTGGCACTGTCCGAGTAGCGCCGTGCGTCACCGATCGATACCGATCCTTGGCGATGATTCGGGCGTTGCGGCGGTCGAGTTCGCGATGGTGCTGCCGATTCTGTGCCTAGTGCTGCTTGGTATTCTGGACGGCTGGTCCTACGTAACGAGTTCACTGTCGATGCGCGCCGGTGTGAAGACCGCCGCGAACCTGGTCATGAGCGGATCGACCGATGATGCAGCGACCCAGGCCCTTGCCATTGCGAGCTGGGAAAATCGGCCGGAAGACGGCCAGGTCACGCTAAGCCGCATCCGTATGTGCGGGGCGACGGTGGTCGACGCGTCCACCATGTGCAGTGGGCCGAAGGTGCCAGCGGTCTATGTCCAGATACAGGCATCGGGCACCTGGGTGCCGCCAATTGCCTTCGGCGCCTTTGCCACTTCCACCGTCATCGGTCACCAGGAGACGATCCGTGTCCGCTAGGGTAAGCGCGTTCCGGCGGGATCGATCGGGCGGGGCCGGGCTGGAGTTCGCGCTGATCGCGCCCTTCCTTGTCATGCTGCTGTTCGGAATATTCGCCTTTGGCTGGTCGATGCACTCGGTCTCCAGTGTTCGCTATACGCTGGAGACGTCAGCGCGCTCGCTGCAGCTTAAAAACACGCTGACCCAGGCCGACATTCAATCGATCGCCACGCAGAAATTGCAGGCCTTGGGGTTCAAGGACGTGAACGTCACCATCGCCATCGACCCGGTGAGCGGCGGCTTCCGCATGGCGCATCTGACCGCCGCCTATGCCTTCGTCATCGACTTTCCCTACTTCAGTTCCTTCCCGATCAACTACGCGACAACCGTTACCGTGCCACTGCTTGGCAGCGGCTAGGCTGTGGCCGATAACCGTCGGCGAGAATGCGCGCTTGGGCTCTGCTCATTTGTACGCTTTGAACGCGATCAGGCCACCGAGAATGGTTATCGCCGTCAGGATCAGCGCCCACGACATGACGTTGTGTGACAGACGCCTCCGGCCGCGCAGGGCCAGGTCCCGCCAGCGTTTAGCCTGATCAGCCCCTGTATTTGGCTTATCCACACCCTTCTCCAACGGGCAGAATGCGACTCATGCCGGCCGGTGTCCAGATCGCACCGGTTTTGGCGGCCACGACGCAAGCTTGGCACTCCGGCCAGCTTTTGATGGCACAGGGCTAGCTAATATATTCGTTAGTGCTAATGTTAAGATGACGTAACGTCATCATGTCCGACCATCCGTCGGGTGCAATGTGGGGGTTCCAATGAGAGTGGCTGTATTTTGCGCGGCTGTCGTCTTCGCTGCGGCTGGTGTCGCTGTTGCCAAGGAAAAGAAGGCGGCGGTCAGTGACGCCGCCGCCTTGTGTTCCACCAACCCGTCAGCCAAGAAGCCCGCTCCAAATCTGGACTGTGGTTTCACCGGAACAGCCAAATCGGAAGATAGCGGCGCAAAGGCAGAGCCGCGCCTCGGATACGACGCCAATCCGTGGATTGTAACCGGCTTTTGATTTCGCATCGGCGGTTGCCGGTGAAGCGCTGAAGAGGGGCGTCTTGACCGGCGGGCGTCGCCCCCGCGACCGGAGCGTAACGGTCGGGCGCCGTCGAGAAGGAGGAAGCGAAAATGGCCGCCTATCTGATCGCGGATGTAGACGTAAAGGACGCTGCCGCGTTCGAGGAATACCGGCGGGATGTGCCAGCCACCGAGGAGCGTTATGGTGGGAGATATCTAGGTCGTGGCGGTGCGACCAAGGTCTTGGAGGGCGATTGGGAGCCACACCGTTTGGTTATTATCGAATTCCCCGACATGACGTCGTTGATGGGCTGGTACAATTCGCCGGAATACGCCCGCCTTATTGAAATCCGGAAGCGTTGCGCCAACACCAGGATCATTGCGCTCGAGGGGGTTGCAACACCCACTCTTTGACCGTGGTGGCTCGCCTTCATCAGGTAGTATCCGGCTTGTTTGCCCGAATCCGTACACCGCGAAGTCAGCTGTTTAAAGCCGGGAAACCAGGCAATAAATGCGGGCTTACCACTGCGGGGCTTTCTCATTGTCGCAGTGCCCGAGAACCCAACTCGACCGTGCAATGAAAAGCCCGCCACGGGGGCGACCTGCGGCGGGCTCTTGGAGCGGCTACATCCCTGAGGAATCGACCACTTTGTAGCAGGATTATGACCTGTGTGGCCGCGTTAGCCTATGGTGTGATCGCGGAAGACTGCGCGTCAGTTGAAGACCGCGGCAGAGAGCCAGGCGAAATTGGCCACATTGGGAGGGAGGTTTGCGCTAAACGCATTATTTTTCTGGTACGCCCAAGGGGAATCGAACCCCTGTTACCGCCGTGAAAGGGCGGTGTCCTAACCGCTAGACGATGGGCGCGCTCAGACGAAGCGGCTTATACTGGCGTTGTGCGCAACCGGCAACCCGTCAGGTGCCACCTTGGACAACTTTTTTCCGAGCCAGCCAAATCAACGATTTCCCGAGGGTTGGCAGGCTTTGATAACTAGCGGCGACACCCATCGTTTCGTCATCCCAGGGTCTCCGCGACGGAGCCTCGCCCTAGGATGACGAAGTTTGTGGGAGGCTTCGGCTAATCCCGAATGCTCAGAATGGTCACCGGTACGATCTTGGCTGCTAATAGGCCTAAGACCGTCTGCTAGACTAGCCGTCACCGCCGCTGCGCCGGCGGCAGCGCCAGTTCCAGTCGCGCTCGGGGCCGACGTCGACGTGAACCGATTCTGTGTGGCAGTACGTGCCGACGCCGCCGCGGCCGGGCATGCTTCTGATGTAGCTCGCCAGTTCCCATTTCGAAACGCCGGGAACCTGGATATCGGCGGCGGCGCAATACATGTGCAGCGAATTCTTGGCGCCGTTGGCGCGCCGGTTGCGGGCCGGGTCGCGATAGCCTGACGTCACCGTCATCTTGCGGCCGTAGTGGCCTTCGATCGTCTTCAGCACGCGCACCAGCGACGGCTTCAGGCAGGCCACATCGACGCTTTCGTTCTGCTTGAGCAGCCCGTTGGGCGCCAACCGGGCCATGCCGGCGGCTGACGCAACCTGATAGGAGCCGCCGATTGGCCCCTCATCCTCGTTGAGGTCGACGTCGCTTTCGTCGTCGAGGCCGGACTTGCGCTTGATCTCGAACAGGGCCGTCTGGCGCACGCCGGGCAGGGCGTCGCTACCCGTGATGTGATTGCTATCGTCGCCGAGCGAAGCCAGTTGCACCGGCTTGGCCGTGGAACTGGCCGAGGCAAGCGTGATGATCGGCTTTGCCGCTGCTGGCGCCGCTTTTGCCTGCGCCAGGGGCTGCTCGCCCGTTCGGGCGTTGCTGATGATGGGGGTTGGTGTCGCCGAGGCTGGCGTTGCGCCAAACATCGAGGCGAGGAAGCCTTTCTTTTTTGGTGCTTCGGCCTGCGGCATCTCGCCAGCCGTCACATAGACCGGGTTGTTCATGGCCGGAGCGGCAGCGGGCTCCGGTGCCGCCACGTCGCCGTTGGCCGTGGCAATCTGCTGGGCGGTCGCGTCGGTTTGCTGCGCGGTCTGTGCCTGTTGCGTCAGCGATTGCGGCGTGTTTCCAACGATGGTTTCGGCGCCCGCCGGCGTGGTCAGCGGAAAGGCAGCTCCCGGTTTGGACATAGGCACGTAGGCGACTTTTTCAGGCAGCGCCGTATCGCTTGCCGTCATCACCGTCGTCTGCTCGGTCGTGACCTCGGACGAATCGGCGACAGCGGCCGACTTGCCACTTGAGGCAGCATTCATATCCGATGCGGTGGCATTGTAACCGGGCATTCCGACCGACATTGTCGGGTCGCCAGCCGAAGTGCAGGAGGCCAGAAGCAAGGAGCAGAGCGCTGCCACAATGGCGCGGCGTTCTCCCTTTGCGAGGCTCCATCCTGCTGATTTCAAAGTCAAATTCCCCCTCGATGTCCGGTCGGTATATCCTTGGCGCCACACGCATGCGTCGGTGCCAGGGTGACCTTTGTCTCCGATCCGGAAACGAGACCTGTGTCAAATCCGCAAGCCTGAAAGTATTTTTGCGGTGATCGCCGAATTACGGCCGCTTGATGGTTGACGACACCATTTCGCCCGCTTTTGACAGTCCGTCAACTCACCACACATTACAGTCCGTTACACACGCACTTTCACATAGGTGCCGGGAGCATCACCCAAGGTTTTCATATGCTTGCCCGGTTTGCGGGCAGGCACGCGGGTGTTGTCCTTGGCCTCTATCCAGTCTTGCCAGTGCGGCCACCAGGATCCTGGATGGTCGGTGGCATTGGCTATCCACTGGCTGAAGTCGCCCGTCGGCGTACCCCCGGTCCAGTACTGGTATTTGTTGGATGCCGGCGGATTGACGACCCCTGCGATATGGCCCGACCCGGCCATCACATACTCGACCGTGCCGCCGAAATATTTCGAACCGAGGAACACCGAAAGCGCCGGCGCGATGTGATCTTCCTTGGAGGCGAGGTTGTAGACCGGGATGGTGATGTCGCCGAGCGAGACCGTGTGGCCCGCCAGTTCCATCGTGCCTTGCGAAAGATTGTTCTCGAGATAGCAGTTGCGCAGGTAGAAAGAGTGATTGGCCGCCGCCATGCGAGTGGAATCTGCATTCCAGTAGAGCAGGTCGAAGGGCAGGGGATCCTTGCCGCGCATGTAGTTGTTGACGACATAGGGCCAGATCAGGTCGCCTGAGCGCAGCATGTTGAAGGCGGTCGCCATCTTGGTGCCGTCGAGATAGCCCTTTTCGCTCATCGACTTTTCCACAGCGGCGACCTGTTCTTCGTCGACGAACACCTTCAGGTCGCCGGCATGGGTGAAGTCGACCTGCGTGGTGAAGAAGGTCGCCGACTTGATGCGGTCGTCGCCCTCTTGCGCCATCAGCGCCAGTGCCGCCGCCAGAAGCGTGCCGCCAACGCAATAGCCGATCGCGTTGACGTCGCGTTCGCCGGTGGCCTTCTCGACGGTGTCGAGGCCGTATTGCAGACCCTCGCGGATATAGGCTTCCCAACTCTTGGTGCCGTGGCGCTCGTCCGGATTGATCCAGGAGATGACGAACACGGTGTGGCCCTGTTCAACCGCCCAGCGAATGAAGGATTTCTGCGGGTTCAAATCGAGGATGTAGAATTTGTTGATCCATGGCGGGCAGATCAGCAAGGGTCGCTTGAGCACCGTCTCGGTCGCCGGGTCGTACTGGATGATTTCGGCGACGTCGCTGCGGCCGACCACCTTGCCGGGAGTGGTGGCGATGTTCCTGCCGATCTCGAAGGGTGAGTAGTCAGCCTGCCGCAGCTTCAGGTCGCCCTTGCCGGCGGCGATGTCCTCGGCCAGCATCTTCATGCCGCGCACCAGGTTTTCGCCGTTCGACGCGACGGTTTCACGGAACAGTTCCGGATTGGTCAGGATGAAATTCGACGGCGAGATGGCGTTGGACACCTGCTTGACGTAAAAGCCGGCCTTGTGGCGGGTGTGCTCGTCAAGGCCTTCGGCGTGCTCGACCAGATCGGCCGCCCAGCGCGAGGTGACGAGATAGGCCTGCTTGAGGAAATCGAAGAAGGCGTTGCGGCCCCATTCCGGGTCGAGGAACCGCTTGTCGCCGCGCTCCGGCCTGACCGCGTCTTCGGTGTCTTGCGCGGCGTTGCTGGTGCGCTGGATGGCGTTGGCCCAGACCGTCATATAGCCGGAAAACAGCCGCGTCTGCGCTTCCAGCGCGCGCTGCGGATCGGCAAGCCAGTATTCGCTGAGCTTGGAAAAGGTCTTCACCATATCGACAACGGGCTCAGCGACATGGTCGCGCACGTCGCCTTTTTCGCGCGGCTCGGCCCAGGCGGAAGCGGCCTTGCCGGCCTGCTCGATCATGCGCGCCATGTTCAGGGCGAAGCGTTCCGGGTCCTTCACCAGATATTGCTCGACGGTCGAAGGCTCGTCATCTTCCGCTTTGCCCGAATCGGGTGTTTTGGACATGGTTGGCGGGGTTCCTCCCGAGGCCTTTTCTTGACATATTAACATGGGACATCCGACCGGGCCAATCTCGCTCTACCTCGGCTGCCAGGGAAACAATATGACGATTAATATTGGCGAGACTGTTTTTTTCGGTGCCGGAGGTTTTTGCCGCATCGGCGCGGCGATCGTCCTCATCGGGATTGCCGGGTGCTCGAGCACCAACACGAATGGCCCAACGCCTGTCGCTGCGGGTACGGGGCCGAAGGATACCGGCACCTTTCCGAACCTGAACATCAAGCCGCAAGTGGCGGCGCCTCAGTTCACCGAAGCCGAGAAGAACGCCAAGCTCGCGCAATTGAAGGCGGATGAGAATGCGCAGGCGGCAAAGGGCGGCGGCCCGAAGGTCGCCAACCAGGCGGCGCTGACGGATCTGGCCAAGAAGCATGGCGACGAAACGCTGAAGCAGATCGAAGCCAAATGCGACCCCGCCCTCGACCCTACCTGCAAATAAGTATATAGCGCGCGCCCAACACCCCCTTCGCTGTCTGGAACTGCCATGGAAGAATTTCACAAGGTTCGCCGGCTTCCGCCTTACGTGTTCGAGCAGGTCAACCGGCTCAAGGCCAGCGCCCGATCGCGTGGCGCCGACATCATCGACCTCGGCATGGGCAATCCGGACCTGCCGACGCCCAAGGCTATCGTCGACAAATTGTGCGAGGTCGTGCGCGACCCGCGCACGCATCGCTATTCCTCGTCGCGCGGCATTCCGGGCCTGCGTCGCGCCCAAGCCGCCTACTATGGCAGGCGCTTCGGCGTGAAGCTCAATCCCGACACGCAAGTGGTGGCCACGCTTGGCTCGAAGGAAGGCTTCGCCAATATGGCGCAGGCGATCACGGCGCCCGGCGACGTGATCCTATGCCCTAACCCGACCTATCCGATCCATGCCTTCGGCTTCATCATGTCGGGTGGCGTCATCCGCTCGCTGCAGGTGGAGCCGGACGACGGCTTCATCCCGGCGCTCGAGCGCGGAGTCAAACATTCGATCCCGAAACCGCTGGCGCTGATCCTCAACTATCCGTCGAACCCGACGGCGCTGGTCGCCTCGCTCGATTTCTACAAGGATGTGGTCGCCTTCGCCAAGAAGAACGACATCATTATCCTGTCCGACCTTGCCTATTCGGAGATCTATTTCGACGGCAATCCGCCGCCTTCGGTGCTGCAGGTGCCTGGCGCGATCGACGTTTGCGTCGAATTCACCTCCATGTCGAAGACCTTCTCCATGCCCGGTTGGCGGATGGGCTTTGCCGTCGGCAACGAGCGGCTGATCTCGGCGCTGACGCGGGTGAAATCCTACCTCGATTACGGCGCCTTCACGCCGATCCAGGTGGCGGCGGCACATGCGCTCAATGGCGACGGCGCCGACATCGCCGAAGTGCGCGACATCTACCACAAGCGCCGCGATGTGATGGTCGATGCCTTCGGCCGCGCTGGCTGGACCATTCCGGCACCGGCGGCATCGATGTTCGCCTGGGCGCCAATCCCGGAGCCGTTCCGACATCTCGGCTCGCTCGAATTCTCCAAGCTGCTCATCGAACATGCCGACGTGGCCGTGGCGCCCGGTGTTGGCTTCGGCGAGCATGGCGACGAATTCGTGCGCGTCGCTCTGGTCGAGAACGAGCACAGGATCCGGCAGGCGGCGCGCAACATCAAGCGCTTCCTGTCGACCAGCGCCAAGCAGCCCAACAATGTCGTGCCGCTCTCCGCTCACCGGTAAGCTTGCCGCACGCAAATTCGATCTGACTTTGAGGGACGTCGCCGGACATGGCTGAAGCATTGCGTGTTGGAATTGCCGGCCTCGGCACCGTTGGCGCGTCGGTGGCGCGCGTGCTGCGCGACAAAGCGGTGGAACTGACCCGCCAGTGCGGCCGTGACGTGATCGTCACCGCCGTCTCGGCGCGCGACCAGAAGCGCGATCGCGGCGTCGATCTGAGCTCGGCAAAGTGGTTCGACGATCCGGTCAAGATGGCGCAGACCGCAGAAATCGACGTGTTCGTCGAACTGATCGGCGGCGACGAGGGCCCGGCGCGCTCGTCGGTGAAAGCGGCACTCGAAGCCGGCCGTCACGTCGTCACCGCCAACAAGGCGCTGCTGGCCAAGCATGGCGTGGCGCTGGCCGAGATCGCCGAGAAAAAGGGTGTTCTGCTCAACTATGAGGCGGCGGTGGCGGGCGGCATTCCCGTCATCAAGACCATGCGCGAGGCGATGGCCGGCAATTCGGTTACGCGCGTGTTCGGCATCCTTAACGGCACCTGCAACTACATCCTGACGCGCATGGAGGCCGAGGGCATCGCGTTCGATGCTTGCCTGAAGGACGCGCAGCGGCTGGGCTATGCCGAAGCCGATCCGACGTTCGACATCGAGGGCCACGACACCGCGCACAAGCTGTCGATCCTGACCAGCCTTGCCTTTGGCACCAGGATCGCCGCCAACGACATCTATATGGAAGGTATCTCCAACATCACCCAGGCCGACATCCGCGCGGCCGCCGATCTTGGCTACCGGATCAAGCTGCTGGGTGTCGCCCAGCGCACCGAGAGCGGCATCGAGCAGCGCGTGCATCCGACGATGGTGCCGACGGCATCGGTCATCGCGCAGGTGCATGGCGTCACCAATGCGGTGGCGATCGAGACCGACATTCTGGGCGAACTGCTGCTGTCAGGCCCCGGTGCCGGCGGCAACGCCACCGCCTCGGCCGTCATCGGCGACATCGCCGACATCGCCAAGAGCCGGCCAGGCTTCCAGCATGGTCCGGTCTTTGGACGGCCGGCGAAGGAGCTGAAACCCTACAAGAAGGCGCAGATGCGCAGCCATGCCGGCGGCTATTTCATCCGGTTGACCGTGCATGACCGCATCGGCGTCTTCGCGGCAATCGCCAAGCGCATGGCCGATAATGACATTTCATTGGAATCGATCGTCCAGCACGCGGTCAATGGCGAGGCGGCGGCACAGAAGACGGTGATCCTCGTCACCCACGAGACGACGGAGGCTGCTGTGCGCAAGGCCGTCGATGGCATCACCAAGGATGGCCATCTGACTGACAAGCCGCAGGTCATCCGCATCGAGCGGGCAGGGTAGCTTTCGCCCGATAGGCCCTGCGGGACAGGAATCCCGCAGGCATTGAGGTCTGGTCTGGTGGGGACAGCCGCCACGCGGGAACGAATTGGTGTCGTCGCCGTTCTCTTGGTCAGCAACCAGAGGAACCGCTTCATGGCCGATACCAACAAGTCCGACACCCCTAATATCGACGACATCCAGAAGACGCTGGAAAAGCAGATTGCCGATTTGCGCAAGGAGATCACCAAGATCAACAAGAGCATTTCGGCGCGGGGCGCGGAGATGCTCGACGACGCCAGCGAACAGGCGTCCGAGTTGTACGACACGGCCGCGAGCCGCGCTTCGCGTACGGCGCAACAGCTGCGCAGCCAGGCTCAGGCTGTTTCAGAGGTCGCGCGTGAAAATCCAGGTACGACGACAGCTTTGGTCGGCGTGATCGGCCTGCTCGGCTTTCTGGCCGGCTTCGCCATTGGTCAATCGACGAACGATACCTCCCGCCGCTGGTATTGACCGCAGCGCGATAGGGCCGGGCTTCCGGCCCACTCTCTTGTTTTCAGCACATCACTTTTAAGGAGGGCACCATGGCTTCATCAGCATTGATCGGCATCCTGATCACATTCCTCGTCATCATCCTCGTTCTCTATCTGGTTCAACGCCTGCCGCTCGATGGCCGGATGAGACAGATAGTTCAGGTGATCGTCATCATCATCGGCATCATTTCACTGCTCAAATACCTCGCGGTTTTCTAGGCCGCGAACGCCGCCATTTTTACCGTTTTGAGACTGGCCCGGCGCACGGCGATCGGGCCAGTCTCGTTTCAGGATGCGGTTTAATCGATTGATATTGTTGGGTATTCGATAAAATCCTCGGTAGGTCTTGCCGTTGTCATGCTGGTTTGACAAAACAGGCCCGCCTCCGGCGGGAGGCCGCATTGCCAACGAGGAAATCACCAGATGAATGTGGCCCAGAACATCGTCGCCGGCCTTGACCGGATACTCACCATGGAACTGGTGCGCGTCACCGAACGAGCCGCCGTCGCGGCCGCCAGGCTGCGCGGGCGCGGCGACGAAAAGGCGGCCGACCAGGTCGCAGTCGACGCCATGCGCCAGGAACTCAACCGGCTTGCCATCAAGGGCACTGTGGTGATCGGCGAAGGCGAGCGCGACGAGGCGCCGATGCTCTACATCGGCGAGGAAGTCGGCTCCGGCAAAGGTCCGGCCGTCGATATCGCGCTCGATCCGCTCGAAGGCACGACGATTTGCGCCAAGAACCTGCCCAATGCACTCGCGGTCATCGCGATCGCCGAAAAGGGCAGCCTGCTGTTTGCGCCCGACGTCTACATGGACAAGATCGCCATCGGTCCGGGCTATGCGGACGGCGTCATCGACATCGACGCCTCGGCGGCTGAGAACATCGCCAGCCTCGCCAGGGCGAAGGGCGTGGCCATATCGGATATCACCACCTGCATTCTCGACCGGCCACGTCATGCCAGGCTGATCGATGCCGTGCGCGCCACGGGTGCCGCGATCCGGCTGATCGGCGATGGCGATGTCGCCGGCGTCATCCACACCACGGATCCGGAAGAAACCGGCATCGACATCTATCTCGGCACTGGCGGCGCACCAGAGGGCGTGCTGGCCGCTGCCGCGCTGCGCTGCACCGGCGGCCAGATGCAAGGCAGGCTGATCCTCGACACGCCGGAAAAGGTTGCTCGCGCGGCAAAGATGGGTATTTCCAATCCGAAACGGGTCTATCGGACGGAGGACATGGCGCGCGGCGATGTGCTGTTCGCGGCCACCGGTGTCACGGACGGCAACATGCTGGCTGGCGTCAAGTTCGGCCACAATTACATCACCACCCACACGATCGTGCTGCGCTCGTCGTCGCGGACGGTGCGCGAGATCAAGGCCCGCCATCAGGATCTGGATAAGTTCTGACGCTCGCTTGCGAAGCCACCTTGCAATTGCTAGCCATTCGGGCGCATCCGATGCTGGCTGCAAGGATTTGACGATGAAACCGTTCGACTGGCATGCGGATCCGATTTCGCGTGCCACCGCCATCACAAAGTCCTATCGCAACACCCAGAATGTGCGTCGCTTTCTCATCCGGGAATGCGGCGATGCATTCAGGTTTGACCGGCCTTTCATGGCCTGGCTCAAGGACGGTGTGGAAAAGACGATGGGCGATGCGGCCGACGAATGGCTTCGGCGCCAGGCTGAAAAGCGGAAAGCGCAGTTTTCTTGACTTATTTCGGGACCGCGCGCACCCGTGAATCGCTTGGCTTTGCCTGCCTTTGGCCTATAGAGCGTCGCGTGAACGCGACGCGCTTAAAATTGTTGCCAATGCAGGTCGTCGCCCCAAAACCGCTGCCCACTTATGGGCGACATGCATTATCGTGCGGCCAACGATGAGTTGGCAAAGCGTATGACCGGCGAAAAACGCCTCTTCCTCGATGTCAGGCAGTCGGTATCAGGGGTTTCCTGGGAACATCGGCTGACAGAACGCCAGGACATGATTGCGCTCGCCATCGCGCAAGGCCATGGCGTGCCCGACATCGTCGCGCGGGTGCTTGCCGGCCGTGGTGTTACCGCCGAACAGACCGAGCGGTTTCTCGACCCGACGATCCGCGATCTTCTGCCGGATCCGGCATCGCTGACCGACATGGACAGGGCGGCGGCCCGCATCGCCGCCGCGGTGATGGCCAAGGAAAAGGTGGCGATCTTCGGCGACTATGATGTCGACGGCGCCGCCTCGTCGGCCTTGCTGAAGCGGTTCCTCACGCATTTCTCGGTGCCGTCGGAAATCTACATTCCGGATCGTATTTTCGAGGGCTATGGGCCCAACCCGGATGCCATGCGCGAACTTGTTTCGCGTGGCGCGACACTGATCGTCACTGTCGATTGCGGCACCAACAGCGCCGTTTCCATCGATGCCGCCAACGAGGCTGGGGCCGATGTCGTGGTGCTCGACCACCACCAGGTCGGCGGTGCCTTGCCGGCGGCAATTGCCGTCGTCAATCCCAATCGCGACGACGACCTTTCCGGGCAGGGCCATCTCTGTGCCGCCGGCGTGGTCTTCCTCGCCCTTGTGCAGACGGCCAGGATCCTGCGCGGCCGCATGGCCGATGCTACGCCGCCGGACCTGCTTTCGCTGCTTGATATCGTGGCATTGGCCACAGTCTGTGACGTGGTGCCGCTGACCGGCGTCAACCGCGCCTTCGTGGTCAAGGGGCTGCAGATGGCGCGCCAGCAGAAGAATGAAGGGTTGGCGGCACTGGCACGCGTGTCGCGCATCGGCGAGCCGATCAGCACTTTCCATCTGGCCTATCTGATCGGCCCGCGCATCAATGCCGGCGGACGCATCGGCGATGCCGCACTTGGTAGCCGGCTGCTTGCGACCGACGACCCGGTCGAGGCGCGCACCATTGCCGAGACGCTCGACCGGCTCAACCAGGAACGGCAGTTGATGGAGCAGGAGATGCTCGCGGCGGCGCGCGTCGAGGCCGATGCAGAGCTCGCCGGCGGCAATGGCCCGGCTATCGTCGTCACCGCCTCCAACAGCTGGCATCCGGGTATTGTCGGCCTGCTCGCTTCGCGATTGAAGGATCATGCCCGGCGGCCCGCCTTCGCCATCGCGTTCAATGCTGTGGGCATCGGCACCGGTTCGGGCCGCTCGGTCTCGGGTTTCGACCTCGGCCGGCTGGTGCGCGAGGCGGCCGTTGCCGGTCTGATCGTCAAGGGCGGCGGCCATGGCATGGCGGCGGGCATCACCGTGGAGCGGGCAAGGCTTGGCGAACTCAGGGCGTTTTTCGAAGAACGGGCGGCAGCCGACGTGTTTCGCCTGCAGGGCGAGGAAAGCCTGGCCATAGACGGCGCACTTGCCGCTGAAGGCGCGACGCTCAGCCTGCTCGACGCGCTGGAACAGGCCGGACCCTTCGGTGCCGGGCATGTGGCCCCTGTTTTCGCGTTGCCGCGCCACCGATTGGCCGATGCGCGGCCGGTCGGCACTAACCACATCCGCGTCGAACTGCAATCGGAAAGCGGCGGCCGCATCCAGGCGATCGCCTTTCGCGCTGTCGATACCGCACTTGGCGAATTCCTGTTCAAGAACCGGGGCAAGACGATCCACGTCGCCGGTTCGTTGTCGGGCAACTACTGGAACGGCAACCGCACCGTGCAGTTTCGCATCAGCGATGCGGCTCGTGCGTAGGCTTTGATCAGGCGAGAACGGTCTGCAGCCGGGTCAGTTCGCCGATCTGCGCCATCGTCGCCTGATAGCCGAGGTTGATCGCCTCGTCGGCGCGGTGGAATTCGGTCAGGCCGATATGGCTGAGCTTCGGCTGCAGCGACATGTCAGGCGGGTCGCCGGCAAGCCTGGCGCGCGAAATGCGGTCCTGAATGATGTTGAAGGCCTCGACCATGACGCCGGTGATGCCGAGCCGCGTCTGATGCGACTGGCGCTCGGCGTCGATCTGACCAGGCCGCGGCGCGTCCTTTTCAACGACCAGCTCGCCGGCGCTGTGCTTGATGACGGCGGCGCGGCCGAACAGATCATAGTGAAGGTTGACCGCCACGACGAGCGGCTGCTCATAGGCGCGGCAGACCGAAACCGGTACCGGGTTGACCAGCGCGCCGTCGACCAGCACGCGGCCATTGCAATTCACCGGCTCGAACACGCCGGGCAGCGCGTAGGAGGCGCGCATGGCGGTGATCAATGAGCCGCTCGACAGCCAGATTTCGTGGCCGGTGCGGATTTCGGAGGTGACCGCGACGAACGGCTTGGCAAGGTCCTCGAAACGAATGCCGGCCATGTGCTCGCGCAGCCTTGCATCGAGCTTCATACCGCCGAACAGGCCGCTGCCGCGCAAATTGAGATCGAGCAGGCCGAAGATGCGGCGCTTGGTCAGGCTGCGGGCGAATTCTTCGAGCTCGTCCAGTTTGCCGGCGAGATAGCAGCCGCCGACCAACGCGCCGATCGAGGTGCCGGCGATCATCGACACTTCGATGCCGGCTTCGTCGAGCGCGCGCAGCACGCCGATATGCGCCCAGCCGCGGGCGCAACCGCCACCCAAGGCGAGCGAAATGGCTGTTTTCTTCTGGGAGTTCGTTTCGGACGCGCCGCCTGACGAGGACAGGCCGTTGGCCTCCCTGACATCTGGTCTGTTACGCAATGACGCCCACTCGAGCATCATGATCTCCCTTGTCCCACGGCCACTATACGAGCGGGCCGTATCGAAATGATGAATCTGTGTGGTTGGTGTCAGGCAGAAGGTTCAAGCTGGTGGTTTCCGATACGTGTTTACCGCATCGAACAGCGGTTTGCTGCCGTCGTCGGCAAGCGTCCCCTTGCCATCGATCAGCCCCACCGTCCGATAAAAGCATGAACGCCGGCCAGTGTGACAGGTTGCGTCGTGGCCTAACACTTTGACGCGCAACCATATGGCATCCTGGTCACAATCCGTGAGCATCTCGACGACATGCTGAAAATTGCCTGATGTTTCGCCCTTTTTCCAAAGCACGTTGCGCGAGCGCGACCAGTAGTGGGCGATGCCTGTCTCCAGTGTCAGCGCCAGCGCTTGCGCGTTCATGTGCGCCACCATCAACAGCATGCCGTCCGCGGCATCGGTGACGACGACCGTGACGAGGCCAGCGGCATCGAAGCGTGGTGAAAACACCGCGCCTTCCTCCATGGCCTTCTTGTCTGACGAAGCTTTCGGGAATTCCAATGCCGACATCGCCGGTCCTTATCTAGCGAAGTCGCAGGGCCATTCAGATCCCGCCGCCACGCACCATGGTCACGAAACGAACCTGCTCTTCGGGCGTATCCTTGAAGACGCCGGTGAAGGTCGAGGTCAGCGTGGTTGAACCCTGCTTGCGGATGCCGCGCATGGCCATGCACATGTGCTCGGCCTCGATCATGACGGCGACGCCGCGCGGATTGAGCACCTCCTGGATGACGCCGGCGATCTGCGCCGTCAGCGCCTCCTGCGTCTGCAGGCGATGGGCGAAGATATCGACGACGCGGGCGATCTTGGACAGGCCGACGACCTTGCCGTCCGGAAGATAGCCGACATGTGCCTTGCCGATGATCGGCACCATATGGTGCTCGCAATGCGAATGGAATGTTATGTCCTTGACGATGACCAGGTCATCGTAGCCGGCGACCTCCTCGAAGGTGCGGCCGAGTTCGTCGGCCGGGCACATGTCGTAACCACCGAACATTTCGCGATAGGCCTTTGCCACCCGCTTCGGCGTGTCGACCAGCCCTTCGCGGTCCGGATTGTCGCCGGTCCAGCGCAAAAGCGTGCGCACGGCGGCTTCGACTTCAGCTTCGCTTGGCCGGTCGGTGACCGGCTTTTCCATATAGGCTGACTGTGGCATGAGCTTCTTGATGACGGCATCCATAAAGGCGTCTCCCGTAGTCCCTCTCGGCGGAGGAACGAGTTGAACGGACCACGACCTTTCGGTGTCGGAAACTCGCCCCGTTTCCAGCCCCGTAAGTGGCGTGAACTTCCCGGCAAGGACATTGGCTTTCGTCGTTCTTGTCGATACCGGACTGCCAGCATTATATAAGGTCATAGCGAGCGAAAGGAAGACACGACAGCGGCAATCGCTGTTCGCTTGGCGGCGACGGATTGGAAAATAATGATAAACGAGGTCTACAACGCGAAAATTCTCGGTTTTGCCGGGAACATTGGCCGCATCGGCCGTCTCGATCATCCTGACGCGACCGCCAAGGCTCACTCCAAGCTATGCGGTTCCACGGTCACCGTCGACCTCAAGATGCAGGACGGCCTGGTCACGGACTTTGCCCATGACGTGAAAGCCTGTGCGCTCGGCCAGGCGTCGTCATCGATCATGGCGCAGCATGTCGTCGGCGCGAGTGCTGAGGAATTGCGCGCGGTGCGCGACACCATGCTGAAGATGCTCAAGGAAAATGGCGCCCCGCCGGACGGTCGCTTCGCGGATCTCAGATATCTGGAGCCGGTGCGCGACTACAAGGCGCGGCACGCTTCGACCATGCTGACTTTCGATGCCGTGGTCGACGCCATCGGCCAGATCGAGAAGAAGCGCGCCGAAGAAGCGGCCTGACCTTGGGGTTTGGCTACCAAAGCCTGGTGTTTGCCGGGAGCCTTGCTGGCTCACTCGCGTTGAGCGGGACCCCGAGCCGGGCAGACGTAGCGGTCGAGCACGATATCGGCGACTATCTCATGAAGGCAATCCAGCATTGTTGGAACATGCCTGCAAACACCCACAGCATTGCACGCGTCCAGATCAGTCTGAACAAGGACGGGTCACTCGCAGGCCCGCCAAAAATCCTCGGTCCTGTGACGACGCCGCCGGACAAGGTTGCCGAGTCCGCCGTCCGGGCCATCGCACGCTGCGCGCCATTTCCCAGGCTGACATCATATGCTGCCCACTACGATATGTGGCGCGATGTCATGCTCACATTCAACCTGGGAGAAGACTCACCGGGCGAGCTTCCGGCCGCGGATACGCTCGACAAACTCTTCGAAAAATACCGCAAGAAGGCCAAGTAGCGAGCCCGGCCGGAAGGTTCAAGCCTGCGCTTCCAGCACCCGCCTGCTTTCGGCAAATTCGCTTCTGAGCCAGTCGGCGAACGCGGCGGCCGGTTCCGAGAGGTCGCGCAAGTTTCTGGCCACCAGCCAATAGGCGCCGGATGCGACGTCGATGTCGAACGGCTTGCCCAGCGCGCCGGATGCGATTCCCCCGCCGATCTGCAAGAGATCGCCCAAGGCCACGCCATGTCCGAGCAAAGCGGCCTGTTTTGAAAGCGACGCATCCGCCAGCATCGGCCCGCGCGCCGGTATGGCGTCGGCGGGCACGCCGGCCGCTTCGAACCAGCGCGCCCAGCCCTGGCGGTTCTCCTCGTGCAAGAGCGTGTAGCGGCCAAGATCGATCGGCTTCCTGAGGGCGGGGCCAGAGGCAAGCAGCGCCGGCGACAGGACCGGCGATCGACCGTCGAGGCAAGCCGCTCAGCCTGGCTGCGCGGCCACGCGGTGGCATGCGTGCTGAAGCGTAAGGCAAGCTCCGGCTGATCGCTGCGGAACTCGATCAGCCTTGGGTCGACCTCGAGCGAGACGTCGATGTCAGGCCGCAATTGGCGAAACCGGTTGAGCCGCGGCACCAGCCACACGGATGCAAGCGACGGCTCGACACTGACGCGGACCACGGACTGCGGTGGTGTCGCCACCAGTTCTCCAAGCAAGGTGTCGATGGCGTCGAAACTTCTGACAAGCTGCTCCAGCAGACGTCGGCCGGTGTCGGTCAGCTCGACACGGCGATGGTGACGTTCGAACAAGGGTTGATGCAGGAAGATTTCGAGTTCCCGGATCTGCCGGCTGATCGCCGCCTGCGAGACGAAAAGCTCCTCGGCGGCCCGGCTGAAGCTCAGATGCCGGCCCGCCGCCTCGAAGCTTCTCAATGCCGTCAGCGGCAAGCGTCCGCGCTTCATTCACATAACCCAGGATTATCCGAAGTGGAAATTATACTCGTTTGAAGGCGAAGGCCAGCGGCGGTCTAATCGCATCAAAGGAGACCGACCATGATCCAGTTGCTGAGCATCTTTGGCGATGTCATGCGGATCGCAACGTTTCAATGGCGTGACAGAAGACAGCATGAAAAGCGTTACGAAGAGCCGACCAGTCGTGGCCGGTGGGTGGCTTCGGCTGACTGGCAGCCGTTTCGCCGTTCCGCCCGTGACGACTGAGTGCGCGCAAGGAGTGGGGATTGCGTTCTCCAGTGGAAGCTCACATCTATCGCTTGGGAAACGCGATACGGAGACTGTGGTGCGCGACCAGCATGGGCATGCGCATATCGCCCGGCCGCCGAAACGCGGCCGCAACTGGCCCGGTCCATGGCGCAAGACGCCGGGCCGTCTCCTCGGCACGTCGCTCGTGCGCCTCTATCAGCTGACGCTGTCGGGCTTTGTCGGCAATTCCTGCCGGCATCTGCCGACCTGTTCAGAATATGCCCATGAGGCGATCGCCCGCCATGGCCTGTGGGCCGGCGGTTGGATGGGATTCTTCCGCGTGCTGCGCTGCGGGCCATTCGGCACGCATGGCATCGACCGCGTGCCGGAGGTGCTGGGGGATCGTTATGTCTGGTTCACGCCATGGCGGTACTGGCGGATCGGCAGCAAGCGCGGCGAAGCGCAGGGGTGATCGCGTCGGTCAGGTACCGGCGGCTCTGCCCGTTTACGATCCGGTAGGGTTAACAACAGCCTGCACAAAGACTGCGCATTTGAGACAAAATCGAGACAAGAGACCCCGCTAAGCCGCTCGCGAACCCCCTTCTTGAGCGAGCAGACAAATGCGCAATTTCGACCGTCTTCCCTTCATCTTTGCCGGGATACTGTTCCTGCTCGCCTGGCTGCTGGGATTTCCGTTGCGCGCGCAATCGGCGCCGCTGGGGGACGTGCAGTGCACGGTGATCGCCGATGCGGCGAGCGGCAAGACGCTTTACCAGGACGGGGTGTGCGACCAGCGGTTCAGCCCGGCTTCGACGTTCAAGGTGCCGTTGTCGCTGATCGGCTATGACAGCGGGATCCTTAGCGACGAGCACACGCCGAGCTGGGATTACAAGCCTGAATTCAACGCGGTGAAGCGGGATCAGAAGACCGTCGATCCGGTGGTCTGGGAGCGAGATTCGATCCTGTGGTTTTCCCGGGAAATCACCCGCCGGCTTGGGTCTGAGAGTTTTGCCGGTTATGCCTCGAAATTCGACTACGGCAATGCCGATGTTTCCGGTAATCCCGGCAAGAATGATGGTTTGACCAAGTCCTGGGTGAATTCCTCGCTCAAGATCACGCCGGTCGAGCAGGTCGAATTCCTGCGCAAGCTGCTGGCCCGCAAGCTGCCTGTCTCGGCCAAGGCCTACGACATGACATCAGCCATCATCCCGATCTTCCAGGCCGGGGATTGGACGGTGCAAGGCAAGACCGGCAGCACCAGGCTGCGCAACGACGCCGACAAGGTCCAGGACAAGCGCTCGCTTGGCTGGTTCGTCGGATGGGCGAACAAGGATGGCCGCCAGATCGTCTTTGCGCGGCTTGTCGTCGATGCCAACCGTACCGACATGCCAAAGGGCCTCAAGACCCGGGCTGCGTTCCTGAAGGATTTGCCGCTCCTCATCAAATGAACGCTGACATTTGAGCCGGGCTTTACGGCGGCGGAATC